>JANOVS010000040.1:0-52769 GCA_031417515.1 Hyphomicrobiales bacterium
GAGAGGGTAACCGCAAATTTCCCTCACCCTGAGGTGCCCGCCCTTCGCGGGCCTCGAAGGGCTGTCGCAATGAGTTCCGACGTGTTGCATTACAGCCGCGCTTCAATGGCATCCCAGATCAGGGACGCAATATCGGCACCGCCGAAGCGTTTGACTTGTCTGATGCCGGTGGGCGATGTGACGTTGATTTCGGTGATGTAGTCGCCGATGACATCAATGCCGGTGAAGATGAGCCCACGCTTTTTCAGGTCTGGGCCGATGGCCTCGCAGATTTCATGTTCGCGTTTGGTGAGGGTGGCGGGTTCTGCCGTGCCGCCCGCATGCATGTTGGAGCGGTTGTCATGGGCGGCGGGAACGCGGTTGATGGCGCCGGCGATTTTGCCATCGACGAGGATGATGCGCTTGTCGCCTTTGCGAACTTCGGGCAAATATTTCTGGGCGATCCAGGGCTCCTTATAAGCATGGGCAAACAGTTCGAGCAGCGAGGTGAAGTTCTGGTCTTCGTCATGGGTGCGGAATACGCCCGCACCACCATTGCCATAAAGCGGTTTTAAAATGATGTCGCCATGGATGCGGCGAAACGCATCGATCTCTCTCACATCCTGGGTGATCAGGGTTTCAGGCATGAATTGACGAAAACCCAGCACATAAAGTTTTTCGGGCGCATTGCGCACTTCTGCCGGATCATTGACGACAAGGGTTTTGGGATGAATGGCTTCCAGCATGTGGGTGGAAGTGATGTAACCCATGTCGAAGGGCGGGTCTTGCCGCATCAGGATGACGTGTTGTGAGGCCAGATCAATTTTTTCCGGCTCGGAAGCGGTGAAATGATTGCCCTTCTCATCGCGCACGATAACTTGCTCACCGCGAGCCGACAGCACACCACTCTGCAGGGCCAGAGATTTCACATGGTAGTGAAACAAGCTGTGGCCGCGGCGCTGGGCCTCCAGCATCATGGCGAAGGTTGAATCGCCCGTGATGTCGATTGAGGCAATGGGGTCCATCTGGACGGCGACATTCAGTTTCATGGTTCAGTTCCCCCAGTTAATTGCCATGGAAGGCATTTTCAATGTGTGTGGGCCAGAGGTAGGAAGGCACGGCGACAATGTCAAACCGGCAATAGGACTTGGCTGCCCTGTCATTTTGTGACGTGTAAAAAGCGGCGGCTGTGGCGATGCGTTTGGACTGGTAAGTGGTGACGGCGAGGACGGCTTGATCCACGGTCATCCGCGCCTTGACTTCGATGAAGGCCGTGGTACGCCCACGCCGCATGATCAGGTCGATTTCACCAGCAGGAGATTTATAGCGCTGGGCCAAAAGCTTGTAGCCCTTGCAACGCAGAAACCAAAGCGCCACCAGTTCGGCGCGGTGGCCGTGTCGTTCAGCATCCTGCCGCGAACGATTCACGTTTTGCCCTTCAAGTTCAGAATCTTGGCATAGATTTCATCACGCGGTAGATTGTATTTTTTGGATACAAGGCTGGCGGCCTTGCTGGCGGGATGTTCTTTCACGGCTGTTGCAATGGCCGCGAGGATTTCTGCATCGCTGGCAATTTCGGCCACAGGTTCTTGCGGTTCGATGACGACAACGAACTCGCCCCTGATGCTGGGGCGGAGGTTGAGAATTGCGAGAACTTCGGTGGCGGTGCCGCGCAATGTTTCTTCGTGGAGTTTTGAAATTTCGCGCGAGACTGATAATCGGCGTCTGGCAAATGTTGTTTCCATGTCGGCCAGACAATCAAGAATGCGATGGGGTGATTCATAAACGACCAGCGTTTCGGATCGCGCCGCCATGTCTTGCAAAAAGCGAAGGCGTTCGCTTTGCTTTTGGGGGAGAAATCCCAGAAAGGTAAAACGATCCGTCGGGAAGCCTGCGATTTGTAAGGCCGGCAACAGGGCTGAAGCGCCGGGCAAGGCTTCGACTTTCAGGCCCGCCGCCAGCAAATCGCGCACCAGCGGAAATCCTGGGTCGGAAATGAGAGGTGTTCCGGCGTCGCTGCACAGGGCAATAGCGTGGCCTGAGGCAATATCCAGCTTGACGACCTTGCCAGAGAGTTCGGTGTTGTGGTCGTGGTAGGATTTGAGTCGTCCCTTGATGCCGTAACGATCTAGCAGCTTGATGGTGACGCGGGTGTCTTCGCAGTAAATGAAATCCGCCGCCGCCAGAACTTGCAAGGCCCGCAAGGTGATATCGCCCAGATTGCCGATGGGGGTTGGCACCAGATAAAGCCCCGGTGGCAAGCGATCAGCCGGGAAGGCGTGTGGGCCGATGTGATAGTTGCGGGTGGTCTCGGTCATGCTAAAGTCATAGCGGAAGTTTTGTCAATCCGCCAATTCGGCAATCACTGCGTTGAGCACGCGGCGTCCGCTTTGCGTGGCGGCGAGGCGGGAATTGCTTGTCATGGTGACCATGCCGAGGTCCATCATGGCGCGGATTTTTTCCTGCGCCATGGGCCGGCCTGCCAGTTTTTCATAACGCTGGAGATCGATGCCTTCGCTGATCCGGAGGCCCATCAATAATTGTTCGCGGGCTTGAGAAGGTGGTGATGTATCGTCTCGCGTGATCACGCCGTGGCCTTGTGTCTCAACCAGTTTTCGCCAAGTCTCAGGATGTTTTTCGGTTGCGGTGGCAATCACATTGTCGCCATCGAGAAGACGGCCATGGGCACCGGGGCCGACGCCGACATATTCGCCATAGCGCCAGTAGAGCAAGTTGTGCTGGCTCTCGTGACCTGGCTTGGCGTGGTTGGAGATTTCGTAGCAGGGCAGGCCTGCGGCTGATGTCAATTCTTGCGTGATGTCATAGAGATCGGCGGAGAGATCGTCAGAGGGGATGACCAGATTGCCTGCGGCATGGAGGTCGGCGTAACGGGTTTCGGGTTCGATGGTGAGTTGATAAAGCGACATGTGGCCCTGCTGTTCGGCGAGGGCGCGGGCCAATTCGGCTTTCCAACTTTCGAGGGTTTGATGCGGTCTGGCGTAGATCATGTCAAAGGAGACGCGGGGGAAGATTTTTGCGGCAAGCCGGAAGGCGGCAAGGGCTTCTTCGGGTGAATGCTGACGGCCCAAGGCTTTGAGATCGTCTTCAACAAGTGATTGCACGCCGACGGAGACACGGTTAACGCCAGCCGTGCGGTAGCCCCGGAAGTTTTCAGCTTCAACGCTGGTGGGGTTGGCTTCGAGGGTTATCTCGGCATCCGGCGCAATGGGCCACAGTTTTGCAATGCTGTCCAATACAAGGGCCACCGCTTGAGGGGGCATCAGCGAAGGTGTGCCGCCGCCGAAGAATATGCTTGAGACGGTGCGGCCCTTGGTGTGTTGGGCATTCCAGGCGAGTTCAGTTGCGAGGCTTTTGGCAAAGGCCATGCTGTTCACGGCTTGATGGCGGACGTGGCTGTTGAAATCGCAGTAAGGACATTTGGCTTTGCAGAACGGCCAGTGGATGTAGATGCCGAAGGCGGAGTTCATGGTCGAAGGGACCTCATCCGGCGCGTTGCGCCACCTTCCCCAAAGGGGAAGGGACATTGTTCAATCAGCGGTGATTGTCGCTTCTCCTCTGGAGAAGCTGTCGCAACGCGACTGATGAGGTCCCTTACTTTCGCTCTCAAAACAACACCCCAAACATTTTCTTCAGCGCCCACGCCCGGTGGGAAATTGCGTTCTTTTTCTCATGACTCATTTCACCAAAAGTCATGTTCTCGCCGTCGGGCACAAACACCGGATCATAGCCATGGCCCCATTGGCCGCGCGGCGGCCAGGTGAGATGGCCGGGCGCACGGCCGACAAAGAAACGTTCTTCACCATCGGGCCACAGCACACAAAGCGTACAGTTGAAACTGGCACTGCGTTTGGCTGTCGTATCAGCCCCAGCGGCTTGCAGCTTTTCTTCCACCAGCCGCATGGCCATCATCCAGTCGCGCTGGGGACCAGCCCAATCGGCGGTGTAAACGCCGGGATCGCCATTCAGGGCATCAACGCAAAGGCCGGAGTCATCCGACAGCGTAATCAGCCCGGTGGCTTGCATGGCCGACATGGCCTTGATGCGGGCATTGCCTTTGAAGGTGTTTTCAGTTTCAACTGGTTCAGGCAGACCCAATTCACCAGCGCTCACCACATCCATGCCATGAGCGGCGAAGAGCTGGCGGAACTCTTCCAGCTTGCCCTTGTTGTGGGTGGCAATGATGATTTTTTGGCCGGTTAACTTGCGCATCAGGCAACGGCTTCCCGTTGCATTTTCACCAGATCGGTGATGCCGGATTTGGCAAGGCCGAGCAGGGCGTGGAGATCGGCTTCGCTAAAGGGTGCACCTTCTGCCGTACCCTGGATTTCGATGATGCCGCCTGATCCGGTCATGACAAAATTCGCATCGGTGCCTGCTGATGAGTCCTCGATATAGTCGAGGTCCAGCACAGGTGTGGTGCCGTGGATACCGCAGGAAATGGCGGCGACATGGTCTTTCAGCGGAAAGGTTTTGAACAGCCCACGGGCTTCCATGCCCTTGAGACAATCATGAAGTGCCACCCAGGCCCCGGTGATCGAGGCTGTGCGGGTGCCGCCATCGGCTTGCAACACGTCACAGTCCAGGGTGATCTGGCGTTCGCCCAAGGCCACAAGATCGACCACGGCTCGCATTGAGCGTCCGATGAGGCGCTGGATTTCCTGGGTACGGCCGGATTGTTTGCCGGCGGCAGCTTCGCGGCGGGTGCGGTCATGAGTGGCGCGTGGCAACATGCCATATTCAGCGGTGACCCAGCCTTTGCCCTGACCTTTCAGCCAAGGTGGCAGTTTTTCTTCCAGCGAGGCGGTGACCAGCACATGGGTATCACCGAATTTGACGAGGCATGAGCCTTCGGCATGTTTGGTAAAACCACGGGTAAAGCTTACGGGGCGGAGTTGGTCGGGTTTACGGCCAGAAGGGCGCATTCGGGGATCCTTTTCAATGATGGGGCCTCATAGAACAAGTTTGCTTGAAAAGGAAAGCCAAGCCTCTATCTTGGGTCCATGACGTTACAAAAACCCATCGACGACAAGCCAACGCTGCTTTCAAGCATGGATGCCCGCGCCCGCGGTGTTTTCAAGCATCTGGTGGATACCTATCTTGAGACAGGCGAACCAGTGGGCTCGCGGACTATCTCGAAGACCCTGCCCTCTTCCCTGTCGCCAGCATCAATCCGCAATGTGATGATGGACCTTGAAGATTCAGGATTGATCACATCGCCCCATACCTCAGCAGGCCGTATCCCCACTGATATCGGCCTGCGGTTTTTTGTTGATGCACTTTTGCAAGTGGGTTCGCTTGGCACGGATGAACGGGCGCGGATTGATGCACAGGTGAAAGCTGCCAATCGTCAGCGCAGTTTGCAGGATGTGCTGGGCGATGCCACGTCGCTGCTCTCGGGCTTGTCGCAATGTGCTGGTGTGGTGTTGTCGCCCAAACTCAACGCCCGTTTGAAACACATTGAATTTGTCAACCTGTCGCCGGGCCGCGCCTTGGTCATTTTGGTAACGGAAGACGGCAATGTGGAAAACCGGGTGATTGATGTGCCGCCCGGTTTGCCCGCGTCAATTTTCATGCGGGCTTCGAATTATCTCTCGGCCAAGGCGCAGGGCAAGACACTGGGCGAAGTGCAGGGTCTGGTGGCCCGGGAAGTGGAGAATTTGCGCCATGAACTGGATGATGTTTCGGCCCGTGTGGTGCAAAGCGGCCTGGCGGTGTGGGCGGGTGAAGGCAACCCGGATGCCAAGTCGCTGATCGTGCGGGGCCAGGCCAATCTGCTGGAAGACAATGCGGCAGCGGCTGATCTTGAACGCATTCGCAAGCTGTTTGAGGACATTGAAAACAAGCGGGAATTGGTGGATTTGTTGGGTCTGGCGGAAAATGCCGAGGGTGTTCGCATCTTTATTGGGGCCGAATCGCGGATGTTTTCGCTCTCTGGGTCTTCGCTGATTGCAGCACCGTTTCGCAATGAAGATGACAAGATTGTGGGTGTGCTGGGCATAATTGGGCCGACACGGCTTAATTATGCCCGGATTATCCCGATGGTGGACTATACGGCCAAGGTTGTCGGCAAACTGCTATCGAAAGCAGTGGTCCCTTGATTTTTAGGCGCAGCCCGCCGATATGCAGGCCCAGCAACCCCATAATTTGAAATTTGGATTTGAGATGAACGAGACGCCTGAACAACAGCCCGTGGACGCAGAAGCCGTGAACCTTGAGGCAATGGCTGACGAGATTTTGGCAGCGGCTCCGGATGACCCGCGTGATCTCGAAATCGCCACGTTGAAGGAAGATCTGGCTGGCAACAAGGACCGCATGTTGCGGCTTGCCGCCGATATGGAAAACTTGCGCAAGCGGATGGAACGGGAAAAGGCCGAAGCCACACTTTATGCCGCGTCGAATTTTGCCCGGGATTTGCTCGGCGTGGCTGACAGCCTGTCGCGCACGCTTGCTGCCGTGCCACCCGACGAACGCAATATCATTGATGACATCATGAAGAAATTTCTCGACGGCATTGAAATGACCGAGCGGGAATTGCTCAATGTGTTCCAGCGTCATAATATACGCCGGGTTGAAACCATCGGCCAGAAGTTTGATCCGAACTACCATCAGGCGATGTTTGAAGTGCCAACATCCGAACGCCCCCCCGGCATCATCATGCAGGAAGTCCAATCGGGCTATGCTGTGGGTGAACGCTGTTTGCGCCCGGCTCTGGTTGGCATTGCCAAGGCTGAGGGATAGAGGTTCGTTCTTTTTTTGTTCTTGCGCGACGGAAAGAAGTCGGGCTAACGTCTTACTTGTATTGGCAGGGCCGTCGCATGGGTCCGCCAAAGGGACCTCATCCGTCTCGGGCTTCGCCCGATCCACCTTCTCCAACTTCGTTGGAGAAGGGACAGGTTGCAATCATTGTCCCTTCTCCACGCCTTCGTGGAGAAGGTGGCGCAACGCGCCGGATGAGGTCCCTTTGGCCACTTGCGAATGACCTGCCTGACATGGGGAGGCTGGGACATGACATCGCGGGTGGGGACGATCGCTTTTCAGGGCGTTCATGGTGTGCTGGTGGATTGCCAGGCGCAATTTGTGTCGGGGCAAACCGTGTTCAGCGTGGTGGGCCTGCCCGACAAGGCGGTGGGTGAAAGCCGCGAGCGGGTGCGGGCAGCGTTGCATGCCATCGGTTTGGCCCTGCCCGGCAAACGGCTGGTCGTCAACCTGTCGCCTGCTGATCTGCCCAAGGAAGGCAGCCACTATGATTTGCCGATTGCTTTGGCGGTACTTTCAGCCCTTGGCGTGATCCCCCCGGATTTTCTCGATCGTTATGCTGTGGTGGGTGAGCTGGCGCTGGATGGCAGTATTCTGGCGGTTGCGGGTGCACTGCCTGCGGCCATGGCGGCGCACTCCCATGGGCTTGGTCTGATTTGCCCGAAAGCTTCTGGCGCAGAAGCGGCGTGGGCTGGCGAAGAGGTTGATATTCTGGCCCCGCAATCGCTGATCCAGATCATCAACCATGTGAAGGGTACGCAAGTTTTGACGCGGCCCAAGCCCACGGTTTCTGACGACAAAACCGAATTGCCTGACCTTTCCGACATCAAGGGCCAGGAAGCCGCCAAACGGGCGATTGAAGTGGCCGCGGCGGGCGGCCATCACTTTTTGATGGTGGGGCCACCGGGGGCTGGAAAATCCATGCTGGCCCAGCGGCTACCGTCCATCCTGCCACCGCTGGAGCCCCGAGAAATGCTGGATATTTCCATCATCGCGTCGTTGGGTGGCGAACTCAAAAGTGGACAATTGACCAGGCGTCGGCCGTTCCGCGCGCCGCATCATTCGGCCTCCATGCCAGCCCTTGTCGGCGGAGGCCTGCGGGCCAAGCCGGGTGAAATGGCGCTGGCCCATCATGGTGTGTTGTTTCTGGACGAATTGCCGGAGTTTCAGCCGCGCGTTTTGGAAGCTCTGCGGCAACCGATGGAATCAGGGGAGGCGGTGGTGGCGCGGGCTAATTACCATGTGACTTTCCCGGCCCGCTTCCAGCTTGTCGCCGCCATGAACCCCTGCAAATGCGGCATGGCGGGAGAGCCGGGGCATCACTGTCGGCAAGGCCCGCGCTGTGCTTCTGAATATCAGTCGCGGATTTCTGGCCCGCTGCTTGACCGCATGGATATCCAGATGGAGCTTTCAGCCTTGCGAGCTTCCGACATGACGTTGCCTGCCCCCAAGGAAACCAGCGCTGATGTGGCCTTGCGGGTAGCGGCTGCAAGACTTCGGCAACGCCAGCGGTTTGAAGCCTTGGGCTTTGGCCACCTGCGCATCAACTCGCAAGCCGACGGCAAGGTGCTAGAGAAAATTGCGGCGCTGGATGCCGCATGCCAAAGCCTGATTCATGATGCCGCTGAGGCCATGAAATTGTCGGCGCGGGGCTATCACCGGGTGTTGCGGGTTGCGCGCACCATTGCCGATCTTGACGGAAAAGAAACCATCAGCCGCCTCAATCTGGCAGAAGCCTTGAGTTACCGCCAGAAACCAGCAGCTCTGCGGGCGGCGGCGTGACGGCATTAACAAGCGATTCACCGAAGATTCATTGAAATTCTGTTCGATAAATCTTTCACAAAGAATAGGTGATTTAACCCACAGCAGTTCCTGGCAACAAAGGAAATGCGCGTCATCATGGGCTCTGGCCTCATACCCTACCAGCCGCTGTTTGGACGGCGAATAACTGATCGTTCACTCATGGACGTTGGCCTGAGCCTGCCTGCCTTGTTGCTGGCCGAAACCCTGCTGATGGTTGGGGTTTTCAAAACCGCAATCAAGCTGGGTGAGCAACAGTCGTTTCTGATGGCCGCTGCCATTCTGGTTGGTGGCACACTGTTTTCCTGTGCCGCCCTGTTTTTGATGTGGAGCCGGCATAACCAGGACACCCAACGCAAATTGGCTAGTGGCCGCGCCGAAGCAGAAGCCCGCCGCGCTGAAGCAGAGGCCGTGGTGCTCGATAAATCCCGCGTACTCGCCACCATGAGCCATGAAATCCGCACCCCCCTCAACGGCGTAATCGGCATGTTGGGCCTGATGCTGGAAACCGAACTTTCACCCGAACAGAAAAACTATGCGACAATCGCCAACTCATCGGCCCGCAGCTTGTTGTCGATTCTCGATGAATTACTCGACACGGCAAAATCCGAGGCCCTGCAAAAACACCGCAGTGGCTCGATTGATCTTGAAGTGCTGATTGAAACCGTCACCGAATTGATGGCTCCCCGGGCCCATGCCAAGGGACTGGAGATTTCCGCCTATATTTCCCCAGATGTGCCGCGGCATGTCGCCGTTAATGACCTGCATCTTCGACAGGTGTTGTTCAATCTCAGTGGCAACGCGATCAAGTTCACTGAAACTGGTGGCATTGAAATCAACGCCTTCCTGAATGACCAATCGTGCCTGTGCATCGATGTGAGAGATACCGGCATTGGCATGGATGAGACCGAGTTGCAGCGGGTATTTGGCGAGTTTGTCCAGGCCAACGAACAGACTGAGCGGCGTTTTGGCGGCACCGGGCTGGGGCTTCACATCAGCCGCAAACTGGCCCGGTCCATGGCAGCCACACTTGAAGTGTCGAGCCAGCCAAGGCAAGGCACAACTTTCCATTTGGTGTTCGCAAAACCGCTGGTGAAACAGGTGGCGGCGGGGGCTGGAAACTTGGAAGGCCGGAGCTATGCCCTGGCCCTGACACCTGGACCTGCTGCCTGCCTTTTGCAAAAAGCTTTGGAGGATCTCGGTGCCGAGGTGACGAGTTGGACACCAGACAAAACCACATCAGCCGTTATCTGTGATCGCGCATCTGCAGAACAAATCCATGGGCATTTCCAGCGGGCCAAGCAGGTGCCGCAGATTTGGGTGTTGCTAAAACCTGAAGAACGTCGCGCCGCGCAACATCTCCTGGCGTCACCCTTGACCACCGGCTATCTGTTGAAACCGGTGCGCCGCTCGGCATTGACCAATCTGTTGACAGCGCGCGATGACCATGTGCTTGAAACAGCTACGCGCAGTCTTCGAAAACTTGCCAAGAACGCAAAGCGCAAATCGGCCAAAGTGAAACCTCTCCATATTCTTTTGGTTGAGGACACCGACGTCAATGCCTTGCTGGCCACAACACTGTTGGCAAAGGCCGGGCATACGGCACGGCGCGTCAACAATGGCCGGGAAGCCTTGGCGCTGCTGGAAAAGGACCGGAATTTTGATGTGATCCTGATGGACATGGAAATGCCTGTGATGAATGGGCGCGATACCGTGGTGGCCTGGCGTGGACTTGAGGTTGCCAACAAATGGTTGCCGATTCCCATTCTGGCCCTGACAGCCAATGCCGGCCCCCATGAAGCAGCCTTGTGTCTTTCCCTCGGCATGAACGGTCATCTGGCAAAGCCGTTTGAACGGCATGACCTGGAAGAGGCACTGGCACGCGTGTTGGCTCCCGCGCGCATTGCTGCGGCCTAGAGCATCGGGCAGTCAGTCTAATCCAAAAAACTACATTATTTCAAACGCGCGTGCAGCGCAGCGGAGTAAGCGATTTGGAATGACGAAAAAAGTGTGATCCACTACAATTGACCGCCCGATGCTGTAGAATGTTGCTAAAAACTCAATTCTTAACAAGGCGCACCCTTCGAGCCTCGAAGGGTGCGACCCAAGTCCGTTTTACGGCAATTTCTAAAACGCCGCAATCGCTGCCAAGTTTAAAATATCATTGGTGGTCGCTGACATGGAGGCGATTTGGACTTGTCGGGTTAGACCTGTGAGGAGTGGCCCTATCACTGTCACACCACCGAGTTGCTGCAACATCTTGGTCGAGATCGAAGCTGAATGGGCGGCGGGCATGACCAGCACATTGGCGGTTCCGGTCAGGCGGCAGAACGGATAAAGCGCCATGGCTTCCTTGGACAAGGCCACATCCGCTGTCATCTCGCCATCAAACTCAAAGTCAACCTGGCGCTCGGTCAAAATCTCGACGGCGCGTTTGACGTAAGCCGCCCGCTCGCCTTTGGGATAACCGAAGGTGGAATAGGACAGAAATGCCACGCGCGGTTCATAGCCAAAGCGCCGTGCGACAAAAGCCGCTTCCTGCGCGATGCTGGCCAGTTCTTCTGAACTCGGCAGTTCATGGATTGACGTGTCGGCGATGAAAACCGTGCGTCCTCCGACCAGCGCCATGGACACACCAATGGCGGTTCGACCGGGGCTGACATCGAGGGCGCGGCGCACATTGTCGAGTGCCACGGAGAAATTGCGGGTCAGGCCCGTTACCATGGCATCGGCATCGCCCAAGGCCACCATGCAGGCAGCGAAGACGTTACGATCCTGATTGGCCATGCGTTGGCAATCGCGGAGCAGGAAGCCCTCGCGCTGCAATCTGTTATAGAGGTGATTGGCATAGTCCAGATTTCGTTCGGTTATGCGGGCATTGCTGATCTCGACATTTTCATGGAGTTCGAGTCCTGAGGCTTTCAGGGTTTCCTCAATGACGCTTTCGCGGCCAATCAGGACTGCTGTGCCAAGACCGTTGGCGGCGAAGGCATTGGCGGCGCGGATCATCCGGTCCTCTTCACCTTCGGCGAAGACCACGCGTTTGGCATTGCTGCGCACCTGGTTGAAAACTTTTTGCAGGGTGCCGGCAATGGGATCAAGCCGGGCCGAGAGCTGGGCGGCGTAGGCGTTGAGGTCTGGAAGTTGCAATCGTGCCACGCCTGATTCCATGGCGGCCTTGGCAACGGCCACGGGAATGCGCGAAATCAACCGGGGGTCGAACGGAACCGGGATCAAGTAGTCCCGGCCAAACGACAGCCGCGAACCGTGATAGGCGGCTGCCACTTCATCGGGCACATCTTCGCGGGCCAGCGCCGCAAGGGCGCGGGCGGCCGCCACTTTCATTTCGTCATTGATGGTTCTGGCCCTGACGTCCAAGGCACCCCGGAAGATATAGGGAAAGCCCAACACGTTATTGACTTGGTTGGGATAATCCGAGCGTCCCGTTGCCATCAGGGCATCATCGCGCACCGCATGAACTTCTTCCGGCAGGATTTCAGGATCGGGATTGGCCATGGCAAAGATGATGGGTTGCCGCGCCATGGATTTGACCATGGACGGGGTCAGCGCACCCGCCACCGACAGACCAAAAAATACATCAGCACCGTCCATGGCCTCGGCAAGGCTGCGGCGATCAGTTTCAACCGCATGGGCGGACTTCCATTGGTTCATGCCTTCGCTGCGGCCTTTGTAGACGACACCTTTTGAATCACAGAGGATGATGTTCTGGTTGGGAACGCCCAGGGACTTGATGAGTTCCACACAAGCGATGGCTGCGGCACCTGCCCCATTGCACACAAGTTTGAAATCTTTCAGGGAGCGGCCGGTGATGTGCAAGGCGTTGATGAGGGCGGCGGTGGCGATGATGGCCGTGCCATGCTGGTCATCATGGAAAACTGGAATGTCCATGAGTTCACGCAGGCGCTGTTCGATGACGAAACAATCAGGGGCTTTGATATCTTCAAGGTTGATGCCGCCAAAGGTGGGGCCAAGGTAACGGACAGCCCCGATGAAAGCCTCGACATCCTTCGTGTCGACCTCAAGATCAATCGAATCAACATCGGCAAAGCGCTTGAACAACACGGCCTTGCCTTCCATCACGGGTTTTGAGGCCAGTGCGCCCAAATCTCCCAGGCCCAGAATCGCCGTGCCGTTGGAGATGACAGCCACGAGGTTTCCCTTGGCTGTGTAGTCATAGGCGGCATCGGGATTTTCGGCGATGCGCTTGACCGGAACAGCCACGCCCGGACTATAGGCAAGGGACAAATCCCGCTGGGTGGCCATGGGTTTTGTCGGGTTGATTTCCAGCTTGCCGGGTTTGCCGCGCTTATGGAATTCCAAGGCTTCTTCGTCGGTTATGGAAGGACGGGACATCGCGCGGTTGGGAGGGAGAGCCATGGTTGGGGACGTGCCTTTTGTTGCCGTTGGCCAAGCCTAGGTGTTCATGCGGATTTCCACAAGCAAGGAGGCCATGTAATATCTGCAACGCTTCCCATGTTATTTTTGTCCAATTCTGCTATTTCGCCCTCATGGACGTTTCAGTGCCTTCTGCCGAACTTATTGCATCCCCGGTTTTGACGCCGATGATGGCGCAATATCATGGGGTGAAGGCTGGCCATCCGGATGTGCTGTTGTTCTATCGGATGGGGGATTTTTACGAGCTGTTTTTTGATGATGCGGTGAAAGCTTCCGCCACGTTAGGCATTGCGCTGACAAAACGCGGCAAACATCTGGGCGAGGATATTCCCATGTGCGGCGTGCCAGTGCATGCGGTTGACCACTATCTGCACAAGCTCATCCGCCATGGCCACCGGGTGGCGATTTGTGAACAACTGGAAGACCCGGCCGAAGCGAAAAAGCGTGGGCCCAAGTCGGTGGTGAAGCGCGATGTGGTGCGCCTCGTCACACCAGGAACGCTGACCGAAGACACGCTTCTGGATGTCAGTGCCACCAATTATCTGGCGTGCCTCGTATGGCACAAGGGTAGCGACGCATGGGCGCTTTCGTACGCTGACATTTCAACGGGTGAATTTGCCGTTACAACAACGACACCGCAAAGGTTGGCGGCAGACGTGGCAAGGCTTGCCCCCAGTGAAATCCTGTTGGCGGATAATCTGATGGATTTGGAAGTTGTTCGAACTGCGTTGGCTGTCACCGATGCCTCACCATCGCCATTGCCACAAAGCCGCTTTGACAGCCAGACCGCCGAGCATCGTTTGAAAAGCCATTTCAATGTGGCGACAACACTGGGCTTTGGCGATTTTTCTAGGGCTGAATTGGCGGCTTTGGGAGCCTTGCTCGATTATGTGTCCCTGACGCAAGTTGCGGCCATGCCGCATTTGCGGCCACCCCGGCACGATACAGCTGAACAGGGGCTAATGATTGATGCAGCAACCCGCGCCAATCTTGAGTTATCGAAAACCATGCAGGGCACGCGACAAGGTAGCTTGCTTGCGGTGATGGATCGCACGGTGACGGCAGCAGGGGCCAGACGGCTTGCGGCAATCTTGGCGCGACCTCTGGCGCAGGCGGATGCCATCAACCGGCGGCTTGATGGGGTGGGCTGGTTTCATGACAATGACAGCGCCCGGCAAAACCTGCGACAACACCTGAAAGCCATGCCTGACCTTGAGCGGGCGCTGGCGCGGGTGACGGCGCGGCGTGGCTCACCGCGTGATCTGGCAAGCCTGGCGCTGGGGATTGCACTTTCCCACACCATTGCTGGTGTCATGCCGCAACATGATCTGCCACAGGTGATTGGCTCACTTTTGGGCGACTTGCTTCAGTCTCCATTGGCCCATGCCTTGCATATGCAAAAGGCCTTGGGTGAAAATCTGCCACTGCTGGCCCGCGATGGTGGTTTTGTGGCCAAGGGCTTTCACGTCGAACTCGACGAGATGCGGGCTTTGCGCGACGAAACACGCGGTGTCATCGCTGCCCTGCAAGCCCATTATGCGGCGCGTACGGGATTGAAGAATCTCAAGATCAAACACAACAATGTACTGGGTTATTTTATCGAAGTGCCACAAGCCCAGGCCGACGCCATGCAAGATGCTGAAGGCATTATCAAATATTATCACCGCCAGACCATGGCCGGGGCCATGCGGTTTTCCACAAATGAATTGGCGGGACTTGAGCAAAAGATCGGCGTGGCGGCGGGCCGCGCCTTGGCCATTGAGCTTGAAATTTTCGAGGCGCTGGTTGCGGCCACAACGAAATTCAGCGTCAGCATCTCGACCTGTGCTGCGGCCCTTGCTGATCTCGATTGCCTTGCAGCCCTTGCCCAACTGGCTGAAGAACAACGTCATGTGCGCCCCCTCGTTGACAGCTCAACGGCCTTCCAGATTGTTGAAGGGCGTCACCCGGTGGTTGAGGCGGCACTTGCCAAGAATGCTGAAAGCCGTTTCATGGCCAATGACTGTGATCTCGGTATTGATGATCCGGCACTCTGGCTTCTAACGGGCCCCAACATGGCGGGCAAATCCACCTTCCTCAGGCAAAATGCGATCATTGTGGTGATGGCCCAGATGGGGGCCTTTGTGCCCGCCGCATCAGCCCATATCGGCTGTGTTGACCGGCTGTTCAGCCGGGTGGGGGCGGCTGATGATCTGGCCCGGGGACGCTCCACCTTCATGGTGGAAATGGTCGAAACCGCTGCCATACTCAATCAGGCCACGGCCCGCTCGCTGGTCATTCTCGATGAGATTGGCCGGGGCACGGCGACCTTTGACGGACTTTCGATTGCCTGGGCGACGCTGGAATATCTGCACAGTGTCAATCGCTGCCGTGCCCTGTTTGCCACGCATTATCACGAACTGACGTCACTGGCGCAGAGTCTTGATCGCCTGGTCTGCATGACCATGGCGGTCAGGGAATGGAAGGGCGACATTGTGTTTCTGCATCAAGTGCAAAGAGGCTCGGCCAATCGTTCCTATGGCATTCAGGCGGCACGGCTGGCGGGATTGCCAGCATCGGTCATTGCCCGGGCCCAGGATGTGTTGACCAAACTTGAAAACCAGCGCGATGGTGCAACGCCTTCACAATTGCTTTCTGACCTGCCGTTGTTTCGTAGCGTGCCCAGCCCAGCTCCGGCTCCCCGCATTGATAGCTTGCGGGAAAAACTGGCGGCCATCGCACCTGATAATCTCAGCCCCCGCGAAGCCCATGATTTGCTCTATGCCTTGAAGGGTCTGGCGGATAAGGAGGGGGCATGATGGTTGCCGATTCACCAGAGACCACTTTTGTGTCACGGCTCCTGGCCTTGCGCGCCGGTGCCGCCGACAATTTGGACTTGCGCAACAAGGCGTCGGCCGAGGTGCGCGATCATCTCAGCTTGATCCGGAAAAGCGCCGAAGCCAATCTGCTTGCCTCGGGCCATGGCACCAATTGCGCCATTGAATTGTCACAACAGCAAGACGAGATTGTCCGGGGTCTTTTGGCTTTGGCTTGTGCGGCCCATGCCACTTCTGTGGAGGCCACGGGGCTTGCCGTCATCGCCGTGGGTGGTTATGGCCGGGGCACCCTGGCGCCGGGGTCCGACATCGACCTGTTGTTTCTGGTGCCTGACAAAATCACCGAGGCGACGCCCAAACTGGTGGAGTTTATCCTCTATGCCCTGTGGGATGCGCGGCAGAAAGTTGGACATGCCACCCGCACCATTGATGATTGCCTGAGCCTCGCCCGCAGTGACACGACCATTTTAACGTCCCTGCTCGAAGCGCGGTTTGTGGCGGGCAATGTCAAGTTGTTTGCTGACATGATCCATCGCTATCGTCGCAACCTCGTGCAGAAGGGGGCTAGGTCTTTTGTGGCCGACAAGCTGGCAGAGCGCGACCAACGCCACAGCAGGTATGGCCTCAGCCGCTATGCCGTGGAGCCCGACATCAAGGATGGCAAGGGCGGACTGCGCGATCTCCACACGCTGTTCTGGATCGCCAAGTTTTTGTTTGATGCAAATTCGCCCGATGAGTTGGCGGAGAAGGGCGTGTTTACCAAGGATGAACTGCGGCGTTTCCAGAAGTGCGAGGATTTTCTGTGGGCGGTGCGGTGCCATTTGCATTTTATTAGTAAGCGCGGCGAAGACAAGCTTTCATTCGACGTGCAAAGCGATCTGGCCGAGCGGCTGGGCTACAAGGCCCATCGTGGCTTGAAGCATGTCGAGCGCTTCATGAAGCATTATTTTCTGATGGCCCGGGATGTCGGCAATCTCACGCGCATATTTTGTGCGAGTCTGGAAGCCAAGCATTTGAAGGATGCGCCTTCCTTGTCACGGCTTATCGGAAAATTCCTGCCCAAGGTGTCGCGCAGCACAAGCCTGCCAAAAGATTTCCAACTGGAAGCGGGGCGGCTTGCTATCACCAATGAACAGGCTTTTGCCGAAGACCCAGTCAACTTCATCCGGATTTTTAAACTGGCGGCACAGCAAGGCATTGAAATTCATCCCGATGCATTAAAACAAATGCAAGGGTCTTTGCGGCGGATTGACGAAAGCTTGCGGCAGAGCCCGGAAGCCAACGCTTTGTTTTTGGAGATCCTCACCGAGACCGCTGATCCTGAAACCATCCTGCGATCAATGAATGAGGCTGGTGTTCTCGGACGGTTTATCCCGGAATTTGGCCGCATCGTCGCCATGATGCAGTTCAACATGTACCACCATTTTACCGTTGACGAGCATCTGCTGCGGACTGTTGGGGTGTTGCGCGGCATTGAAAGCGGAGAGCTTGCCGAAGACCATCCGATGGCTGCACAGCTTTTCCCCACCCTCACATCGCGGCGCGCACTTTATGTGGCTGGGCTTTTCCATGACATAGCCAAGGGCAGGCCCGAAGATCATTCGATTGCCGGTGAACGCATGGCACGGGATATTTGTCCCAGGCTTGGTCTTTCTTCTGCCGAAACCGAGACCGTGGCCTGGCTGATCCGCTGGCATTTGCTGATGAGCGAAACAGCCCAGATGCGCGACCTCAATGATTTCAAAACCATTCTGGATTTTACGTCGATTGTGCAAAGCCCGGAACGCCTGAAACTCCTGCTCATACTCACGGTGGCCGATATTCGCGCCGTTGGCCCCGGTGTTTGGAATGGCTGGAAGGGACAATTGCTGCGTACACTTTATGTGGAAACTGAACCGGTTCTGACCGGTGGACATACGGCAGTTTCGCGCAAGGAACGTGTGTCGGATGCGCAACAACTGTTCTTTGCAAAAATGCCTGCACTCGACGATGCAGAAAAAACAGTGGTTACCCAACGCCACTACGATGCCTATTGGCTGAATGTTCCGGTGGAACAACAATTGCGCCATCATGCATTGATTGCCCGCGCTTCACCCCGGGATGTGACCACTGACGTGACCTCAGATGCCTTTGCAGCCGTCACGGAGATCACCATTTTTGCGCCTGATCATCCACGTCTGCTGGCCACCATCACGGGGGCCTGTGCAGCGGCCAATGGCAATATCATTGGCGCCCAGATTTTTACCACAACCGACGGCATGGCGCTGGACACGATTTTATTGCAACGGGAATTTGCCGATGAAAAGGATGAGCAGCGGCGTGCCCAGCGCATTGCTGATACCATCACCAAAGCTTTGCGCGGACAATTGCGGCTGAAAGAAGCCATGGCCCAGGCCCGCAAGACAGAATACCGCGCCAATGCCTTCCAGGTGGAACCCCGCGTCATCATCGACAACGCTTCGTCGAACCGCCAGACGGTGATCGAAATCAATGGGCTTGACCGGGTGGGGCTGTTGCATCATCTGACGGATGCACTTTTCCAACTCAATCTCAACATCGCCTCGGCCCATGTCACAACGTTCGGAGAGAAAGCCATCGATGTGTTCTATGTGACGGATTTGACGGGGGCAAAAATTGAAAATGCAGCGCGGGCCAAAAAGATTGAACATGCGCTGATGGATGTTCTGGCACCGCGTGATGCAGTGTTGAAGACGGGGACTTGATGTGACCGCCAAAGGGACCTCATTCGCCCTTCGGGCACCTTCTCCACGAAGGCGTGGAGAAGGGACAAATGCCAAACATCGTCCCTTCTCCATCGCAGATGGAGAAGGTGCCCCAACGGGGCGGATGAGGTCCCTTTGCTGGCCACATTCCGCAGCATCCGCCCCAGTGACACAGCAACGAAATCCAAACCCATGCCGCCCCAAAGGCTTCCCATGTCCCTGATGAAATCTGCTGCCAAGGTTGGTGGTCTTACGCTGGTCAGTCGGTTGCTTGGCTTTGTCAGGGATCAATTGATTGCTTTCATGCTGGGCACCGGCGCGGTGGCTGAGGCCTTTGTGGTGGCGCAGCGTTTGCCGAATTTGTTTCGGGCGCTGTTTGCCGAGGGAGCATTCAACAATGCCTTCGTGCCACAGTTTGCCCGCAAGATGGAAGAGGCGGGAAAAGACAACGCCCTCGCTTTCGGGCGTGACATGCTGTCGGCGTTGTTCACCTGGATGATTTTGTTTTGCGCCCTTGCCATGATCGCAATGCCATGGCTGATGCCCTATTATGCCAAGGGATTTACGGGTGAGAAACTGGCGCTTTCAACCGAACTCACCCAAATCTGTTTTCCCTATCTCGGCATGATGTCGCTGACGGCGTTGTTCGGTGGCATTCTCAATAGCCTGAACCGCTTTACCGCACCTGCTGCCGCACCGATTTTTCTCAACATCGTGGTCATCCTGTTTGCCATGGCGGCCTGGTATCTGGGGCTTGGAAACTCGCCTGCCACGGGTCGCATGCTGGCTTGGGCGGTGACGGTTTCGGGTGTGGTTCAATTGCTGCTGCTGCTGACTGCGGCCTATCGGGCTGGTGCCAAAGTTGTGCCGGGCAAGCCCAGGCTTACGGGGGAAGTAAAACGTGTTCTGAAACTGTCAGTACCCGGACTAATCTCCGGTGGCATCACCCAGATCAATCTGTTGATTGCCACACAACTGGCCACGGGTTTTGTCGGGGGTGCGGCATTTCTTTATTATGCCGACCGTTTGTTCCAATTGCCATTGGGGCTGATTGGTGTGGCGATTGGCGTGGTGCTGTTGCCGGCCCTCTCAAGGAAGTTGCGCGCCAATGATCTGCAAGGGGCGCTCGATGGCCAAAACCGGGCTTTGGAACTTTCGCTATTTCTCACCCTGCCCGCTACAGCGGCCCTGATCATCATTAGTCGACCGATTTTACATACGGTGTTTGAACATGGGGCGTTTACCCGTGCTGATACATTTGTGGTGGCGGAAGCGCTTGCCGCCTTTGCCATTGGACTTCCGGCCTTTACCCTCACCAAGATTTTTCAACCGGGATTCTTTGCACGGGAAGACACGCGCACGCCGATGTATTTTGCCATTGCGGCCGTCGTCATCAACATCGCGGCGAGCTTGATACTGTCGCGTTATCTGGAGCAACTTGGTATTGCCCTGGCCACCAGCCTTGCGGCGTGGATCAATGCCATTGCATTGATTGTCACCAGTGTGCGGCGGAGGCATTATGTTTGGGATGGCCGTTTCAAAAAGCGGTTGCCGCGGATGATCGTGTCGGTTCTGATCATGGCGGCTGTGCTCTACGGTCTTAACATTGTGCTTGTCGCCAATTATGCTGAAGGGGCTGGATTCCTCGATGCCGCGTGGGGCCTTCTCGCCCTGATGGGAGCAGGAGCTGTGAGCTATTTTGTGGCTGCCCATGTCACCGGAGCATTCCGCTTTTCCGATCTCAAAGCCACCTTGCGCCGATAGGGCTTCACCGCTAACAGGCGCGTCCATCAGCCCGCTGTCCAAGGCGGGCCTTCAACTTTTCAATCAAGGGTCCACACCATGAACCAATCTTTTGGGAACCAATCTTTTTGGAACCAATCTTCCGGAAACCAGTTCACGCCACGGGTGCTTTCCGGCATGCAGCCGACGGGTAATTTGCACCTCGGCAATTATCTGGGTGCGATGTTGAACTGGATCAAAATGCAGGCCACCCACGAAACGCTTTATTGTGTGGTTGACATGCACGCCATTACCGTGTGGCAAGACCCGAAGGTTTTGCGGCAAGCCATCCGTGATGTGACAGCCGCCTATATTGCCTGCGGGCTCGATCCCAAGAAGTCGATCATCTTCAATCAATCGCAGGTGGCCGAACATGCCGAGCTGGCTTGGGTGTTCAATTGTGTGTCTCGGCTGGGCTGGTTGAACCGCATGACCCAATTCAAGGAAAAGGCAGGCAAGGACAAGGAAAAAGCATCGGTTGGTTTGTATATTTATCCCAACCTGATGGCAGCCGACATCTTGATCTACAAAGCCACGGCTGTGCCGGTGGGTGATGACCAGAAGCAGCACCTCGAACTGACCCGCGACATTGCGCAAAAATTTAACGTGGATTTTGCCGACGAGATCAGGGAACTTGGTTTTGGCGAGGCGTTCTTTCCGTTGACTGATCCAGTGATCACCGGACCTGCGACCCGCGTGATGAGTCTTCGCGATGGAGCCAAGAAAATGTCGAAGTCTGATCCCTCTGATCTTAGCCGTATCAACCTGACGGATTCTGCCGATGACATTGCCAAGAAAATCCGCAAAGCCAAGACCGATGCGGATGGCTTGCCGTCTGATGTTGAGGGCTTGAAAGGTCGGCCTGAAGCGGAAAATCTGGTCGGCATTTATGCAGCTCTTGCGGCCTGTGATGTTGCCAAGGTTCTGGTGGATTTTGGCGGAGGACAATTCTCCGGCTTCAAAAATGCACTGGCAGATTTGGCGGTGGCCAAGCTGGCACCCATGGCGGATGAGATTCGCAGGCTGCAAGGCGATCCCGGTCATGTGGAAGCTGTGCTGGCCGACGGTGCGACACGGGCTCGGGCGATTGCTGCTCCGATCATGAAAGATGTCAAAAAAATTGTCGGGTTCATTTGAGACGCTGATCAATTCGCTACTTTAAAATCATTCCAAACTGGCCTATATGAGGGCCAGAGGATCACACATGTTCATTCAGACCGAAGCCACACCAAACCCCGCCACACTGAAGTTCCTGCCGGGAAAACCTGTATTGCCAGGTTCGACGCGGGAATTTCGCAATGCGGAGGAGGCGAAGGAATCACCGCTGGCCTCGCGCCTGCTGGAAATCAACAATGTGTCGGGCGTGTTTCTGGGCCATGATTTTGTGACGGTGACACGTTCGGGCGGTGAATGGCAGCAGCTGAAACCTGCCATTCTCGGTGTGATCATGGATCACTATCTCTCCGGCGTGCCGGTGCTCACTGACATGGCGATCCCGGTGGAAACCGGCGAAGGCGAGTTTTTTGACGAGGGGCATGGTGAAATTGTCAAGACCATCAAGGATTTGCTGGATTCTCGCGTGCGCCCCGCCGTGGCCCAGGATGGTGGCGACATTACCTTCAAGGGCTTCAAGGATGGCGTTGTCTATCTCAACATGAAGGGCTCCTGTGCAGGCTGTCCATCGTCCACGGCCACCCTGAAACATGGGGTTGAGAACCTGCTTCGGCATTTTGTGCCTGAGGTTTCCGAAGTTCGCCCGATCTGAGATTTTCAGAAAGTTCTTGATTTGTTCCTTTGAGCTGTCTATGTTTCAAACATGGTTGCTTTGTTGGACATGCGCCCTTCCACGGGCTTTGACGCGGGTGTTTTAGGCACCGGCAAACTCACGTCGCTTCCGCAATTGGAGCGGGGACGCGGCGCGCGGTCAAATCCCAGTCACCGTTTTTCTGCCTATGACCTGAGCTTTGAGGATGATGGCTGGGAAAGTCTGGCGGATCTGCCGGTTCTGAAGACTGAAATCTTCACAGAAACGCCCAAAAGCATCATCAGCCGCAACGAATCGCCTGATATTTCTTTTGATCGCTCGATCAATCCCTACCGGGGCTGCGAGCATGGTTGCACCTATTGCTATGCCAGACCCGACCACGCCTATATGGGACTGTCGCCGGGACTGGATTTTGAAAGCAAGCTCTTCATCAAGCCAAACGCGGCAGCACTTCTCCGGGAGGAATTTTCAGCACCCAGTTATAGCCCGCGCACCATTGCACTGGGGGCCAATACGGATCCCTATCAACCGATTGAACGGACCTACAGGATCACCCGTTCGCTGATCGAGGTGATGGCGGAATTTCGCCATCCCTTTGGCATCGTCACGAAGTCGGGGCTGGTGACCCGTGATATTGATCTCTTGCAACCGCTTGCCGAATTGGGACTGGTGAAGGTTGCGCTATCAGTGACAACGCTTGATGGAAAATTGGCAAGGGCCATGGAACCACGGGCGGCAACACCAGCCAAACGGCTGGCCACCATCGAAGCTTTGTCGCGGGCTGGCATTCCCACCGTGGTGATGATCGGTCCGGTGATTCCCGGCCTCAACGAACATGAGATCGAAAACATCCTGAAAGCGGCGGCAGCAGCTGGTGCACGGGAAGCCGGCTATACGATGTTGCGTCTGCCGTTTGAGGTGAAGGGCATCTTCAAGGACTGGCTGGAAAAGGCCTATCCCGACCGCTTTGCCAAGGTGATGTCGCATGTCAGGGATGTGCGGGGTGGTCGTGAAAGCAGTGCCCAATTTGGCGAGCGCATGACGGGGTCCGGTCCTTTGGCCTGGCTGATTGGCCGGCGGTTTCAACTCACCTGCCAGAAGTTGGGGATCAATGCGGCCCGGGTGAAACTGCGGAGTGATCTGTTTGTAAGGCCGCCTGTGCCGGGCGACCAGTTGACGTTGTTTTGAATGTAACTTCTGGCAAGGCCGTTGCTTGCTGCTGGCAAAGGGACCTCATCCGTCTCGCGCCAAGAGGCGCGATCCACCTTCTCCAACTTCGTTGGAGAAGGGATAGGTCTTAATGTCGTCCCTTCTCCAACGAAGTTGGAGAAGGTGCCCCAACGGGGCGGATGAGGTTCCTTGGGTGGCAACAATCGACGACCAACACTGAGGGAATAGTTTTCGGAATTATTTCCATTTACCTTTGCTATACGAACTGAATGCAACCAGATTTCACCTTTGAACAAATTGCCATCGCCGACGGCCTGATTGTTTGTGGTGTTGACGAAGCGGGGCGTGGGCCTTGGGCGGGGCCGGTGGTTGCGGCGGCGGTTATTCTTGATCCTGCAAATATTCCAGCGGGTTTGAATGATTCAAAAAAACTTTCAGAAGCCAAACGTGAGGCGTTGTTTGATCCCATCGCAGCATCAAGCCAAGTTGGTGTCGGGATTGTCGAAGCAGAAAAAATTGACCAGATCAACATTCTGCAGGCGACTTATCTCGCCATGCAAATGGCTGTCGGCAATCTCCCTTCGCAGCCCGGCCTTGCCCTGATTGATGGCAATCGTGCACCAGCATTTTCCATCCGTGTACAGACGATAATTGGCGGGGATGCAAAATCGCTGTCGATTGCGGCGGCTTCAATCATTGCAAAAGTTACGCGTGACCGGATCATGCATGATCTTCACCAGCAATTTCCCCACTATGGTTTTGCCGCCCACAAGGGCTACGGCACAGCAATTCATGCTGCGGCCTTGCAGCAACATGGTGCCTGTTCCGCCCACCGGATGAGCTTCAAGCCGATTGCCGCGTTAACTATAAAGGGACAATTCGATTCACGCGGGACTCCACAAGATTCATAACACCTCCACCAACAGTGATTTGCGTAAAGGTGTGTGCCATGGGTTTTGTCGATCAAGCGGTATTGCAGGATGTGAGGCCGCTGACCAACCAGATCCTGGTGGGTGACTGCATTCAGGAACTGCGAAAAATTCCTTCCGAGAGCGTCGATCTCGTGTTTGCCGATCCGCCCTATAACCTGCAATTGAATGGCGATCTGACACGGCCCGACCAGAGCAAAGTCGATGCGGTGGATGATGACTGGGACAAGTTCTCGGATTTTGCCAGCTATGATGCCTTCAGCCGCGCCTGGCTTGCCGAATGCCGCCGCGTTCTGAAGCCCAATGGGGCGCTCTGGGTGATCGGCTCCTATCACAATATTTTCCGCGTCGGCACGATTGTGCAGGACTTGGGCTATTGGATATTGAACGATGTGGTGTGGCGCAAAGTCAATCCGATGCCGAATTTCCGCGGTCGCCGTTTCACCAATGCCCACGAAACCTTGATCTGGGCCTCACGCGGGCAGAAATCCAAATATTGTTTCCATTACGAAGCCATGAAAATTTTCAATGATGACTCGCAGATGCGTTCCGACTGGACGCTTCCCCTGTGCACGGGTGGCGAACGCCTGAAAGATGCCAATGGCGACAAGGTGCATCCCACCCAAAAGCCTGAGGCGCTGTTGCAGCGGGTTATGCTGTCGTCGAGCAATCCCGGCGACATTGTGCTTGATCCGTTTTTTGGCACCGGCACCACGGGGGCCGTGGCCAAGCAACTGGGGCGAAATTTCATTGGTATTGAACGGGATGAAACCTATGCGGCCCATGCGCGCCGCCGCATTGAAGCAGTTGAGCCCCTGCCGCTTGAAGCCCTGAAAACCACAACCAGCAAACGCGCGGAACCGCGCATTCCCTTTGGTACATTGATTGAACGGGGTCTGATCAAGGCAGGTGAGACGCTTTATGATCCGACCCAGCGGATTGCCGCCAGTGTGCGTGCCGATGGTTCGATTGCGTCGAAAAACAATTCAGGCTCCATCCACAAAATCGGCGCCCATGTACAAAATGCCGAGGCCTGCAATGGCTGGACCTTCTGGCATGTCAGGCGTGGCAACAATCTGGTGCCAATTGATTTGCTACGCCAACAAGTGCGGGGCGAGTTGGCGGCGGCGGCTTAGAGGGGTGCAACTTAGTGCGGTTCCGGTTTTCCTGGAATCGCATTCTCGCTCTTGCAGCGTCATCCCCACGAAAGTGGGGAACCAGACTTTCAACCAGCTCGCATGCGGAAAGTCTGGTTTCCCGCCTTCGCGGGAATGACGGTGTGCGTGAGTGGCCGGATCAAACCAATCTGGAGCCGCTCTAACTGAGGCGCGAGTTCTTGCGAGTCTCGAAGCATGCGCCCCAGAACAGGTTTCAGCGCCGTGCCAAACCATGTGCAATGATCTTGCGCATGACAGTGGGCAAGGCTTGGCTTCCGACTTCTTCGAGGACAACCCAACTGTAACTTTCGTCAAGCCCTGCAATACCAGTATCTGCCAAGGACGCTGTCCACACGGTAACCTGCAAATGAAAATGGGTGAAGGTGTGCTCGACGACACCCGGCAACTTCCGCCAGCCCACCTGCAAGGGCGCTTGGCTTAGGGGATTGGCCAAGTCCTCAACCTGCCAATCTGATCCCGGCACTTCCATCATGCCGCCGAGCAGGCCTTTTTCGGGCCTGCGCCGCAGCAACAATTCATTGTGGTTTTTGCAAACGATAAAAGCATGGCCAAGGCGTGTGGGAATGCCAGGTTTGGCAAGTTTGCGGGGAAGCGTTGCGGCAATGCTCTTGGCCCGACCAAGGCATGGCTTCGACCACGGACAAATTGCACAGCTGGGACTTTTCGGTGTGCAGATGGTGGCTCCCAAATCCATCAGGGCCTGGGCAAAATCGCCCGCACGTTGCTGTGGCACCAATGCTGCTGCCCGCTGCTTGATCTCCGGCTTTGAGGTTGGCAGCGGCGTTTCGATGGCATGGAGGCGCGACAGCACCCGCTCGACATTGCCATCCACTGCGGCAAACGGCAGATCAAAGGCGATGGCGGCAATGGCCCCCGCTGTATAGGGGCCGATGCCGGGAAGGCTTAGCAAGGCGGCATGATGCCGTGGAAACGCTCCGCCATGCTGCTCAACCACAGCATTGGCGCAGGCGTGCAGATTGCGGGCCCTTGCATAGTAGCCAAGCCCTGCCCAAGCTTTCAGCACATCATCGCGGGGAGCCGCCGCCAAGCTTGCCAGATTTGGCCATTGTGCCACAAATTTCAGGAAATAATCCTTCACCGTGGCCACGGTGGTTTGTTGCAACATGATCTCGGAAAGCCAGACGCGGTAGGGGTCGGGACTTTCCGGTGCCCGCGCCCGCCAGGGCAAGGCGCGGGCATTGATATCATACCACGCCAGCAATGCGTCACTCAGGCCCCTGCCATCACCGCTTTTTGTCTTTTTATCCAGCCCTTGTTCTGCCATGGTTTTCATTGATATCCCGCCGAGGACACGACATTTCACAGATGCACACGCTCGACAAGCAGTTCCGCGCCATCACGGGTGCAATTTTCAAGCGCCATGGTTTTGCCCAGGCGGATGTGCTGAGCCATTGGCCGGAAATCATGGGGCCAGAACTTGCAAAAACCTGTATTCCCGAGCGCATACGCTGGCCGAAACCTGGCGAATTGGCCAATGGGCGGGGTGCCACGCTTTCGGTGAAGGCCTATGCTGGTGAAGCCCTGACTGTGCAATATGCGGTTCCCAAAATGCTGGAGCGGCTCAACAGTTTTCTGGGCCATGGGGCAATTGCCGCCATCAAGATCAGCCAAAGCCATGTCATGCGCAAGCCCGATCAGCCGACAAAGCCCGATGCCAGCGCTTCGCCAGCCCTGAAGGCGCGGCTTGCCCCGATTGACGACGCGGCTTTGCAGGCGTCGCTGTTGCACCTGGGTGCGGCTGTCAATTCCCGACCACCACGTTCTCCACAGGCCAAATAAGCCCGTGGCCTCACCCCTTAATCTCGAGTAGGAAACCAAACATGAAAACGATGAATCGCCGTAATTTGCTTGCCAGCTCCGCTGTGGCCGCCGTAGCTTTGGGGGCACCAGCTTTTGCCCAGAAGGCCGCTGAGCCCGATGCAGGTCCAGTCAACCTTGAAGCCCTGATGGCACCGCCTGCCTTGGGTGAAATGTCGGTTGGTGCAGAAACTGCAAAGGTCGTCATCATCGAATATGCGTCAGCCAGTTGTCCCCATTGCGCCGAGTTTGCCAATACTGAATATCCCATCCTGTTCAAGGACTACATCGAAAGCGGCAAGGTGCGTTTCATCTTCCGGGAATTCCCCCATAATGACCCGGCCATGGGTGCATTCATGATGGCGCGCTGTGCGCCCAAGGAACGGTATTTCCCGATTGTTGAAGTGTTGTTCAAGACCCAGGAAAAATGGGTGACAAATCCCTTGGCAGGCCTCAAGGAAATTGCCCTGCAAGCGGGCTTCACGGAGCAAACATTCACTGCCTGCCTGAATAACCAGGATGTAGCCAAAAAGATTTTTGAGATTCGCGCAAAAGCAGAAACTTTTGGGGTGCAGGGCATCCCGACATTTTTCATCAACGGCAAGCGCTACCAGGGCGAATATACAATTGCCGCCATGAAGGCTGTGATTGATCCCCTGTTGGGATAGTTCACCAATAGACTTTACGAATAGACGGGGCACAACAGGCATGAAATTCACCAGACTCAGGCTAACGGGCTTCAAGTCTTTTGTCGAACCAACTGAACTTCTGATTGAGCCGGGCCTGACAGGCGTTGTCGGTCCCAATGGCTGTGGCAAGTCCAACCTGTTGGAAGCCCTGCGCTGGGTGATGGGCGAAAGCTCCTACAAATCCATGCGGGGTTCCGGCATGGAGGACGTGATTTTCTCCGGCACCACCCAGCGGCCCTCACGCAACATGGCGGAAGTCATGTTGACCCTGAGCAATGACAACCGGGATGCGCCGGTCGTATTCAATTCGGCTGAAGAACTGGAAATCAGCCGTTCCATCGTGCGCGATGCGGGCTCCACCTACAAAGTGAATGGCCGTGATGTGCGGGCCCGCGATGTGCAATTGTTGTTTGCTGATGCTTCGACGGGATCGCGTTCGCCAGCTTTGGTGCGGCAGGGACAGATTGCCGAGATCATCAATTCAAAGCCGCAGGCCAGGCGGCTGATTCTGGAAGAGGCCGCGGGCATCACCGGCTTGCATACGCGCCGCCATGAGGCAGAGCTCAAGCTCAAGGCAGCAGAAGCCAACCTGGCCCGCATTGATGATGTGACGGCCCAGCTGGAAAGCCAGCTGAACAGCCTGAAGCGGCAGGCGAGGCAGGCCCAGAAATACAAACAGGTTTCAACCGAGATTCGCAAACTTGAGGCAGCGGGATTATTCGTGGCCTGGCGTGATGCGACGGCTGATGCAACACGCGATGCTTCGGCGCTGGATGAAGCCACAAGGGTTCTGGCGGAGCATACGCGAAGCGCTTCGGAAAAGTTGCGGTTACGTGATGATCTGGGTGAGACATTGCCAGCCTTGCGCGAACAGGAAACCATTCGCGCCGCGGTCTTGCAGCGCATGACACTTGAGCGGGCAGCCCTGGATGACGAAGAGAAACGGGTTGAAGGTCGTATTGCTGAATTGAAGCAGCGACGTTCTCAGGCCCAGAACGACGTGATCCGTGAGGAAGGCCTGCTTTCTGACACAGATGGTGTGACCCAGAAATTGGCGGATGAAGGTGAAGCCTTGCAAGCCACGTCTGGCGAAGGCCAGGATTTGCGCATGGCAGCTGCCGCTGCGGTGCAAGAGGCCGCCGAGGCTTTGGCGCGGGCCCAAGAGGCGGCTGATGAAGCGGGTCACAAACTCTCGGAACTTTCCGCCCAGCGCAATGCGCTTGAACGTAGTATCAATGAACATCGCAACCGGGTTGGCAAACTCGATGCGGAAATGAAATCACTGGGCGGCCGCCGCCAGCATTTGCTGTCGCTGATGGGCGATGCGGGGGATGGTGCAACCCTCGCCCAAGCCGTTGATATGGCCCAGTCCGCCACAACATCAGCCGAGCAGGCTTCATCCCATGCGGAAGTCACGTTGCGGGTGGCGCGGCAGGTTGAGCAGGACAAGCGCGGGGCATTTGATGAAGCGCGGCGTTCGGCTGAACGCTTGCAAACCGAAGTCAAGACCCTGACGAATTTCCTGCGCAGTGATGCCAGTGATTTATGGCCAGCGCTGGTTGATGCGTTGATGGTGGAGCCCGGATTTGAAACGGCGCTGGCTGCAGCCTTGGGTGATGATATCGAAGCCTCATCGGATGAGGGTGCGCCCATGCATTGGCGCGGCCTGCCACCGCTGGCTGCTGAAGCCGCCCTGCCAGATGATGCAACGCCGCTCTCAAAACACGTTGATGCACCGCCTGCCCTTTCGCGGATTCTCAACCACGTTGGCGTCGTGTCGCGGGCGGTGGGTGCGGCTTTGCAACCGCAATTGCAGCCGGGGCAACGGCTGGTCAGCCGTGAAGGCGATGTCTGGCGTTGGGATGGATTTGTGGCGGCTGCCGATGCGCAGAGCACCGCCGCCAAGCGTTTGGCTGAACGCAATCGTTTGACATCGCTGGAAGCGGGGATGGCGGAAGCCCTGTCGAAATCTGACGCGGCAAAAACTGATTTTGACCAGGCCAGACAGGCTGTGGAAAATGGTGTGCGGAGCGAACGTGATAAGCGCGAGGCGTGGCGTGCCGCCACGGCAGCACTTGATGTGGCAAGGCGGTCGTTGCAAACCCATGAACGGAAACTTTCTGAGCAAACCGCCCAGACCAGCGCCCTTGACGAAGCCACACGCCGCACGCAAGCCCAGCACCATGAAGCCAACCAGCTGTGTGCCGGAATTGAACTTGAATTTGCAGCACTCCCCGCCCTTGATGGCTTGACGCAAAGTGCCGCGCAATTGCGCGAGACCTTGAATCGCCAACGTTCAGTTTATGGCGAAGCACGGGCCCGCCATGACAGTCTGGAACGCGAAGCCAAAATGCGCAGTGATCGTCTGGCCGCTATTGCCGTTGAAACCCGGCAGTGGCTGGCCCGGGCAGCCAAGGCGCGGGAACAGGTTGAACTGCTGACGAAACGTGCTTCTGAAGCGGAAGCTGGACTTGCCGACTTGGCGCAGATGCCGCAGCAATTGGTGGATCGCCGTTTCAAGCTGATGAACATGCTGTCGGAAGCCGAGCGGGATCGCAAGGCAGCATCGGATGCCTTGCAAGTTGCCGAAAACAACGTGCGCGCCGCCGACAAGGCTTTGCGTGAGGGCCAGGAACTGGCGGCCACATCGCGCGAGGACCATGCGCGACTGGGTGCGCGGCTTGAGGCTTCAAAGCAGCGGCAGGACCATTGCCAACTCCGGATTGCTGAAACCTTGAATTGTGAACCCGGCGAAATTCTGGCACAAGCGGGTGTTGATGCCGAAAAGCTTCCACCCGGTGATGACATCGAGAAGAAGTTGTTGTCGCTGCGGGATGACCGGGAACGTTTGGGTGCGGTGAATTTGCGGGCTGATGAAGAAGCCGAGGCTGTGGCAACACAGCTTGAAACCATGATCCGGGAAAAAGACGAACTGGTGCAGGCCATCGCCAAATTGCGCGGGGCCATTGGGTCGCTCAACAAAGAGGGGCGGCAACGGTTGCTGGATGCCTTTGGCACGGTGAACGCCAAATTCTCGGAACTCTTCACAACGCTGTTTGGCGGCGGGGAAGCCGAATTGCAATTGATTGAGTCTGATGATCCGCTGGAAGCAGGCCTCGAAATCCTGGCCAAGCCACCCGGCAAAAAACCCACAACACTCTCGTTGCTTTCGGGCGGTGAACAAACCCTCACAGCCATGGCGTTGATCTTCGCCGTGTTCCTGACCAACCCCTCGCCGATCTGCGTGCTCGACGAAGTTGACGCACCCCTCGATGACCACAACGTCGAACGCTTCTGCAATTTGCTGAACGCCATGCTGGAACGCACGGAAACCCGCTTCCTCATCATCACCCACCACCCCCTCACCATGTCGCGCATGAACCGGCTGTTTGGTGTCACCATGATGGAGCGCGGTGTATCGCAACTGGTGTCGGTGAATTTGGAAGAAGCGGAAGCGCTGGTGGCTGAGGCGGGGTGAGCCTAAAATAGGGGGCGCAGGAAGCGTAGAATGCAAAAACTGGCCCGCACCGTGCGGACCAGCCTTGATTCAAATCGCCAGCATCAGTTGGCTGGCATACCGAAGCTGCCGTTGAGACAAGCTTTGATGAACCGATCCTTCGTCACAGTAACCTGTGGCATGCTATCTGATTCGCTTACTGATCCCTTGGTGATCATGTCTGCGTATTTTGGGGATTCTTCCTGTTCACCCAAGGTGCCATCCTTGTTATTGTCAACCTTCACGAACCAAGCATCGCACTGTTCAGCCGAAGGCGTTTCGGCAGCCATGGCGGCCATTGGTGAGAGTGAGAGCAATGCAGCGGCCGCAGCCATTTTGAAAAATGTCATTTCATAATCTCCAGTTGGTTTTGGGTTGGGAAGCCAAAGTGTGCTTCGGAAGTAAAAGCGATGCGGCTCGCAAAAGGTTTCACACATTGCCAAAGTTTAATTCAGGCGCAGGGGCGTTTTTAAACGACGCAACCATTGTTGGAAGAATCTTGAATGCACTTCTGGCAATCTTGTTGAAGAACAATTGCAGTCGACATATCATTCCACCACGAAATACGTGCAGTTGCTGGCGTTCTCCCTTAAGTGGGAGAAAGATGCTTCGAGGCTCGCAAGTGCTCGCACCTCAGCACGAGGGACTATTCTAAACCTCACCCTGAGGTGCCGTACCTTCGCGGCCTCCAAGGGTGCGCCACAAGGGATATTTTTATGAACATCGTCTTTGACCTCGGCAAGGTTCTCATCGAATGGGATCCGCGTCATCTCTATGGCAAGGTATTTGATGATGCCGCCGAGATGGAATGGTTCCTTGCTGAAGTCTGCACCAATGACTGGAACCTCGAACAGGACCGGGGACGGTCCTTTGATGAAGCGGTGGCCGAAGCCACGGCGCGGCATCCGGCCTATGCCAGCCAGATTGCCATGTACCGCGATCGCTGGATGGAAATGATTACAGGCGATATAGCTGGAAGTGTGGAAGTGCTGGAAGACCTGCATGACAGTGGTATGGCCCTCTATGCCATCACCAACTGGAACGGCGATACATTTCGCGCCACGCGCCAGCGTTTTGGCTTCTTGTCACTGTTTCGCGATATTGTGGTCTCAGGCGATGAGAAACTGATCAAACCAGACCCCGCAATTTTTGAACTGTTGGCGCGGCGGAACAACATTTCTCTCGCCGACTCATTGTTCATCGATGACAGCCTGAAAAATGTCCAAGGCGCTGAAGCCGTGGGCATGAAAGGCCATCACTTCACCACGCCAGACTCACTGCGGGCGGCCCTGATGCGGCTCGGTGTTTTGTAAATCCGGTTGCAATCATGGCGGACGCAATGACGCAGGGCCGGTTCGTTTGGAATTTCCATGTTGTTTCAGGAGCTTGAAACGGGAATCCATTTCTTGACACATTTTCGCCCCATGGCTATTGAGAGCCGACTTTGGAGAGGTTGATCTTTCCGGGCTGATTTTGTTTGCGAAGGGGGCTTTCACGATGACTGAACCACGCGCACCGAAAAAACCCGACGGACAGACCACCCCAGAGTTCGGAGATTTACCAGACCGCCTGAAAGAACTTGGAAGCCGCATTGCAGCTGAAAAGAAGGATCGGGTGGACGCTGCAAAACCATCGACCAGTTATCAAGGCGCTTCGGATTATTCGAAGGGCTACAAGCTGGCGAGCGAATTTGTGGCGGGAACCCTGGTGGGCGGTTTGATCGGTTATGGCCTCGACTATCTGGCTGGAACCCTGCCGTTGTTTTTGATCAAATTTATGCTACTCGGGTTTGGTGCAGGCATTATGAACATGTCGCGTGCGGCAAACAGAAGCCAACCCTCGCCTGAAGAACTTAGCAAAATGCCGAAAGCCTCGGCAGATGATGACGAAGAGGATTGATCGTGGCCAACGATCCCATTCACCAGTTTCAAATTCAGGATCTTGCCGGTCCGTTCCAGATCGGCGGCTATGAGATCAGCTTTACCAATTCGGCCCTGTTCATGGGTGTGACGGTTGCCGCCATCACCGGTATTCTGCTGCTGGCTTCTGCCAAGCGCGAACTGGTGCCAAGCCGCCTGCAGTCTGTGGGTGAGATGTGGTATGGCATGATCGACAACATGGTGAACAATGTTCTGGGCAAGGACGGCAAGCCGTTTTTTCCGCTGGTGTTCTCGCTGTTCTCGTTTGTGCTGGTCGCCAACATGCTGGGCATGTTTCCGTATTTTTTCACGGTGACGAGCCATGTGATTGTCACCGTTGCCATGGCGCTGTTTGTTGTCGGGCTGGTTGTAGTGGTCGGCATTTACAAGCATGGGCTCGGTTGGTTCAAACTTTTCGTGCCGTCGGGTGTGCCGATAGCCATTCTGCCTTTCATTTCGCTGATTGAAATCATTTCATTCCTGTCGCGGCCGATTTCGCTGGGCCTTCGGTTGTTTGGCAACATGCTGGCGGGCCATATCGTGCTCAAGGTGTTTGCCGGTTTCGTTGTCAGCCTCGGTGCGGCAGGCGGGCTTGGCATTCTGGGTGCGATTGCGCCCATGGCCATGGCTGTTGCCTTGACCGCACTTGAATTTCTCGTGGCCTTTTTGCAGGCCTTCGTTTTCGCCATTCTGACGTGCGTTTATTTGAACGACGCGCTTCATACCCACCACTAATCCAAACCAGTCATATCAAGGAGAAAGACTATGGAACCAGCAGCAGCAAAGCTCATCGGCGCAGGTATCGCATGCATTGGCATGGGCGGTGCAGGCATCGGCGTGGGCCACATTTTCGGTAACTACCTGGCAGGCGCGCTTCGCAATCCAGCCGCAGCCGGCGCACAATTCACCAATGCGCTGATTGGTGCCGCCCTTGCAGAAGGCCTTGGCATTTTCTCGCTCGTTGTCGCGCTCCTCCTGCTGTTCGTCGCCTAATCACCACGACGACTTGATATCCTTGACGGGTGAACCAGTTTTTAAACTGGTTCGCCTGCCATGATTTTAGGGATGCCACGATTTTAAGGGACCACCATGGCCACCACGACCGAAACAGCAGCAACTGTTGCAGAAACCCATGCGGGCGCTGAAGGCGGCCACAAGGGCGTGTTCCCACCGCTGGATTCCAAGACATTCCCCTCCCAGATTTTCTGGCTGGTAATCTTTTTTGCGCTGCTATACGCGCTGATGAGCAAGCTGGTTTTGCCGCGCATTGCGGGCATTCTTGAAGCCCGTCGCAACCGCATCGAGGGTGACCTCGCCCGGGCTTCGGCCTTGAAAGAGGAAACTGAGAAGGCGCTCAGCTCTTATCAAAAGGCCTTGGCGGATGCCCGTGGCAATGCCACTGACATTGCCAACAAGACCCGCGAAACGGTGAATGCCGACATCGCTGACAAGCAACATGCTTTGGCTGCTGATCTCGCCGCAAAAGCTGGTGCTGCCGAAAGCCAGATTGCCAAGGCCAAGGTCAAGGCGATGGAATCGGTGCAGGATATCGCCAGTGAAACGGCCAGTGAAATCGTTGCAGCCCTGACGGGCGGCAAAGTGACCAAAGCTGCACTTGCCAAAGCATTGAAAGGCTAACTTCATGACATCACTTTCATTGCCACCGCTGTTTGCCGCTGGCCTTGCCTTCGACAATACGTTTTTTGCCTTCCTCGCCCTCGTCATGTTTCTTGGCATCGTGATCTGGGCGGGTGCCCACAAAAAGGCCGGTGCGGCACTGGATGCCCGTGCTGCCCAAATCGACAAGGACATCAACGACGCCCGCAAATTGCGCGAGGAAGCTGAAGCGCTGCTGGCTGAATACAAGCAGAAGAAGCTTGATGCGGAAAAGGAAGCGGCTGGCATCATCGCCCAGGCCCGCGCCGATGCTGCTGCTTATGCGGAAGACGCCAAGAAGAAGTTGGCTGACTCACTGGCCCGTCGCACCAAGCAGGCCGAGCAAAAAATTACGCAAGCCGAAGCTGCCGCCATCAAGGATGTGCGCGCAATCGCCACGGACCGCGCCATTGCCGCTGCCACCCTGCTGATTGCCGAAAACAGCAGGGGCAAAGGTGGCGAAGGCTTGATTGCGGAATCGATTGCCGCTGTGAAGGCGCGGTTGAACTGAAATTACAACATACTGGTTTTCAAACCCGGCTGCTGAGGCCGGGTTTTTTATGCGCCGTTGAAGCGCTCGCCGGTGAAGGGGTTGAGGGTGGGCACGCCAGTGGCCACGAAAGGTGCAACATCGCGGGTGGCGATGGAGAGTTTGTTTTCAAGGGCAACGGCGGCGATGAGGAGGTCTGTGGCTTGTCCCCGTGTCTTGTTGATCTCAGCAAGTCTTGCAACCACCCGCCAGCGCACCAAAATGTTTTCTGTTATTCCATGAACCCTGTCAGAAAAGGCTATTCGAATGTCCTCGTCTATCCATCGCAGCAATTCACGCCTTTTCGGCAGGTATGTTTCGCATTCGGCTCCATAAACAAGTTCTGCAATGTTCATGCTTGATGTGTGCAGTTGAGTGGCGTCCTGAATGTCGTACCAAGCGATGACATTTTCGTTGGGGCGGGGCTTTCTCAATTCAGAAATGACATTGGTATCCAGCAGCCAATTCATGTTTGGCCATCATCGTCATCAAAGGAGAATTCCTTTTCAGGCACAAATTCCGGGCGCGGCGGGAGTTCGAAATCAAACAGCCACCCCTTCCGCAAGGCCGCAACAAAATCTGTACCCGTCATTTTTGACATATCTTTTGGGGGCGCAGGTGCCTTCGAAATCACCACGGCAGCTTGACCATGTACAGTCACCGTCTGCGGCCCTTCGGTTTGGGCGCGGCGAACGAGTTCGCTGAATTTGGCCTTGGCTTCCTGCAGGGGCCAAGTCTTGGATTGAGAGTTCATGGAAACCTCCAATTCTGACTAGTCAGACTAGTCAGAAATAGTATTTTTGTCAAACCCTTGCCTGCTGACAGATTTGGGATGACGCATCACTATCTTGTTCCGAAACGGAGCCAATACCATGAGCATTGCCAGCCTCAAGTCCAACCATTACAAACTCGAACCAGTCTGGTTTATCCACGTCGAGCTTGCTTCCCGGGATGATGCGCGGGTACGCGAGGCTGTGACTGCGGCAGTGGGCTTGCATTACGGCAGTTATGACCGGGTCGCATTGGAGACATCCGATGGTGTGCAGTTCTTTCATCCGATCAAAGGTTCGCATGTCGGTGAAGGCGAAAAAACGCTTACTTTGCCTGTACGAGTTCTGTCCTTCTCAATTCCACGCGAAGACGAGCTGCTGAAAGCGGCTCTCGAGGCCATTCACCATGCGCACAGCTATGAAGAGCCCGTGATCTACATCACCGAAAGCATGGCTTCACGGGCGGTTTATGCGGAGGGCCGCGATAACCCCAATCGCTGGTGGAACCGCGGCTTCACTTTGTAAGCGTATTATTCCGCCGCTTGCATGTAATTCTCAATCGGCGGGCAGGAGCAGACCAAATTCCGATCGCCAAACACATTGTCAACGCGGGCCACGGGGGGCCAGTATTTGTCGTTGGGGTAAAGGCCTGCCATCGGGAAATAGGCCTGCTCTTTCGAATAGGGATGGGTCCATTCACCGAAGAGCAGTTTGTGGGTATGGGGGGCGTTCTTCAATGGGTTGTCGAGCTTATCCATGCGGCCCTCTTCCACAGCTTTGATTTCACCAGCAATGGAAATCATGGCATCGCAGAAGCGGTCCATTTCCCGTTGTCCCTCGGATTCGGTGGGTTCGATCATCAGGGTGTCAACCACAGGGAATGACATGGTGGGGGCGTGGAAGCCGTAGTCAGCCAGTCGCTTGGCCACGTCCTCAACGGTGATGCCTGCGCGTTCCTTCAAATCACGCAGATCGATGATGCACTCGTGCGCCACAAAGCCGCCGGGGCCCGTGTAGAGCACGGGAAAATGCGGCTTCAAACGCTGGGCCATATAGTTGGCGTTGAGGATGGCCATGATGGTGGCTTTGCGCAAGCCCTCTCCCCCCATCATGGCGATGTACATCCATGAGATGGGAAGGATGCTGGCCGAGCCCCAAGGGGCGGCTGAGACAGCACCCTGATCGCCATCGCGGCCCGCTGCCGGGTTGACGCCTTTGACAACGACATGGCCCGGCAGGAAAGGTGCCAAATGCGCCCGCACACCAATGGGGCCCATGCCGGGACCGCCGCCGCCGTGGGGAATACAGAAGGTCTTGTGCAGGTTCATATGGCAGACATCCGCCCCCAATTCGGCGGGGCGCATAATGCCGACTTGCGCGTTGAGATTGGCGCCATCGAGATAGACTTGCCCGCCGTTGTCATGGATTATTTGGCAAATGTCGATAACAGCTTCTTCAAATACACCGTGGGTTGAGGGATAGGTGATCATCAATGCCGCAAGATTTGCCGCATGTTGGGTGGCCTTGGCTGCAAGGTCTTTGACATCGACATTGCCATTGGCATCGCATCCCACAATCACGATCTGCATGCCAGCCATTGCAGCAGAGGCCGGATTGGTGCCATGGGCTGAAACCGGGATAAGACAGATGTTGCGGTGAAGATCGCCACGCGACTCGTGATACCGCCTGATGGCGAGAAGGCCGGCATATTCGCCCTGTGAACCGGCATTGGGTTGCAATGACACGGCATCAAAGCCGGTGATCTCTGCCAGCATCTCTTCCAGTTCTTCGAAGAGTTGTTGATAGCCTTGGGTCTGCTCCAAGGGGGCAAAGGGATGGATGAGTGAAAAATGCCGCCAGGTGATGGGAATCATTTCACTTGTGGCATTCAGCTTCATGGTGCAGGAGCCCAGCGGAATCATCGCCTGGTCCAGCGCCAAATCCTTGGCCTGCAAGTGGCGCATGTAGCGCAGCATTTCGGTTTCGGAATGATAGCGCGAGAACACCGGGTGGGTGAGATAGCTTGAGGTGCGCTCCAGCGATTGGGGCAGGGCGGGCTTCAACTCTTCGTCGACAGCATCCAGATCGGTGCTTTCAGCACCGGATTTGAAAACGCCAAGCAGCCTGGTAACTTCCTTGCGCCGTGTGGTCTGGTCAAAGGAAATGCCAATGTGATCGGCATCAACAAAGCGCAGATTGATTTTCTTTTCCTTGGCCTTGGCCCACAACATATGGGCGCGACCTGGCACATGCAGCGTTATGGTGTCGAAGAAGTTTTGCGTTTGCACTGTAAAGCCAAGACTGTTCACTGCCGCCGCAAATATCTGCGCAAAGCGCTGGGTGCGCTGTGCGGTTTTGCGAATGCCTTCGGGGCCGTTGTAAACGGCAAACATCGAGGCCGTGATCGCAAGCAAAACTTGCGCGGTGCAAATGTTGCTGGTGGCTTTTTCGCGGCGGATGTGTTGCTCGCGGGTTTGCAGCGCCATGCGCAGCGCGCGGTTGCCTTGCGCATCGACAGACACCCCGATGAGACGGCCCGGCATGACGCGCTTGTGCGCGTCGCGGGTGGCAAAGAATGCGGCGTGGGGTCCGCCATAGCCCATGGGCACACCAAAGCGCTGGGCTGAACCAATCGCCACATCAGCCCCCAGTTCACCCGGCGATTTCAACACGGCAAGGGCCAGCAAATCCGTGGCTATTATGGAGAGTGCGCCTGCGGTTTTCAGAGCGGCGATGATACTGGTGAAGTCCCGCACCTCACCCGATGAACCGGGATAGGATAGCAGGGCCGCGAAGACTTCAGTCGGTTTCAAATCCTTGAAGGGGTCGCCGATCTTTATTTCAATACCAAAGCCTTTGGCGCGGGTTTCGATGACGCTGATGGTTTGCGGATGAGTATCGGCATCGACAAAAAACAGGTTGGATGCAGATTTTGAAACCCGCCGCGCCATGCCCATGGCCTCTGCCGCAGCCGTGGCTTCATCCAGCAATGAACCGTTAGCGATGTCGAGGCCCGTCATGTCCATGACCATTTGCTGGTAGTTCAACAAGGCTTCGAGGCGGCCTTGGCTGACCTCGGCCTGATAGGGCGTGTAGGCCGTGTACCAGCCGGGATTTTCGAGAATGTTGCGCAAGATGACTTTCGGCGTGACCGTACCATAGTACCCCATGCCGATCATCGAGGTGAAAACCTCGTTGCGTTCAGCGGCCTTGCGCAAGTAGGACAAGGCCGTGCGTTCCGGCATGGCGGGCTTTAATTCCAGTCGGCGCTTTGAACGGATTTTTTCCGGCACCACTTTTGCAATGAAATCCTCCAGCGAAGTTGCGCCCAAACTGCGGAGCATGTGTTTGGTTTCAGTTGCATTGGGGCCAATATGCCGGCTGATGAAATTGGCACCGGGTTCGAGGTCTGCAAGGCTCTGCCGTGGCATGTGATCAACCTACCAGCTTGTCGTAGGCGGCCTTGTCCATCATGCCGTCGAGTTGCGAGGCGTCAGCGATCTTGATTTTCATGAACCATGCCGCACCCTCTGCATCTTCGTTCACCATGCCCGGATTGTCAGCGAGCTTCTGGTTCACGGCAACAATCTCCCCGGAGATCGGCGCATAGACTTCACTGGCGGCCTTGACGCTTTCAACGACGGCGGCATCTTTGCCCTGCTCCACGGTTTTGCCGACGGTGGGCAAATCAACAAAGACCACATCGCCCAATTGTTGTTGCGCATGTTCGGTAATGCCGACGGTGGCGATATCACCATCAACGCTGAGCCATTCGTGTTCGGTGGTGTATTTTTTGGTCATGGTGTTTCCTTTAGCTTGAAATTGGACTCGTGGCGCGAAGGGACCTCATCCGCCCCGTTGGGGCACCTTCTCCATCTGCGATGGAGAAGGGACAATGTCCCCTCTCCAACTCCTTTGTTGGAGAGGGAGGGGCCCATCGCCCTTGCGATGGGAGGGTGAGGTCCCTTCCTTCATCGCTTGAACCTATTCGTCACAAAAGGCAGTTTGACCACTGTTGCAGGCAATGCCTTGTCGCGCACCAGCAATTGCACGGATGTTCCAGCCGCAGCCGATGCTGTCTCCACATAACCCATCGCCACAGGGCCATTCACCGTGGGGCCGAAACCCCCTGAGGTGATTTTGCCGATCGTGTGCCCTGCCGCGTTCAGAATAACGGTACCTTCACGGGCGGGTGCGCGACCGTCGGGCTTGATGCCGACGCGCTTTCGCTTGACGCCGGAGATGATTTCATTTTGCACACGGGCCGACCCAATAAATCCGCCCGACTCGCGCCGTCGCTTTGCAATCGACCACATCAGGCCAGCTTCATTGGGCGAAGTGGTTTCATCAATGTCGTGGCCGTAGAGACAAAGTCCCGCTTCAAGCCGCAGGGAACCGCGGGCACCGAGGCCGATGGGTTTGACGGCGTTGTTGGCCAGCAGGAGTTGCCAGAGTTTCACGGCGTCTTCCGAGCGGATGGAAATCTCAAATCCGTCCTCACCTGTGTAACCCGAGCGCGAGACATGGACTTCCACACCACCCAGCGACAGTTCAGCCGAATGCATAAAGGCCATGTCCCCAGCTTTTGGGTCAAGTGCCGTCAACACAGCTTCGGCCTTTGGACCTTGCAGTGCCAGCAACGCCAGACCATCCCAGACTTTCAGTTCAACAACATCCGGCAGATTGGACATGATATGCGCATAGTCACCCAGTTTTCGCCCGGCGTTCACCACCACATAAAACGCACCCTCCATGCCCTTCCAGGCCGAACGGGTGATCATCAGATCATCGAGAATGCCGCCTGCTTCATTCAGCAACTGCGAATAGCGCTGCTGGCCAGGCACCAGACTTCGCAAGTCTGCGGGCACAATTTTTTCGAGCACCGTGCAGGCCGTATCAAAGTCCGACGCGATGACAGAACACTGGCCCATATGGGACACATCAAACAGTCCGGCCTGTTGGCGGGTCCAGTTGTGTTCGGTCAATACACCTGTAGAATAATGGACAGGCATGGCATAGCCCGCAAAAGCCACCATTCTGGCGGCAAGGCGCAGATGTTCATCATGCAAGGCTGTGTGGTGAAGGGTTTCGCTCACGCTGATCTCCTGACAACAAGGTTCAAGCCCACAACGCATTGTGAACTTGCCCCCTCTGTCAGGAACCTGAGAGTTTTCATTTCGCCGTCACTTGAGACACGACGAAACTTTCTCCTTCGGTGAGCGGCCCTTCTCGGAACCTCTGCTCTCCAGAGTGTACTCCACGCCCACGCGGTCCATTTGCCTGAGAGTTTCCGGGGCGGTTGCTCCTTCGGCGCTGGCGAAAACAAGGATGACCAGTCTCTCCCGCTGTGGGCGGTTACTGAGGGCAAACTAGGCTGTGTCGCAAATAAGTCAAGCTGCCTTGTTGTTTGTTGGCAGTATACGTTGCTTCTTCTTGGCCATCACCGAGATTGAAAGTGCATTTCCAGTTACAGCCAGGGCGTCAACCAAAGAACTCAATGTCGACTCATGCCGGACATCAAGAGCTCGGTCTACTTGTGGCATGTGCCATTTCAACTTTCGCGCCAGCGCCGCCTTGCCAAGTCCCTGTTGCAACATGGCATTCCACAACGCCACTTTTGCCGCCACTGCAGGACGCAATTCGACATAATGACGACCTGATGCTTTCGGTTCCGGAATGATTTCCCGATCAGACATCCGCGCCATCATCGCCGTTTCGATGGCATCCACCGCTTGCAGCTTTGCCTCTTCCATTGTTTCACCGAAAGTCATGGCATCAGGCAAGTCTGGAACTGTTACAAGAAAAGTGTCGTTCGAATCCTTTTTCACCCGAATGGCATAACGCATGTTCATTCCTCAATTCCAAGCTGTTTCAAATTTTCTTTCCAAAGTCCGACGCCGATTTCCTTGGAGCCATGCATCGGCAAAACCGATCTCTTGTTGCCCAGCCTGACAATCAAATGGCTGCCCTTGCCCGGTTCAAAACGGCATCCCTTGGCTGCGAGATAGCGCTTGGCCTGCTTGCTGTTCATGACGCAACATAAATGTTGTGCACTGGCAATTCAACTGCAAACTTGACTTCCCGCGTTACCACCGCCATTTCTGCCTGATGACCCTGCCCCCCCTCAAAATCCTTCTCGCAGCACCGCGTGGTTTCTGTGCCGGCGTTGTGCGGGCCATCGATATTGTCGAGCGGGCGCTCGATCTTTATGGGGCACCAGTTTATGTGCGGCATGAGATTGTTCATAACAAATTTGTCGTCGACGGCCTGAAGGCCAAGGGAGCGATATTTGTGAAGGAGCTGGATGAAATTCCAGCAGGGGATCACCCGGTGGTGTTCTCCGCCCATGGTGTGCCGAAAGCCATTCCGGCAGAAGCCGACCGCCGCAAGATGTTCCAGCTCGATGCCACCTGCCCGCTGGTGACCAAGGTGCACATGGAGGCGCAGCGCCACCACAACCAGGGTCTTGAAATCATTTTGATCGGCCATAAAAATCACCCTGAGGTGATTGGCACCATGGGGCAGTTGCCTGTTGGTGCAATGATACTGATCGAAACGGTCGATGACGCCGAGCAGCTTCAGGTGCGCGATGCGGGCAAGTTGGCCTATGTCACGCAGACAACGCTTTCCGTCGATGACACCAAGGACGTGATCGACGTGTTGCGACGGCGTTTCCCGGCGATCACCGGACCGTTCAAGGAAGACATCTGCTATGCCACGACCAACCGCCAGGAAGCGGTGAAATCCATCGCTGAAAAAATTGATCTGCTGCTGGTTGTGGGCGCACCAAATTCATCCAACTCCAAACGCCTTGTTGAAGTGGGCGAGAAGAATGGTTGTCCCCGGGGATTGCTGGTGCAGCGGGCGACTGATCTGGATTGGCTGACATTGCAGGGGCTGAAAACCATTGGCTTGACGGCTGGCGCATCGGCACCGGAAGTGCTTGTCAATGAAATCATTGATGCCTTCCGTGGCCACTATGATGTGAGTGTTGAAAAAGTAACGCTGCGGGAAGAAAACGTGTCCTTCAAATTGCCGCGTGAATTGCGCGACACATCGCCTGCCGCATGACCACAGGAAAAGTTATCATCCACACGGATGGGGCCTGTTCAGGCAATCCTGGACCTGGCGGTTGGGGTGCGATCCTCGACTATAACGGAACGCGCAGGGAATTGTCAGGCGGGGCCGCCGATACCACCAACAACCGCATGGAAATTCAAGCAGCCGTTGAAGCGCTGAATGCTTTAAAACGCGCCTGTTCGGTGGAAATGCATGTGGACTCACAATATGTGAAAGATGGCATCACCAAGTGGATTCATGGCTGGAAGAAAAACGGCTGGAAGACCGCCAGCAAAAAGCCCGTCAAAAATGTTGAACTATGGCAGGCGCTGGATGAAGCAATCAAGCGACACGAGCTATCGTGGCACTGGGTGAAAGGCCATGACGGCCATCCCGACAATGAACGGGCCGATGAATTGGCACGTGAGGGAATGCAGCCGTTCAAGAGGTGACGGATGGAGGCTCCAAGTCAGAGCTGCTCCAAAATGGTTTCAGCGCCTGATACATTGACGCCGCTTTTGTCTTCGACGTTCAACTGTTTCACCACACCGTTTTCCACGATCATCGAATAACGGGAGGAACGCAGGCCCATGTTGGCCACGTTCAGATCTTTTTCGAGGCCGCAAGCTTTGGCGAATTCGGCATTGCCATCGGCCAGCATGAGAATTTTTCCTTCGGCACCTGCATGTTTGGCCCAGGCTGTCATGACGTGGACATCGTTTACTGATGTGCAGGCGATGGTATCAACGCCTTTCGCCTTGATTGCATCCAAATGCGTGAGAAAACCTGGCAGGTGGTTCATCGAACAGGTGGGCGTGAAGGCACCGGGCACGGCAAACAGCACGACTTTGCGGCCTGCAAACACCACGTCGGTTGCGAGCTTTTGCTGACCATCGGCGGTCATGGTGTTGAACTCGATGCCCGGCAGTTTGTCGCCAATTTTAATGGTCATGCTGATTTTCCTCTTGAACAGGGAACATGCTTAGACGACCGTTACGAACTGCTCAAGCCCCTGCCCACCATCGTCAATGGTCAACCGCAATTTCTGTCCGTGCAACTCATTGGCATTTTTGACGCCACTGACGGCAATCCGGGCCATGCCGCGCATCAGTTCGGGTTTGCCGAAATAGTGTTGGGGTGAACCTTCCACAAAAATGTCGCGCTGGGCCTGTGCGGTTTCCAGCATCAGTATTGTCTTGTCGGCCAGCTGCTCGACTTTGGCTGACAGAACAACTGGTTGTTTGGCCAGCACAGGAACACGTTTTTGCCAGTTATTGAGGGTCATTTGGTCCGGCGCATCAGATTGCCCGGCTGAAAATGCAACGTTGCCGCTGAATTGCGCGGGGATGCAGACAACTTCGCAAATGCCGACAAGAGCATTCACAGTTACATCAAGTGACTTCGTGACATCAAGCGGCTCAACCGCAATCGGAAAAACCACTTCGTGATCATAGCCAATGGCCTCACCTGACTCGAGTGCAAAGCGCGCGGGCAGAGGATGGCTGATGCTGAAAGATTTGAGATTGTTTGCAGTCAGATCAATCTGCGGGGCAATGCCGCCTGATCCCGGCACCCGCCAATAGGTTTTCCAATGGTCGGCCATGGTGATATACAGACCCATGCGATAGTGGGTGCCATCAAAGCCGCCCTTCAGCAGGCGGGCAGCCCAAGGCTGTTCAGCCCGAAGTGCGGAAGGCACCGTGGTGATGGCAAGACTGGTCAGGAGCAGGGTGCGACGGTTCATGACGTTCATTTAGCGGGTCTCTGCATCACAGGCCAGTCAACTTGTTTTGAGCGCCACACTTTACCCCACACGCCTTACTATCCTATAGTCCTGCCATGAGCCATTTTTTGCAAGGTAAAATTCTTATCGCCATGCCGGGGTTGGTCGAGTCGACTTTTGCCGGCGCGGTGGTTTATCTCTGCGCCCATACCGCCGAAGGCGCCATGGGCCTCATCATCAACAAGCCAATGGCCGACATGAACTTCATGGAGTTGGCGGGGCGCATTGATTTGTCAAAAACCCCGCCAGACCTTGCCGAAGTGCTGACCCAAATGCCGGTGCATCTCGGCGGCCCCGTTGAACAGCAACGCGGCTTCGTGTTGCACAGCGGAGACTATGACGGGGGCGAGGGCAGCGTGCGGGTCAACCGGGATTTTGCCCTGACGGCGACTATCGACATCCTGCAAGACATGGCGGTTGGCAAGGGACCTTCGCGGGCGCTGTTGGCACTGGGTTATTCGGGATGGTCGCCGGGGCAGCTTGAAAACGAAATCAAACACAATGGCTGGCTGCATTGCGACGCCAGCCCCAAACTGGTGTTTGCGGCCGAAGCTGCGGCCAAGTATCGGCAAGCGCTCGATCAATTGGGCATTGATCCCGCCATGTTGTCTTCGACGGCAGGGCACGGATAAGACTATCGACGGCGGGTGGTTTTTTTGGTTTTTGCCGAAGTTTTTGCAACAGGCTTGCGGGCTGTGGGCTTCTTTTTGGTCACAGCTTTGCGTTTGGGCCGTCGCTCAACGGCATAAAGCGAGGGAAGTTCTTCCGGCTCAATATAGGGGTCTGGTTCAATGTCTGACTCGATGTCCAGCTTCGACAGTTCAATACCTTCACGCGGCCAGATTTTGACGCGGGGGGCGCGGGGAGCCAAGGGTGCCTCTCCCGGTTTGGGACCCAGTTGCTGGGCAACAACGGGCGTTTGGACTGGTGGGAAGATGGCCAGCAGATTGGTCAATTCCCGTGCCGGTTTGGGTTCTCCCAGCAAATAGCCCTGTCCCAGATCACAGCCCAGCAGCAACAACATGTCGAGTTGGTCCTCGGTTTCCACACCCTCTGCCACCACCACCATGCCAAGGCTGTGCGCCAGTTCCACGACTGTCGAAAGGATCAATCCACCCCGGCCATCCAAAGCCTCGGCTGCAATAAAAGACTTGTCCATTTTCAATGTATCGAAATGCAGGTCACGCAGACTGGCGAGATTGGAAAATCCGGTGCCGAAATCATCACAAGCCACACCAACACCAATGGCCCGCAACTTGACGATCAACTGGCGGGTACGCTCGGGAAAGCGCATGACCACTGATTCAGTGAGTTCAATTTTGAGCGATTGCGGTGGCAGGCCTTCCTTCGAGATGATGGCCTCAAGCCGGTCAAGGAAGTTGGTGTCTGAAAGTTGATCCGCCGACACGTTGACGGCTACATAAACAGGTGAATTGCGGATCAATGTGCGCCGCCAGATGCCAAGCTGCCGTGCGGCCTCGCTGAGAATGATATCGCCGATTTCGTTGATCAAGCCTGCTTCTTCGGCCATGCCGATGAATTCACTGGGTGACAGGGGCCCACGTGTGGGATGATTCCAGCGCGCCAGGGCTTCGAGTCCTGCTACGCTGCCAGTGCTCAGGTGGATGAGCGGTTGGTAGTGCACCTCGATTTGATGGCGATCAATGGCGCGGCGAAGATCCGCCTCAAGTGCTACATTGTCAGCGCGTTCGTCCTTCATGTCCTCGTTGAAAAACTTGACTGATCGTTTGCCATCAGCCTGGGCAGCATGCAGTGCTGATGCCGCCTGCTTGCGCAGGTCATCAGCTGAATGGCCGTCAGCACTCGACAGCGAAATGCCAATGGTAGGCGAGAGGTATATCTGTTGGGTTGCAATGCTTATGGGTTGGCCAAGTTCAAGCAAAAGTTTCTCAGCGAGATCGCCGACATTGCGACGGGCTATGCTTTCCACATACATGACGGCAAACATGCTGCCGGAAATGCGGGTCAGGGATTCTTCGGGGTTGAGGTTTTCGGCAATCCGCTGGCCTGCTGCCAAAAGCAACTGGTCGCCCAAGTCATGGCCAAGTCCATCGTTCAACACCTTGAAGCGCTCAATGGCTATCAGCATCACACGCACCGGCAAACCCAAGGGCTTGTCGATTTCGCGCTCCAGCCGGTCCATGAAAAGTGCCCGGCTGGGCAATCCGGTTACCGGATCACGCACAGCCTCGTTGATCAGCTTGTCTTCCTGCTGCTTGCTGCGGGTGATTTCTGTCAAGGTACCAATGAGCCGCTCGGCGTAGGGCCCGGAACCAGGAAGCCCGCGAGCTTTCAGCACGAACCATTGGTAGTCGCCGTCTGCATTGCCCAGTCGTATTTCCTGCTCAATCACGCTATCGGATTGCATATGGCCAGCACCTATGATTGCAGCATAGGCGTGCTCATCGGTGGGGTGCAACAGGGCGGCAAAACTGCGGGCGGCTGACCCGGTTTTGAACTTATGCTGTTCGTAGCCAAGGTTTTTTGCAAGCTCATCTCCAACCTCAAGCACTTGCTGGTTTGGCAGCCAATCCCAGAGGAAATGCTGGGCACCTGCCAAGGCCAGGCTGCGGCGCGAGGCATCTGTCAGATAATAGTTTGAGAGATAGCCTTGTGAGAAAGCAAAGCGGGCCATGGCAAATGCCAGGGCTGCCACGATGGCTGACAGCCCTGCCATCAACAGGGGTGAAAAGACAAATGATGGCGTATGGTTCATGGCTGCCGCTGCTGCAAGCAATGTCCAACCCAAGACAGCACACCAAAAGAACATGCCGAATTCGAGTGCTCCGCTGCCGCGCCGGCGGGCCTGCAAGACGAGACAAAAACCAACGGTGGCGGCAATGACAACCCACGCCCTGGCAAATTGCGCGGCCCTTGCAGGGTCATGGGACGCCAACAGCAGCAAGCCTGTTGTTGCACCAAGGATCGCCAGACCGTGCAAAAGCTGCAAGGATTTGCCGGAGACCTGTTGGCGGTTCGGCGCTGTCAGTTTCCATGCTGCAACGGCAATACCAGACGCAAACAGGGTTTCACTGATTGCCCGCACAAGCTGAAGGCTGATTGCCGGGTTGGCAAAAGACATGGTGAGGTTGTCGAGATAGCCCGCCTCAAGGGCGATGAACTGCAAACAGGTGAAGGCAAAAAAACTGCCGGCCACAAACTCAACCTGGCTGCGTATGCCAAACAGGGCGATGATCAGCAGGCAGAGAATGAATGACACGGCCAGCGTTGCGCCATTGACGAAGCCAACGGTGGTTTGTTGTTGGGCGAATGCATTGACATCCATAAGTCGAATGGAATGCAGGAGAGTTGGACCTTCGATGGCAAAGGTGAGGGTTGATTTTCCGGCCACGATGAAACCAAAGGCATCATCCGACGGGGCGGGAAGAATGGTCAAGGTGTAGGGCGGTTTCACCCAATTGACTTTAATGAGCTGTGTGCCAAAGGGCTTGAGGGGAAAAAATCCCGATGCGGTCAATCTTTGATGGCCAACGGCGAGGACCAATGAACGTGGTCCTGCTGACTGGTTGGTGACACTGTAAATTGTCCAGTTGAAATCAGGACCGGCAGCTTCGCCGTGCAATTCCAACACGGCCCTTGTGCCAGCGGTTTCACCCGGCACTTCGAGCTTAACATTGCGGCGCTGGGCAGCCACTTGCGTGCCGAGTGTTCCCAAATCCAGCACCAGCACGTGGGGTGGCAGGGCAATAATGGTTTCAGCTGCCTTTGCCCCGTCGGGCAAAGCCAACACACAGCAAACCACAAGCAACTGAAGAAATTTCCAGATTTTTGCACCACATCGAATCATGCCCCATGGTAGCCAGCGCAGGCAGCTGGCACTACTGCTTCATCACGTTATCGGCAGGTTATCGGCAGGTTTTGGCAAGCTGTCTGTTGACAATTTTCCCCACAGGATATGGTCTTCCCAAATGCCTGCAATCTTCAAATAACTTTTGGCATAACCCTCACGCACAAAACCTGCCCGTTGCAGCAGCCGGATCGACGGTTCATTGCGGGGAAGACAGGCAGCCTCAATGCGGTGGAGTTCCAGCTCGCGGAAGCAAAACGGCATTAAAGTTTGAAGGGCTCTGGTCATGTGGCCGCTGTTGGCGTGTACCACGCCGACCCAGTAACCCAAGGTTGCCGACTGGGACACGCCGCGCCTGATATTCGACAAGGTGATGCCGCCAACCACGTCTTTTTTTCCGTTGGCAAACATGAAAAACGGATAGGCCAGATCGCCATCCATCAGATCCTGGTAGCGCCGCAAACGTTGGCGATAGGACGACAGCAAATGTTCATCGTCGCGCCATTCGGGCTCCCAGGGCATGAGAAAGTTCTTGCTGGACAATCGAAGGTCGCGCCAGGATTGAAAGTCAGCCATGGTAGGTGGACGCAACAACAGGTTGTCGCCAACCAGTTCAAGACTGCTTTGGGTGTTCTGGAAGAACGAGAGAATACCCATGGTGTTGCTACCGGTCGTGTTAGTGGGGTTTAGCGAAACGCTGGGCAATCTCGGCGTAGCTGGCGAGATGGGAAAGCTGGCCCACAGCGCCCAGTGAAGGCGGCTTGGCCATGAAAATATCCCTTGCAAGGTCACGCACGTTGTCTGCCGTTACTGCATCGATTTTGCCGACGAGGGTTGTGATGTCAGGCACTTCGCCAAACGCCAGATATTGCCTTGCAATCTGGTCGGCGCGCGATGAAGCACTTTCAAGATTCATAACCAGACTGGTGCGCAGTTGGGCCCTGGCGCGGGCTACCTCTTTTTCAGTCACGGCTTCGCCCATGGACAGCATGACATTGGCGCTTACATCGATCAGTTCAGGCGTGTGGTCGGGCGAAGTGGCGGCATAGACGCCGAGTTGGCCGACATCCTCATAGGACGTGCCGTAGGAAAACACGCTGTAGCAGAGGCCGCGTTTCTCACGCACTTCCTGAAACAGCCGCGAAGACATCCCGCCGCCCAAGGCGCTGGACAGCACTTGCAATTGATAAATGCGGGGGTCCCGATAATTCGGGGCCTGAAAGCCCAGCACAATGTGGGTCTGGTCCAGGGGCTTTTGCTCAATGCTGGCATGGCCCATGAAAGTTGGGGTTTGCCGTTGCGGGGCCTGGCCCTGTTGCAGGTGACCGAGTTGCTTTTCGGCTTCCTTTGCCAATTTTTGATGATCGATATTTCCTGCCGCACACACCACGATGCGTGAGGCCCAATAGTTGCGGTCGCGCCACGCTGCCATCTGGTCTCGGCTCAGGCTTTCAATCAGGTGGGTGGGGCCAAGAATTGAGCGGCCCAGGGGATGATCGCCGTAACTCGCAGCTTGCGCCAGATCGAACACCAAATCATCGGGCTGGTCTTTGGACGCGGCGATTTCCTGCAGGATAACATCGCGCTCGCGTTCCATCTCGTCCTCATCGAGGGTGGATTGGGTGAAGATGTCGGCGAGAATATCCAGCGCCAGTTTCCAGTCCTGCTTCATAACGCGGGCATAATAAGTGGTGGTTTCCATGCCTGTGGCGGCATTGATCTCGCCGCCGACATTTTCAATTTCCTCGGCGATGGCTTGGGCGGTGCGGCGCGTCGTGCCTTTGAAGGCCATGTGTTCGAGAAAATGCGCCACGCCATTTTCATCCGACAGTTCATCCCGGGCACCCGCCTTGACCCAAATGCCCAAAGCCACGGTTTCGATATGGGGCATGTTATGGGTGACAACAGTCAACCCATTGGCGAGTTTGGTGATCTCAACAGACATATTTTCTCCCTACAAAGTATTTTGGTCAGCGCTTTCGCTGCTCCAAAATCAGGCTCTTGACGGCCTCTGCACTGTTGGGAAGCACTGTGAAACTTTCTGGCCGTTCCATCAAGCCTTTTAGCTTGGTGGGCAGTTCAGGGTTAATGCCCGTGGCCTTTTGCACGGCGTCGGGGAATTTTGCCGGGTGGGCCGTCGCCAATACAACCATGGGGCTATCCTCCATACGGTGCTGGGCGACGTGAACACCAACAGCTGTGTGGGGATCAAGCAATTCTCCGGTGGAAGCGAGGACAGCTTTCATCGTGGCAGCGGTTTCGGCTTCATTGGTATGGCCAGAATCAAACTCATGGCGGATGGCAGTCAGGGCGGCGTTTTCGAGTGTAAAGGAGCCAGACTGCTTGAGGCCTGCCATGGCGCGCACCACGGCGTCGGGATTGCCGCTGTTGGCGAGATAGACAAGCCGTTCAAAATTCGATGATACCTGAATGTCCATCGACGGGCTTGTGGTGGCGTGAACGCCTGTGACTTCATAGCGGCCGGATTTCAGCGTGCGGTCCAATATGTCATTTTCATTGGTGGCGATGACAAGGCGGTCGATGGGCAGTCCCAGGCGCTTGGCCACGAGGCCCGCCATGATGTTCCCAAAATTGCCCGTTGGCACGGTGAAGCTGATTTTGCGGTCGGGTGCACCAAGGGCGAGGCCTGCAAAGAAATAATAGCTGATCTGCGCCATGACGCGGACCCAGTTGATGGAGTTGACGCCTGCGAGTTGTACTTCGTCACGGAAGGTGTGATCGTTGAAGAGGTCTTTGACGATGGACTGGCAGTCGTCAAATGTGCCCTCAATGGCGACATTGCAGATGTGCTTCCCCTGTACCGTGGTCATCTGGCGGCGCTGTACATCGGAGACTTTGCCGTAGGGATGCAGGATAAAAATGTCAGCATTCTTTGAATGTTCAAAAGCGGCAATGGCGGCTCCGCCCGTGTCGCCTGAGGTGGCCCCGATGATGGTGGCCCGCGTGCTGGACTTGGCCAAGGACCAGTCCATCAGTCGAGCCAGCAACTGCATGGCCACATCCTTGAAGGCGATGGTGGGGCCGTGGAAAAGTTCGAGTAGCCAGAGATTGGCATCAAGCTGCTTGAGGGGGGTTACGGCTTGGTGACCAAAGGTGCCATAGGCCGCGATGACCATGGCTTTCAGTTCAGCATCTGGGATGGCGCCATCAGCAAAGCGCTTGGCAATGGCAAAGGCCACATCGGTGAAGGGAAGGCCCCTGAGGGCACGGAGTTCCTCAACCGAGAAAGTTGGAAAATGTTGGGGCAGATAAAGACCGCCATCCCGGGCAAGGCCAGAGATCATGGCCGCTTCGAAATCAAGGACGGGAGCGGTGCCGCGGGTGGAGATGTATTTCATGTTTGCGCACTGCTACCACGGGCCACATTTTGACGGGCGTTTCTACCGGCTGGCTTTCGATCCGGTGGGCGCGGCCCAGCTGGAGGATTGCCAGCGTCAATTTGCGCCGCACCTGACGCTCGCGCAGATGGCAGCCCTCGCGGCGACCGTGCCGCCCGCGGGCGCCCCGGGCGCCGCCCGGTCCCCAGACCCCGACCGCCGCCTCGGCGGCATGGTGCGGGGCATCATGGAGCGCATCAGCATCACGCACCGGACTCTGCTCCAACGGCTGCAGTCGCCGCGGCCCATTTCGCGGGTGATCGCGACCGGCGGGGGCGCCCGCAGCATGGAATGGCTGCAGATCAATGCCGACATTCTTGACGCCTCGGTGGTCGCTCCACGCTGCCATGAGCGCGCCTGCCTGGGGGCGGCGGCGATTGCTGCGGTCGCGGCGGGAATGTTTCCACAGGTGCCGATGGCATTGCGGGCGATGGTTCACGCGGAACGCGAGGTGCAACCCCGGGCGGAGGCCGTGGCGGCCTATGTTG
>JANOVS010000041.1:0-5108 GCA_031417515.1 Hyphomicrobiales bacterium
CCGCGACCCAACACATAGGTACGTTCGCCAACCTGCGCCATCAACTGCTTGGAGGTGGTTTCCGACCAGGTTCCGGCAAGGCCATTGGCGGTGACCATGGCTGGTGGGAGTGGCGGTGGAGGTGGTTCGGCAACCACGATGGCGGCGGCTGCAACAGCTGACGCCGTAGCACCGTCCTCATTGGTGACGGTATAAGTTACGTCATAAGAACCAGGTGTCAGTTTGGCGGCTGGAGCGAATGTAAAATTGCCGTTGCCATCCGATGCCAAGGCGCTGCCTCGACCCAACACATAGGTACGTTCGCCAACCTGCGCCATCAACTGCTTGGAGGTGGTTTCCGACCAGGTTCCGCCAAGACCATTGGCGGTTACCATGGGAGGGACCGGAGGCGGTGGTGGTGGTTCGGCAACCACGATGGCGGCGGCTGCAACAGCTGACGCCGTTGTATCGTCGGCATTGGTGACGGTATAAGTTACGTCATAGGAACCGGGTGCCAGTTTGGCTGCTGGAGCGAATGTAAAATTGCCTTTGCCATCCGATGACAATGCACTGCCGCGACCCAGCACATAGGTACGTTCGCCAACCTGCGCCATCAACTGCTTGGAGGTGGTTTCCGACCAGGTTCCGCCAAGACCATTGGCGGTTACCATGGGAGGGACCGGAGTCGGCGGAGGTGGTTCGGCAACCACGATGGCGGCGGCTGCAACAGCTGACGCCGTTGTATCGTCGGCATTGGTGATGGTATAAGTTACGTCATAAGAACCAGGAGCCAGTTTGGCGGCTGGAGCGAATGTAAAGTTGCCGTTGCCATCCGATGAAAGTGCACTGCCCCGACCATAAACATAGGTACGGCCAGCGACTTCGGCTTTCAATTGCTTTGCGGTCGCTTCCGACCAGGTGCCTGTCAGTCCTGTGGCAGTTACCATCGGGACTGGCGGTGGCGGAGGGGCTTCGATCACCAGTTCAGCGGTTGACGCATCTTCCTGCACGCGTCCGTGAATGTCGACGCTGCGGGCGATGACATTATAGGTACCGGGAAGCAATGGTTTGGCAAGCTTCAGAGTCCAGTTGCCTGAGCCATCGATGGACAGACCTGTGGCCTCTTCAGTAAGACCCGCCACCAAGTCAACTTCCGGAATCAGGACGGCCAGACTTTTGGCACCCTTCTGATCCCAGGTTCCCGAGATTGTTTCAGGCGATGCAACACCGCTGTAGCTGACAACCGTCGGGCTGATCGGCGGAACGGCATCAATTTCAATTTCAGCCACCGTCACATCGCGGGCCGTGCGGCCCTTGTCGTCGGTGATATCCACCGTGACGTCATGAAACCCTTCGCGCAAAGATGCTGCGGGCAGCAATGACCAGATGCCGCTCTTGCTTTGCAGATTGGCATCCTTGCCCAGCACATAGCTGCGGCCACCGACTGTAACGGTCAAGCCTTTGGCAACGCCCTTCGGCCAGGTTCCCTTGATGATGGGAGCGCCGCTGAGGGAAACCTGGGAGAATACGGTTGCCGGTTCCAATGGTGCCAACACCACTGGTTCGACCTTGGGAGGTTCAGCGATAACTACGGCTGCGGTGATCAGGGTCCGTGTGATGTTTCCGGCGGGATCATTGGTGGTGAAATCGATGTCGTAGCTGCCGGGTGCCAGTTCGGCTTTCGGTCCGAACGAGAAATTGCCGCTGCCATCTGATGTCAGTTCCGGAGCCTTGTTCACTTCATAGGAACGACCGGCAAAGGTTGCCGTGAGATTTGCACCGGGTTCTTCCGCCCAGGTGCCGTTCAACACGAAGGGCCAAGTGGCACCCGTCGGCACGGTGATTTTGGGAGCGGCAGGGGGTGTCAAGTCAACGATGGCGCGCGTAGGTGCCTCGGCCATGGTGTGTTCATCAAGTTCGTTGGTGATGGTGGGCATGACCGCCACTTCGCCTTCGGGCAAAGGTGCTGAAAGGGCGAGTTTCCAATTGCCGGCACCATCGGAAGTCAATTCAGGATTTTTACCCAGTTCATAGAGTGTCTCGCCGACTTTGACGCCAAGACCCTTGGCTTTGCCCTCGGGCCATGTTCCGGTAAAGGTTGGCGTAGCGGTATTTCCAATGAAGGGGCTGACCGTGGGGGGGGCAAGCGGTTCAGGTGGTTCTGGTGGTTTTGGTGGTTTTGGTGGTTTTGGCAAATCAATTGTAATGACCCCCGGTGCGGCGGCGGCCATCGTCACTTTGTCGCCATCGGACACTTCAACCGTCACTTCATTCTTGCCTTCCGGCAAGGGCTTGGTGAGTTTCAAGGTCCATTCACCTGCCAAGGTGGTCAATTCCGGCGCTTCACCCAGCTTATAAAGTGTGCCGCCAACGCCAACGGCCAAGGTCTTGGCCACGCCTTCCTGCCAGGTGCCCTTGATCTCGGGTGTTGCGGAAGCCACAGAAATCGAATCGACAGTCGGCGCAATCAACGTGACAGGTTCGACGATCTGGGTTTTGACGTCGATTATCCGCACACCATAGGTGCCTGCCACAGCAGCGATGGCAGCATCGACCGCAGCCTGGCTGGGGCTGGTGCCTGATAAGGTAAAGTCACGGCCGTCCTGGTCAACCTTTCCCCAAGCGGTCAATTCATTGGAAGACAGGGCCTTGGCGGCGCGGGTTGCGATATCGGATTTCAGTCCATCGGCGCTCAACCATGCGGCCGCCAGAAATGGCAGCCCGGCTCCAACCAATGCCCATGGAACCCACTTTGATGGACGACACTTAGCCATAGAATTATCTCCCCGAAACTTCAATGCTTTGGCGGGGGCCGACATAATTTTCGCCCAGCCCTCTGAAATTAACGGGTTATTAGCATTTGATTCCCGACTTGGCTATGTTTAATGATACGCTTTATGGTTGTGCGACATGGTGTTTTGCGGCTGAGCTGTGGATAAGCCAACATATGCTTAACGCTTTATATACGGCTTCAAGACAAACTGTTGCAGTGCTGCCACATGTGGCGGAAATCTGGCCAAGATGTGGCCTTATGCGTTGACCTTAACGCGGGAAACTCACACAACACTCTCGAATGCAGCGACTCGTGACCTGCATTGCCTTCCCTTCAACAATGCAGGGGATCGGGGGGCTCCTTTCAAACTCCATAATGAATTGGGAGAAACACTAATGAACGCAATTAAGATTGCACTTCTCGGTACAGCGGCTCTGGCTGCAGTGTCGGTTAGCGCGCGCGCAGATGACCTGGCTGACTTGAAAGCCCAGATCGAAGCCCTCAACGGCCGTATTTCACAACTCGAAGCATCACCATCGGTTCCAGCTGGCTATCAGCTGCTGTCGGTTGGTTATGGTCCAGCCATCGTCATTCCTTCGCTTGATATCGACAAGAACGACTTGGCAATGGTTCATACCATTGGCATTATGCCAACAGCCGATGTTCCGGCCTCGACCGTCGTTACGTGGACTGGCGGCGTTCGCGTTGCCTTGGTTTATAGAAATACAAACCCTTCTAATACTTTCGATGGACTAGATGGTCCGGATGCCGATCTTTTGAATGATGAACTGGTAATCCGTCCTACGGTAAAGACGGTTGATCTCGTTTCGCGCGCCTTCTTGAAGGTTGTCGGCACGACAGATACAGCCGTTGGCGAAGTTGGCGCACGTGTCGCCATGGTAGCTGACTCGGCTGGCCGCGGCAAGTTGAACCGTGGCAATTCAAGCCTCAGCACAGATGGTTATTGGGGCTGGTGGAAAATCACGCCTGAGCTGACGCTTGGTGGTGGTGTTGACGGTTCGCTGGCTGGCAACGGCCAAGGCTTCGACGGCAAATGTTCTTGCAACTACACGGGCGACGGTTCGGGTGGTTATGGCCACGCTGGTGATCCAACGCAAATCCGTTTGAGCTATGCTTCTGGTCCGATCTCTTTCGCAATCGCTTTGGAAGATGAACAGAGGTCCGATCCTGATCAATCAAACAAGGATGCCTTCGGTGTTGCTGGCGAATTCAAGTGGGCTGGCGATTCTTACGGCTTTGAGTTGAATGCTGGTTATTGGGGCGGTTCTGACGATGACAAAATCGTTAATGATACTGTCTTGCCCGTGCTCGTTAATGGCTTGACGGCTACTGAAGCTGCTTGGACGATCAACGCTGGTGCCAACGTCGGCCTCGGCGATATCGCCAACCTCTCGGTTGCCGCTGGTGTGGGTGAAGATTCCCATCTCAATGGCAATGCTGATCGTTTCAGCAAGGCTTCGGCTTTCTTGGGCTTCACCCTGTCTGATTCAGTTACCGCTGAGTTGGGTGTGTCGCACAAGTGGGTCAAGGGAAATGCTGATACCTCGGCTGCCGGCATTGGCTTGTACTACACGCCAGTTTCACAGCTGACCATCGGTCTCGAAGGCGCATGGAAGTCCACGAAGGGCAACGTAACGGCCTCCGGAACGCAAGTTGATGCTGCTCTTTTGACGATCTGGCGCTTCTAAGTTCGCGCAAAGTATATATGGAACAGCCCGCTTCGGCGGGCTGTTTTTTTATGGGGTGGTGGCTGTTGTGAGGCCCCCGCCTCCGTCGCTTCGCGACACCTCCGCCCCGCCGAAGAGGCGGGGTGGAGGGTATTTGTTGGATAGCGGTTTACAATCAGTGCCCTCCACCCCGATTCTTCATCGGGGCGGAGGTGGCCGAAGGCCGGAGGCGGGGACTGCGCAATGCCTCTCACGCTTGCAGCGCCATGAAAATGGCATGCATCACGCCGTCGCGTTCTTTGTAAACGCCGTGGTTGCTCACCCGCAGCACGCGGTAACCCTGCCCTTTCAAAAACGTTTCTCGCCGCGCGTCATAAGCGATCTCATGCGCATCCCCATGGGTCGCACCATCAACTTCGACAATCAATTTTTTCTCCCGGCAAACGAAATCTGCGATGTAGGGGCCGATGGGGATTTGGCGGGAGAATTTGTAGTCGCTCAAGCTGCGCTTTCGCAGGCAACCCCAGAGAATGCGATCTGCTTCAGTGGGGTTTCGGCGCATGTGGCGGGCGTGGGTGAGTGTGTTCATGAAGAATAGACGGATGGGGTGGGGAAATTCCGTCGCGGGTTTGTTCAGTAGTCCCCCACCTCCGGCCTTCCACCTTCGC
>JANOVS010000042.1:0-10340 GCA_031417515.1 Hyphomicrobiales bacterium
GCCTCAATCCTTTGATTGAGGTCAGACATAGATGTTCCTCCCGCAGACCTGGCTTTTTTCCCCGTCAACACCAGTCCGTCCATTGTTCTTATTTTTCAACGGGGTAATTTTGTTGTCTGTCAGGAAACGTCGGATATCAACAATTGTCAAGGACAAGTCGTGTTGCACCGCACAAGCGACAACAAAACTAAACGGCCTTGTGCTGCGGATATGAAATGACAGAGAGATAGCGCGCTGGCAATTTGATCTTGGTTTCCGGGCCGTGGGGCGAGTCCGCGTCGAAGAACAGGCTGTCGCCGGGTTTGAGTGAATAGACTTGGTCGCCATGGCGGTAATCCACTTCACCTTCAAGCATGTAAAGCAGTTCTAGGCCTTCGTGCTGGAAAGCTGGGAAAGTGTCGCTCTCGGTTGTGAGCGTGATGATATAAGGCTCCACCACCACGCCCGATGAGTTTGAGCCGATATGGCCGAGCAGATTGTATTGATGTCCGGCCCGCGTGCCGCGCCGTTCAATTTCAATATGCTGCCCGGCTTTCACATGCACCGCTTCGCGCCGCTCTTCATAGCTTTTGAAGAAGGCGGTGACCGGAACCGAGAAGGCATGGCTGAGCACCTGCAAGGTCGTAAGTGACGGCGAGGTATTGCCATTCTCGATCTTTGACAACATGCCTATCGACAAGCCTGTGACACTGGACACATCAGCAACAGTCATGCCCTGTTGACGCCTGAAATTGCGCACTTCCCGGCCAATTGCTGCTTCCAAATTGCGTTCTGAAATCTCACGCAAGCGATGCGGATCTTGGTCAAAAGCGGGCTTTCCACGTGGAATATCTTCAATGACCTTGGCTTTGTCCATCTTTTGCACCCGTGAAAATGAAGTCAGCAATTTCACTACAGGGAAACGCTAAGACCCACAATGGTTGCTAAATCAATCGACGGAACGGGCTGTGACTTCCAGCACATGCAGCAAACTGGCCGCCATGGAACGTGGGCCATAAAGCGTAACTTCGCCCTCTCCACGTTTGATCAGATTACATCCAATATGCTCAATCACCGTGCGCCCGGCATAGCCAACTGGGGTTTCAGGCAAATCAACATTGCACAGGCGTTCGAAAAGAGGTTGCAAGGTTGGAGCGGAAACATCAAAGCGCACCCAGGCATCCGTCTGCTCAGTGATCGACGCAGCATCACTGAAAATTTTCTTCAGATGGGCTGAGATATCTTCATGGGTGGAGAAAGACGCCTCGATCATCCACTGCTGCGGCGATAGCCAGAATGCACCATATGAAGAAGTCGAACTGGAACGGGCAGATACCGGCAGTGGAAGCTTCGCAGCTTTCGCGGCCTTGGCCACATCCTTTTCACGCCCGCGACGTGTGGCCAATGAGGCAAGGGCCACATCAAAGCGCTCGACGATGCGATAACCACCAATCTCAATCGTCTTCGGGGTATCACGGCCCAATGCCGTCAGTGGTTTCAGCAATGCATTACCCACGGAGTCTCTCTCCCTCTGGATCAAAGAAATGGGGACTGACGATCTCAATTTCCACGTCTGTCTTGTTGAGGAAATTTACGGCGCGCATGTGCTTGCCAATTTTCTGATCGCCTGCTTTCAGATATCCCAACGCGATATGTGAGCCGATGTGCGGAGAATAAACCATCGATGTGAGCCAGCCCCCGTCATTTTCAGCAACGGGCGCTGCACCAATTTCGAGGAAGTGGCTCCCGGCATTAAGTGGTTGGTCTTTATCCACTGGTTTGACACCAACCAAACGATAACCATCTAAATCGTTCAGGCCCTCGCGTTGAGACAAGGGCATGCCAATCGAATCCTTTTTCTTCGAAACCATTTTGCCCAAGCCCATGTTGAGTGCCGTGGACTGACCATTTAACTCGTTGCCCGCTACATGACCTTTTTCGATTCGCATAACGCCGAGGGTTTCCGTGCCATAAACAACAGCATCAAACTCTTGTCCGGCTTCAACAAGTCTACGGATCAAGGCATCACCATAGCGGGTGGGTACTGCAATTTCGAAGGCCAGTTCGCCAGAGAAACTGATGCGGAACAACCGCGCGCGCAGTCCGCCGCATACTGTTGTATTACCAGCGCCCATGTACGGGAATGCGACATCGGAAATGTCCTGATCCACAATCTTCTCAAGCAACTTGCGTGCATTTGGTCCGGCAACAGAATATTGCGCCCATGCTTCTGTTGTCGATATCAGTTGCACATCCATATCGGGGTACAAACATTGCCGCACAAACTCGAGATGGCGGAATACCGAGACGGCATTGGCTGTCGTTGTGGTCATCACATATTCATGCTCGCCCATACGCGCCGTTGTGCCATCGTCAAACACGATACCGTCTTCGCGCAGCATCAAACCATATCGGCACTTGCCAATGGCGAGAGTTGAAAAAGTATTGGCATAAACCTTGTCGAGAAAGGCACCGGCATCGGTGCCCTGAATGTCAATTTTGCCGAGCGTTGTCACGTCACAAATGCCGACGGATTTGCGTGTTGCCAATACTTCGCGGTCGACCGATTGACGCCAATGGGTTTCACCGGCACGGGGCAGCCATTGTGTGCGCAACCACATGCCGACTTCGACGAATACAGCACCCTGCTCTTCCGCCCATTTATGCGATGGTGTGTGGCGAAATGGTTTGAACTCCTTGCCGCGTGAACGCCCTGCCAAAGTGCCCATGGCTACGGGCGTATAGGGCGGACGATAGACGGTTGTGCCGGTTTCAGGAATGGAACGCCCCGTCAATTCCGCCATGACCGCGAGACCGATCACATTGCTGGTCTTGCCCTGGTCTGTGGCCATGCCAAGCGTGGTATAACGCTTTAAATGTTCGACGGATGTGAAGTTCTCTTGATGCGCCAATTTCACATCTTTGACAGTCACGTCGTTCTGTTGGTCGATCCATGCACGGCCTTTACCGTGGTTCACATACCAAAGTGGCCTGATGGAGATTGGCGCATCTTCCGCTTTTGGCAATGCAGTTGTTTTTGCTGTAACGCCGAGGGCGGACAATATGTCAAGCGCGCGTGATTGCCCTGACGTCAATGCAGCATGGGTTGACATCGCTCCATTTGCTGCACCAACAGCAGACAAGTTGACAGGGCCTCCCTCGCCCGGCACAAAGGCTGCTATGTCTTCCCGCCAGTGTGGTTTTGAACGGTGATGCGAGGATATGTTGAGATTTGGATTCCAACCGCCCGACACGCCCAGTGCTGTTGTTTGGATGGTTTCAGTCTTGCCGTTTGCCAGGCGGACTGTGATCGCTTTTAGGCCAAGTCGGCCTTCACTGTCGATCACCTGTGCCCCGCGCAAATGACGAATGCCCGGCAGCAACGCGCCACCTTCACGGCTATCTACCACAGCCACAACGTCAACGCCTTTGGCTTGCAAATCAACTGCCGTGCGCAAGCCATCGTCGTTGTTACTAAATACGGCAACGCGGTCTCCCACGCTGACACCCCAACGATTGGCATAGGCGCGCAAACTTCCTGCCATCATGATGCCAGGGCGATCATTGTTCTCAAAGGCCACGGGTCGTTCGGTGGCCCCTGCCGCCAAAATGGCGTGTTTGGAATAGATGCGCCACAATGTTTGTCGTGGCTTGCCGGGCAAAGGTACCGCGAGGTGATCACTCACCCGTTCCACCGCGCTGTAAATGCCATGATCAAAAGCGCCTACAACAGTGGTGCGCATCATCAATCGCACATTTGGCAGGGTTGAAAGTTCAGCGACTGCCTCTGATGCCCAATCTGCGCCCGACATATCACTGATTTCATGGGTCTCGGCATTCAAGCGTCCGCCGAAACGAAAATCTTCATCCGCGAGAACAACCCGTGCACCTGCCCGCCCAGCAGTGAGAGCTGCCATCAGGCCTGAAGGGCCCGCACCAATGATCAATAGATCACAATGCAGAAAGCCTTTGTCATAGCTGTCAGGATCTTCCAGTGTGGACATTGATCCCAAACCTGCCGCACGGCGGATGATGGGTTCGTAAACTTTTTCCCAAAATGCTGCAGGCCACATGAAGGTCTTGTAGTAAAAACCCGCCGCAAGAAAACCCGACAAGCGATCATTGATCGACATCATATCAAACGCCAGTGACGGCCAGCGGTTTTGGCTTTTGGCCTCAAGCCCATCAAACAACTCGGCCACAGTTGCGCGGGTATTTGGTTCCTGACGTGCGCCTGAACGCAATTCCACCAAGGCGTTTGGTTCTTCCGAGCCAGCCGATAGTGGTCCACGCGGGCGATGATATTTGAAGCTGCGGCCCATCAAGCGTACGCCATTGGCCAGCAAGGCAGAGGCAAGCGTGTCACCGGGATGACCTGTGTAAGACTTGCCATCAAATGTAAAGTTCAAGGTTTTACTGCGTTCGATCTGGCCACCAGCGATGCGATTTATTTGACTCACTTTGACCGCCCCATACGGCGCGCTACGTCGCGGGCCATTTCTACTTTTGTAATGACATGGGTCACTGTGTTGCGCGTCACCACAAGCCAGCTGCGGTCACCCTGCTCGTGATACCAAAGCTCACGGTGTTCGCCTGCCGGATTGTTGCGCAGATAGAGATAGTCATGGAAAGCCCCAATCGCATCAGGCGCAAGACCATCAGGCCTTGCGATCAGGCTTTCGTCTCCGAGATAGACAAATTCTTGTGCGTCTCGCGGTCCGAGAATGGGATGGTTGATGATCATGCTGCTCTCAATGCAAGTTGGGCGTAGCGCCCATGCCTTTTTCGTCAATCATCCGCCCTTTCAGGAAGCGGTCGAAGCGATAGGCCGTGGCGGTTTTGTGGGGTTCATCTTTGGCAAGCAGATGCGCAAAACACCAGCCGCTGGCGGGCGTGGCCTTGAAGCCACCATAGCACCAGCCGCCATTGAAATAGAGACCGTCAATATGCGTTTTGTCGATGATCGGTGAACCATCCATCGACATGTCCATGATGCCGCCCCAGGTGCGCAGCAAGCGCGCACGACCGATCATCGGCATCAAGGCCATGCCGCCCTCAGCCACATCTTCGATCACCGGCAAATTGCCGCGTTGGGCGTAAGAGTTATAGCCATCGATGTCGCCACCAAACACCAGCCCGCCTTTGTCCGACTGGCTGACGTAAAAGTGCCCTGCACCAAAGGTCATCACACCATTGATCAAGGGCTTCAACCCTTCGGAGACGAAGGCCTGCAACACATGGCTTTCAATCGGCAAGCGCAAACCTGCATGGGCCATTACTTTTGACGAGGAGCCTGCAACGGCTACACCGACTTTTTTAGCGCGAATGTATCCCCTTGTGGTTTCGACACCGAATACTTTGCCATTTTCGATCTTAAATCCAGTGACTTCGCAATTCTGGATGAGGTCAACACCGCGCGTGTCGGCACCGCGGGCATAGCCCCAGGCCACAGCATCATGACGCACCGTCCCGCCGCGCTTTTGCGTCAAAGCACCTTTGATGGGAAAACGTGCATTATCGAAATTCAGAAAGGGATACATCGCTTTCACTTGGTCGCGCGTCAACAGTTCTGCGTCAGCTCCATGTAAAATCATGCCGTTGCCGCGCCGTGTGAAGGCATCGCGCTGCGCGTCGGTGTGGATCAAATTCATGATGCCGCGCTGGCTGACCATGGCATTGTAGTTGAAGTCCTGTTCCAAGCCTTCCCACAGCTTCAACGAAAATTCGTAAAATGGTTCGTTTCCGTCGAGCAGATAATTCGAGCGGATGATCGTGGTGTTGCGCCCCACATTGCCACCGCCGAGGTAGCCTTTTTCCAGAACTGCAATTCGGGCTTGGCCAAATTCTTTGGCAAGATAATAAGCGGTGGCCAGTCCATGCCCTCCACCGCCGACGATGATGTAATCATATTCAGCTTGTGGCACGGGATCACGCCAAACCGGTTTCCAGCCTTTATGACCCGAAAGAGCTTCGGCGATTACACGAAAACCCGAATAGCGCACATTTAGATTCCTTGTTGTTTCCGCATTGTGACGCCTCGCCGACCGCAAGCTTTGATCAATTTCGCCCTTTCAACACAGTTTTCCGACATACTCAAAGACTGTTTGAATTTGAAAGAAGAGCGGCAGCACCCCCGTAGTGCGATGAAATTGCAAGAAGAACTGATCGTCAAAAGAATCACAGCCTATCATCGTGGCTCATGTTCTGCCAAATAGTCTTCCCAAGCTTGCAGCTGAGGCTTCGGCCATGCCTCTTTCAGTTATCAAACCCGTCACCAACCTTGCAGGCGTGACATCGAAAGCGGGGTTTCCCGTTGGGGTTTTTTGCGGCGAAATACGCACACGTGAAATGGCCCCACTTTCGTCGAGGCCTTGAACAAAGCTCACTTCTGCATCCGGGCGCTCTTCAATCGGAATTTCTTTCATCCCGTCTTGCACCGTCCAATCGATTGAGGGTGAGGGCAGCGCCACATAGAACGGCACGCCATTGTCTTTTGCAGCGAGTGCTTTCAGGTAAGTACCGATCTTGTTGCAGACATCGCCTTTGGCTGTCGTGCGATCTGTCCCGACAATCACCATGTCAACTTTGCCGTGCTGCATGTAGTGGCCTCCAGCATTGTCGACAATCAATGTATGAGGGACACCGTGGCCCGCAAGCTCCCAGGCCGTGAGTTGTGCGCCTTGGTTGCGGGGTCTGGTTTCATCAACATAGACATGGATGGGAATGCCAGCCTCAAACGCTGCATAGATGGGTGCAGTTGCAGTGCCCACGTCGACTGTTGCAAGCCAGCCTGCATTACAGTGGGTCAGAATGTTGACTGGCTCATCCAAGCGTTTTGTGGCGGCGATGCGTTTAATGATCTCCAGTCCGTGGCGGCCAATGGATGTGTTGAGTGCAACATCTTCATCGGCAATCAGCGCTGCATGGGCAAAGGCTTCGGCTGTGCGCTTGCCCGGAGAGATGTTGCGCAAGACATCTCGCATGCGATCAAGCGCCCACTTCAGATTGATCGCTGTTGGCCGGGTAGCATGTAACTGCTGCCATGCTGCTTCAAGGTTTCGATCACTGGCATCAGCTAACATGGCGATTGCCATACCATAGGCTGCAGTGGCACCGATCAGCGGCGCACCCCGCACCCACATATCGCGGATGGCGACGGCCACTTCATTCACTGTTGAGAGTGTTTCGATGCGAAAATCGTGGGGCAGAAAGCGTTGATCAATAATTTGAACACTTTGGCCATCTGAGGTAGGCCAGATTGTGCGAAACTGCTTGCCGTTGACCTTCATGTCACCACATCCAGATCAAGTTTTATGGCCAGCGCGTTCAAATCATGAAGACTGATTGCGCTGGAACGATTGACCGCAAGATGGCGGCCAAATTTCAGGGCTCTGGCCTCACAGCTGGCACGCATTGCAACGTTCTCAATTTTCTCAAAGTCTGCATTGTGGGCAAGGCCCAGTATGCGACGATGAATTTCTATACCGGCAAAACCCAGCATATCCAGCCAGATGCCGTGCAACACATTTTGCAGGGCCTGTTCAGAGCCCAGGTGATCACCCTGCTCTTCAAACAGGCTGCGTTGATACAGAATACCGTTTCGTTCCGTATGCCACAATTGCGCGAAGCTGGCCGAGAAGTGATCCCACGTATCAATAACAATGGTCAACAATTCCCCGCGCAGCCCATGTCGGTTTCCGTCTGTTTCATGGCCGCGCTGCGAGAAGAAGCTCATCCAGTAATTGGCCAGCAACATGCCAATGTCAAAACCAAACGGACCATAAAAGGCAAACTCGGGGTCAATGACCTTGGTGTCGTCCGCTGATACCATCACAGAACCAGTGTGCATGTCGCCGTGGCAGAGGGTTTCAGACTGGGCAGAGAATTTGTGTTTCATCTGCTGGGCCGCAACTTTCAGATCACGGTCGGCGCGCAATGTGGCAACCAAACCGTCCAACTGTGGTGACGTGTGGCTGTTCATGGTGGCAGCAAAATAAGGATCGGAAAAAACCAGATTCTCGGTGATCGCGCACAGCTCCACATTGCCTGCAAACAGCGCCATGGCGGCTTTCTTGTCCGCAGTCTCCATGCAGAGGTCGGAGTTTCTGAATGCTGTGCGCGCAAGGTATTGGCCGAGATCGCTGCCAAGGTTTGGCAGTACACTGTTGTCAATCAGCGCCCGCCTCAGAATGAGGTGCGGTGACAGAAAATCCATGATGATGATGGCTTGTGTTTCATCGAAGTGATGGACCGTCGGCACCCGGCCTGGATCACTTGCTGCAAGGCGCATCAGGGCATGATACTCGAAATAGGATCGCTTCAGGGGAAGCGGCCAGCTTTCGCCGACCAAGCGCACATAAGGCAAGGCCTGCTTCACCACCAACGACCCAACATCACTTTCGACGATAAATACCAGATTGAGATTGCCGTCGCCGACTTCGCGCACGCGCCAATTCGTGGGGTTGCTGCCCAGTTTTTGTATAAGCGCAGGCAGCAAAGCCAACCTATTAGGCAGGCTTTCCGGCGTCAGGGCCCGAAATGTTTCGACTTCACCCATGTTGATCGCCTATTCGGAATCCTTCAACCGCTGGGCATAGACATTGATGACCAGCGCCGAGAGCAGGATCAATCCGCGGATCAGGATTTTGAGGAAGCTGTCGATTTGCACGTGGTCTAGTCCATTGTTCAAAACTCCGAGCACCAGCAATCCGATGACAGTGTTGCCAATGCCGCCGCGCCCGCCGAACAGGCTGGTGCCGCCCACGACAACTGCCGCAATGGCATCCAGCAGATATGAATCAAACTGGTTCTGTTGGGCCGAGCCAAAATAGGCAACAGCCAACATGCCCGCGATGCCTGAACACATGGCCGAGATAATCATGACTGATGCAATTATTTTCTTCACGTTGACGCCGGAATATTCGGCAGCCTCTCGATTGCCACCCGTCATATAGATGTAGCGACCAAATCGTGTGTGATTGAGTACGAGATGGCCGACCAGAAGAAACAATATGGCCACGATGATCGTCCACCGAATGCCAAATATATTGCCTGATCCCAAGGTCGTTATCAAATCAGGATAGGTGTAGGCAATCTGGCCACGCACCAACAGCGCCGAAACACCATTGGCAATCTGCATGATGGCGAGGGTCATGATGAACGACGGAATGCCAATCCACGTGACGCCGAAAGCCGTGATCAGGCCAAAGGCCAATGCTGTGAGGAGCGTTAGAACAATAGCGATAACACCGGGCATCGGCAGATTGGCGATATTCACGTAGTCGGGCTGTATGGTGAAAAACGCAATCGTAATGCCAACGGCATTGGCAACCGCAGCCACCGACAAATCAATCTCGGATGTCAGGATCACATAAGTCAACCCAACTGCAATGATCGCCGTGATCGAGATCTGTGACAGGATGTTCATGAAGTTGACGACACTGAAGAAGGAAGGACTTGCCACTGAGAAAAAAGTGACGAGGGCAAGAAGTGTGAATACCGGCGCAATGTTGCGCAACTGGTCGGTCAAAAGCCGGCGAAGGCGGCTTTGCTTCTGGTCGACGGTCATATCCATGTATTGCCCCTAAGCCGCTGCCAACAGGTCAGCTTTGTGTATCTTGCCAGTGTTGAATTCTTGCGCCACCACGCCTTTGCGCAGCACACTAATCCTGTCAGCCAATGTCAATATGGTTTCTGGTTCGGTTGAAAGCACGAGGATGGCCACGCCCTTGTCGCGCAAGGTTTTGACAATGCGGATCACATCTTCCTTGGCGCCAACGTCCATGCCGCGTGTCGGTTCGGAAAGAATGAGCACCTTCGGAAGGTGCGTCAGCCATTTGGCCAACGCCACTTTCTGCTGGTTGCCGCCTGATAGTGAACCCAGCAACATGTCGGGTTTTGGCGGGCGAATTTGCAGGTCAACGGTTTGACGCGCCGCGATCTCGCGTTCAACAACAGGCTTCAGCAGCAATTTGTGAATGCGGTCAAGAATGGAAATCGAGATGTTCTTGTAAACAGGTTCGCCGCGAAACAACATCATGCTGCGGTTTTCCGGAACAAATGCAATTCCAGCTTCGCGTGCGGCGGCCGTTGAACGAAAACGTTGGGGTACATCATCCAACAAGATATTGCCGCGTTTCAATTTCAACTTGCCAAACAGGGCGCGGGCCAGTTCCACCTGTCCACAGCCCATGAAGCCATAAACGCCGGTGATTTCTCCAGCCCGCAGCTTCAACGAAACGCCATGCAAATATTTTCCATCAGCCATGTTTTCGGCAGAAAGAGTGACGGGCTTTGTGTCATCACTCTTCAAATCAGCGTTTTCACCCATGTGCATGTCAATGGAACCGCGCCCGATCATG
>JANOVS010000043.1:0-27458 GCA_031417515.1 Hyphomicrobiales bacterium
CGGTCATTGCAGATGCACATGCCCATGACACCGCCAAAGCCGCGCCATACTGGAAAGCCCAGATTGCCGGGCTCGAAATAGCGTTTCTCAAGGTGTTGGTGCGTGCGGTTGGGTTGCGGTTCAGCGTGGCCGGGCAGGTGAACTTTGCGGTACTTGCCGATGATTTCGCCGTTCTGGCCAACCAGAATGGACGTATTGAAGCGGCGCTTGCGGCCATCCTCATGGGCAAGTTCGGCATAGCCCAGGTAAAAGCCAATACCCAGATTTTTTGCGACATCAAAAAGCGGCTGCGTCTCCGGCCCCGGCATTGCTTTTTCATAGTAGCTCTCAAGTTCAGCCTCATCACTGATCAGCCAGCGTGGAAAAAATGTCGTCAGCGCCATTTCCGTGAAAACAACAAGTTCGCAACCACGCTCCTTGGCCTGACGCATCATCGCGACCAGTCGGCTTACCGTCTGCTTGCGGGTTTCAGACCTCGCGATCGGCCCCATCTGGGCTGCAGCGACATGAACGATACGTGCCATTTCTGCTTGTTCCGAATCAATCAATGCGACGAGTCGAGATCGCCTTTTGCCCTATGGTCGACTTTCGACAATGTATGCACATCTGCCGCCGACCAGGACGCAATCACTGCATCACCACGGTCAACCGGTTCCTTGAAGTAATCACTGTCGGAGACATTGGCGACGAAAGCCTCGTCGCCTGCATCAAGTGTCACCTTTACGAAACTGCCCTGATATTCAGTGGCGCGCACTTTGGCCGACAGTTCATTGACGCCAGCAGTCTTCTTGCCGGTTTGTTTCTTGAGCTTGATCCGATCCCGGCGGATGGCAAAGGAAAGTGGAGCGCCGGATTTGACATCCGCGTCGCCGGCGGGTGCTTCGAAAACAGTTCCGTCCGCCGCCTTGAGCAGGACCACCCGGCCTTTGCGGCTTTCGACGGTGCCGGTCAGCACATTTTGTCCGCCCATAAAGCGCGCCACATAGGGTGTCTTGGGTTTGTTGAAAATTTCATTGGCGGTTGCCGCCTGATCAATCACACCTGTGTCCATGACCACCACCATGTCGGCAAGGGCGATGGCTTCAGGTTGCGTGTGTGTCACGTGAACGAAGGTGATACCGAGTTCGTTCTGCAGGCTCTTCAATTCGCCGCGCATGCGAAGCCGCAGGAATTCATCGAGTGCCGACAGCGGTTCATCCAACAAAAGCACGCGTGGATTGGTAATCAATGAGCGTGCCAATGCAACACGCTGCTGCTGGCCACCGGAGAGTTGGCCTGGCATCCGGTCCCGCAAGTGGTGAAGCTGCACCCGGTGAAGCATCTCTTCGGCCTTGGTGCGGCGCTCGTCTTTGCCGACACCGCGCATCTTCAGATAAAAGGCCACGTTGTCGAGCACAGACAGGTGGGGGAACAGCGCATAGTTCTGGAACATCATGGCCGTTCCACGCTCGACTGGCGACTTGCCAACAACCGGCTGGTCACCAATGTAGATTTCGCCGGATGTCGGCGTTTCGTGACCCGCAATCATGCGGAGTATCGTTGTCTTGCCGCAGCCCGACGGGCCGAGCAGACAGCAATAGGAGCCCTGCGGAATGGTCAGGTTGATATCCTTGACGGCGTGGGACGTGCCAAACGTCTTGGTGATGTTGACGAGGCGGATTTCGCCGGACTGTGTGTTGTCTTGCATGGTTCTACTTCTGGCGGGAGCGTTTGCGTTGGATAAAGATGATGGAGCCGAGGGCCAGTGCGATGGCGATCAGCGATACGAAGGTGGTGACGGCGCCGAGTGCGTAGAGGGCAGGGGATGTGACGTTGGTCGTCATGGTCCAGATTTCCAGTGGCAGGGTGTTCCTGGACCCCACAGTCAACCAACTGCGTGGGAACTCGTCATAAGACAGTGTGAAGCCGAACAGCGCCACGGCAATCATGCCGGGGAAGACGATGGGGATGACGACATCTTTCAAGGACTGCCACTTGCTGGCACCCAGATCATAGGCTGCTTCCTCATAGGATGGACTGAGACGGCCAAGGATAGCGAACATGATGAGCAAGCCAAAGGGCAGGCACCAAGACAAGTGCGCACCAAGTGCCGAAGTGTACCACGCTGCTTGCAGGCCGAGATAGCGGAAGGTCACCAGAGTACCAATAGATAGCACAAGCCCCGGAACAATCAGACTGGCGATGGCCATGTAAAAAATGACTGAAGAACCTCGGAAGCGTTTGCGAAATCCAAAGCCAGCCGTCACGGAAATCAATACCGTCAAGATCATCGCCAGCAACGCCAATGGCAGAGACCGGTTGAAGGCACCGACAACATCGCCCGTGCGGCGCGGGCTGAACAACTCGTCAAACCACATCAGCGAAGGCTCGCGCAAGGGAAAGACCAGAGAGGCGGAGGGACCTTGGAAGGAAAGAATGAGAACCGCGATCATCGGTCCGTAGAGAAAAATCACAAACAATGTGAACAAGACTGCAAGGACGTAGAACGTCCAGGGCCGGGGTCCGTATGACTGTGAAGCTGCCATCTATCTCACCAATTCCTTGCGCACGTCGACCAGCCGGAATATCGCCACCGCGATGAGCAGCACAACCACCAGCAGGATTACCGCGTTGGCCGCGGCACGCGGGTAATTCAGGAATTGCAGGTCGTTGAAGATACCGGACGTGGCGGAGCCAGACATGCCACCACTCATAACAGTCACCACAAAGAAGTCGCCCATGGTCAATGTGACGACAAACAACGTGCCAAGCGCAATGCCGGTCTTGGAAAGTGGCAGGATGATGTTCCAAATCACCCCCCAGCGTGTGGCACCTGCGTCAACTGCGGCTTCAAGTAGGGCCTTGTCGATGCGTGCCATGGAATTGAAGATCGGCACAATCATGAACAGCGTGAAGAGATGGACATAGGCCACCACAACCGAGAAATCCGAAAACAGCAGCCAGTCGATGGGCTGGTCGATGACGCCGACGTTTTGCAATCCGGTATTGATGAGACCTTCGCGGCCCAGAACAGGTCGCCATGAAATCATCCGGATGATGTTCGAAGTCCAGAACGGAATGGTGCAGAGGAGGAACAACCCTATGGCTGTCAGCAGGTTGCGGACATGAAAGACCAGGAAATATGCGATCCAAAATCCGAGGACGAGGGTGATGGCCCAGACTATCAGCGTGAATTTGATGGTTGACGCATAAAGCGACCATGTCGTCGGATTGGTCAGTAAATCAGTGTAATTTTTCAGCGTCGGTTGTGCCACGATACCGACCAGCATCTGGTACTTCATAAAGCTGACGATGATGACGAGAACGACAGGCACAAAAAAGAAGAAAAACAGCACAAGCGTCAGCGGTGCCACCTGCAAATAGGTCGACAGCAGGGATTTTTGTGGGGCTGGTGCAGGTGTCATGAAATGTCCAAAGCGTAGAGCGGCCAAAGCGTAGAGCAAACAGGTGCAGCGGTGGCTGACGCCACCACTGCTGTCAGGTGTTTAGACGCAACGCTCAGGCGGCGTTGAACTCGTTCCACTTGGCAAAGAGGAATTCGGCTTCGTCCATCAGGTTGTTCCAGACGCCGACCTTCGAGAAGCGTTCTTCGTAGGAACCGCCGTCACGCTTGTCGCCTGCCGAGTTGGTCTTCTGGCCGCTGGGGCTGAGGATATCTGCCGTGGCTGCCTTGCCTTCGTAGAAGAAGCCACGCTCGTTTTCGGAGAGGTTGGCCATCGCCGTTTTCGGGTTGGCGCTGTAGTAGCCTTGCTTTGCGATGAAGCCACCGACCCAGCCAGCATTGTACCAGTTGAGATACTCATAAGCCGCATCAAGTCGGATGCCCTCCAGATGGCTCATCAGGCCAAGGCCATTGCCCCAGCCGCGATAGCCTTCCTTCAAAGGCTGATAAGTGCACTTGATGCCTTGACTGGCAACGGCCGTTACAGCGGGTGACCACATGGACTGGATGACGACTTCGCCCGATGCCATCAAATTCACTGACTCATCGAAAGTGTTCCAGAGGGCGCGGAAGTGGCCGGCCTTCTTGAATTCAATCAATTTGGCAATGGTCTTTTCAAGTTCATCCTTTGTGGGGTTGCCCTTGTCGCCATAGGTGACATGGCCAGCGGCTTCCAAGGCCATGATCGCATCCATAATGCCGATGGTTGGAATGTTCTGGATGGCTGTCTTGCCTTTGAACTCCGGTGCCAGCAGGTCGCCCCAGCTGGTGATCTCCCGGCCCACGAGGTCGGGACGGATGCCAAGTGTGTCGGCGTTGTAAACGCCGGGGCAGAAGCTGGCCCAGCCTGTTGGAGCCGCAGCGAATGAGGTGCCATTAATGGCATCACGATACATGAACTCGAACGGCGAGTCGCCCTGCCTGGACACTTCCTTGCCGGCGAATTTGCCTTCGGTGTAGAGCGGTGTCAGATCGCCCCAGGCTTTGATCTTTTTGATATCGACAGCTTGCGTGGCACCTTGTGGAACCATCAACTTGTTCTGCCAGATTTCCATGTCGGCAATGTCAATCGACTTCGGATCGTTGACCATGCGGTTGGTGAGGCCGGGATGGTCGACCACTTGCATTTCAACCTTGAAGCCCAGATCGGCAGAAGCCTGCTTGGCGATGTCGGCGAGTGTTGAGTAGGACATGCCGGTGTGGTTCAGAACCACGTCCTTGATGTTTTGCGCCCACACTGTCGGGAAGCCCGTGATGGCTGTGGATGCTGCGATAGCGGCCGTGCCCTTGAGTACCGAACGCCGCGAAACTTTATTTTTAAGAATCTTCGTCATAGTCCAATCTCCCTGATATTCCGTTGCTGGCAATCCCCAAGGGCGCAGTGCGATGCCTTGTTTTCGTCTAATGCATTGTCCTTGGTTTGCTCGCGCATCGAAAGAGGCATTTGCTCTCGTTCGGCCCGCAAGCCTGTGGCAACTATCACGCACATTTCTTCTTCCCGCAAGGGGGCAAGGCAGTTGACAAGACGGCATTGCAGGTATGAACCTTGCAAAAAACGTGCACGCAATGGGAAACGCAATCCAATGGAAAACTGGGCAAACCGCAAAACATTGATCTTGGGTCGCAGCGAAATGATCGGCCTGCTGAAGCCGCACGAATACAACGACTGCGTGGAACAAGCCTACCGCATGCACGGAGAAGGCCGGTATTATATGGATCCGAAGGGCCATATCGTGCTCGACCGCTTCCCCGGCGAATGGGAGGCCATGCCCTCATATATTGAGGAACCTCATGCAGCGGCATGCAAATGGGTTTCGATCCGCGAACAAAACCGCGAAAAGTACAATCTGCCGACAGTGTTTTCGATCCTGATTTATACGCACCCCGAAACAGGTTTTCCACTCGCAATTGTTGATGGCAGCTATCATACTTTGATGAGGACTGGGGCGGCAGCTGCTGTTTCGGCCAAATGGATGGCACGGAAAAACTCAACCAAACTCGCCATTGTTGGGGCTGGTCACATGGCGGAAGGGGCACTTGCCACCTGCAATGAAATGTTTTCCTGGACAGATGTCAGGATATGGAGCCGCAGCCAGGCGACACTTGATCACTTCGTGAAAGAGCAGCAACCCAAATATAAAAACTTCAAAATCAAGGCCTCAACCAATCTCGAAGAAGTGGTGCGTGGCGCTGATGTGGTTGTGACGCTCACACCTGCGCGCGGCCCCATCGTGATGGCAGACTGGATTTCACCGGGAACCCACATTGCCGCCGTTGGTGCCGACAAGAAGGGCGATCAGGAACTGGAAGGCAAGCTGCTCAAGGGCGCGCGCATTTTCGTTGATGACATCCGCCAGTGCCGCAATGACGGCGAAATCAATGTGCCGTTGTCGGAAGGCCTCATTACCGAAGCGGATATCGCAGGTGAAATTGGCGAAGTGATCATCGGCAAGAAGCAGGGTCGCACGTCTGATAGTGAGATCACCATCTTCGATTCAACTGGTATTGCGCTACAGGATTCGGCGACCGTGCCGTTGGAATATGAACGCGCCATGGCGGCAGGTGTAGGCATCGAGAAAAAGATGATTTCTACTTGATCAACTGCCCGCAATTTTCAATAGCAATTTGCCAGCAACCTGGCGTGACTCCAGTCGCTCATACATGGCCTTGGCATCTTCCAATGCAAACACTCCTTCGATTGGAACTTTGAGTTTGCCTGCGGTGATCAGTTGTATCACATGGTTCGCACCTTCGGTCCAAGTGCTCGATGTGCTGTCAATATGGCCGATGTGGAGGCGGGTAAAAGTCAGGGATTTTCGCACCAACCGTTCCCACAAATTGGTGAACGGTTTCGCTTCAGCCTCGCCATAGCTCACGACATGGCCAAGTTGGCGAATGCAGTCGAAGCTTCTGTCCAGAATGCTGCCGCCTGTGGAGTCGATGACCTTGTCGACGCCTTTGCCCTTGGTTATTTCGTTTACAATGTTGACGAAATCTTCAGTGTTGCGATTGATCACGCGGGCAGCGCCAAACTCCAATGCTCTTCGCTCTTTGCCTGCCGTTCCAATGGTTCCGATGACGGTCGCACCGGCCAATGTGCCCAGTTGTGCCAAGTAAAGTCCGACCCCTCCGCCCACTGCGTGAACAAGCAGGTGGTCGCCAGGTTTGGTGGTGCTGACCGTATGCAACAGGTGCCAGGCCGTGATTGCCTGCACATAAAACGCCGTTGCAACATCGAATCCCATGCCTGCGGGAATACGCGTGAGGCGATGGGCAGGCACACTGCAGAACTCCGCAAACCCACCCGCATCCTCGCAAAAGCCTGCCACTCTGTCGCCAACAGCCAGTGAAGTGACATCAGGACCGAGAGCCGCAACAGTCCCCGACATCTCTATTCCAGCGACAAGTGGATAGCCTTTTGGATGGGGGTAAACACCGCGACACATCATCGTGTCGGCGAAATTGCAACCGCCATAGGCAACAGCGACCAACACTTCGCCGCTGCCTGGCGCGGGCTTTTCGACAATGGCGACACCGATGTTTTCGAGGGTGCCAGTGGGTTGATCAAGTACGATGGCACGCATGCGGAACACTCCCTCTTTACATGTTGATATGAGCCGCGGAACCATGCCGGTCAACTGCCCAGGGTCGCACTGATGGCCAAATTGGAGAGAACTGCGTTCGGCGCGGCAGGTTCCAGAGAACACAGCTTTTGCCTGCTCATCATCAGACGATTGAACATCATCGATGTTTACAGAATAGATCGGGTGCAACATGCCCCGATCGCACAATGGTGTTGCGAAATCAGATGGCGCGGTCGTTCGACCAAAATCAACTAACACGTTGGTTGGTGCGCAAGTTGGCATGATTTCAATGCCGATACTGAACCAAGCCTCAGTCGATTGATGTGATTCACTTTGGCGAAGAGTAGTCCTTGTTGAGACCCGCAGCAAAGGCCTTCAGCTCCTCGGACGGCAGTCGAACCACGTGGGTTTCTTCGGGGTAAGCACCTGACTTGACGTCGGCGATGTATTCCGAGAAAGCGTTGATCCGTTCGTTTTGCAAGCGATCAAACTCGGCTGCGAAATTTTTGTAGACTTTGGAATGCCTGGGCATGTGACCACGATTGGTGCCGAGAATATCTTCTGCAAAAAGATATTGTGCATCACAGCCTGGGCCTGAACCCATCGACCACAACAGGAGTTTTATGCGCTTGCTGATTTCGGTTGCGACTTCAACAGGGACAACTTCAATCTCTACTGCAAAGGCACCCGCTGCCTCATAGGCTTTGCATTCTTCAAAAAGGGCAAGCGCTGATTGAGCTGTCTTTCCCACTGCTTTGAAACCACCTGTCCATGTGGCCCGCGATGGCACAAGACCCACATGACCGACAACTGGTATGTGGTCCTCTGCCAAAAACCGCACCGTCTCGAGGCCGCCGCTGCAATAGACGGCATCGCCACCCGCTTCCAGCATGCGGACGGCAAAGCGCCTGTAGTCATCACGTGTGCCATACTCAAGGTGCGTCATGCCGGTCATTGAGAACAGGGACGGTGCGACCGCACGATAGCGGGGATGCGTCAACAACTCCGGCGGCAGTGAAACGATATCGATGCCCGCCTGCTCTGCTGCTTCGGCTTCTTCAAGCGTAAAGATTCGCAGCATGGTGCGTTGGCCTTTGCCTTTCAGGCCACGGAGATCGGCAATGGTGGGTTTTTTGCGGGCCATTTTTGTGCTTCTCATTTATTCTGCTGGTGCTGGCGAAATGGTGTGAAACTCTTCGCGATAGGGCTTTGCTGTCGGGGGCAATTCACGCTTGAGGTAGAATTCTTCAGACCGCAATTGCCGCAGCAGAATAGGCAGCATTTCGCGGTAGGCATGCCAGATCGACGGGTTTGGTTTTGGCAAGTCATGCTTGATCAGTTCGTGCAATCTGGGCAGCGCATGAAAGGGCACCATCGGGAACATATGATGTTCAACATGGTAATTCATGTTCATGTAAAGAAAACGGCTGACCGGATTCATATAGACGGTGCGTGAATTCAAACGGTGATCAAGCACATTGTCAGCCAATCCTCCATGCTGCAGCAAACCCACCAGCACATTGTGCCAAGCGCCATAGAGCCGTGGCAGTCCGATAATCATCAACGGCAACCATGACGCAAAGTACAACGCCATGGCAATCGTTGCTGCATAAATCATGACATGAATGCGTGCCGCGAAGATGGTTTTCGGTTGTTCGTCCTTTGGAATGTAGCTCTGTTCATCAGGTGAGATGATGCCAAGCGCCTGACGCAACAAGACGACAAGAGAGAGATATGAATCAACAATGCCAAAATAATTAAGTGTCCATTTGAGAAGGGCTGGCGGCCGCATCAATGCGATCTCCACATCGCGTCCTACAATAATGGTGTCGGTGTGATGACGTGCATGACTCCAGCGCCACGCCGTTGGATTGCGCATGATCATGAAGCTGGCAATCTGATAGACAAATGAATTCTTCCATTGGGTCTTGAAGGCGGTGCCATGTCCCATTTCATGCCAGCGGGCATCGCTTGATGAGCCATAGAGCGTGCCATAAACAAAGAAAAACGGCACACACCACCAGCTTCCCCAAAAATAAATGCCTCCCGCAAGAGAGAACAACAGCACCGCAAACCAGAGCAGCGTATCGCGGAGTGCTGCAGCGTCTGAACGTTGCATCAATTCTTTCATCGCGGCGCGTGGCACGTCGGTGTGGTACCATTCGGCTGAGGCAAGACCTGTCTCGATGGCGATCCGGTTGCCTTCTCCAACCAAACTATAGTCCCGCTTCATGGCAAATTTCCTTCGATCAATTTTTTAATCTCTCCGCTTTCCAAGTCACCAGCCGCCATCAATATTAAAAACTTGCCCGGTGATCATGTCCGATGCGGGCGACACCAGAAACATGACGAGCTCTGCGACATGCTCCGGTTCAATGCGGTGTTTCAGGCATTGGTTTTCAATAATCCAATCGTGATATTCTTGCGCCCTGTTGCCATATATGCGGACCTCAGCGTCTGATACCACGGCTCCGGGTGAAACTGCGTTGACGCGAATACCCGCTTTGCCAAGTTCGCGTGCCAGGGTTTTGGTAAGTCCCCACACGGCACCTTTGGTGGCGGTGTAGGGCACAAAACCACTCCATCTGCCGTTCAGGGTCAGCGAACAGAAATTGACAATCTTGCCATAATTCTTGGACTTCATGCCGGGTGCCACGGCCTTGACCATGGCAAAGGCAGCAGCCGCGTTGACGCGCATCTGGTCCTCAAATTCCGACATCGAGAAATCATCAAAAGGCTTGTTGACGATCAATGCTGCATTGTTGATCAGGATATCAATGGGTCCGTGTTCCGACACCATTGCTTCTATGCGTCGGAGAGACGCTTCAAGGTCATTCAAATTCTGTCCGATGTAGTCAATTTGGGTGCCATATTGTTTCGCAAGACCTGCTGCAAACTCTCGGCCCTGAGCAGCGTCAAGGCGATCAAGCAGGACCAGCGCCGCCCCGGACATCGCAAGGGAATTCGCCTGCGCCCGCCCGAGTGAACCGAGTGCTCCTGTGAGCAAAACTTTTTTACCGGTGAGGGGCTGCGTTGACATCTGCTATTCCGTTAAAGATACCCGTGAACTTCATCGATTGATGTTTTCTCCACCGGACTATCGAACACGATTTCTCCCCGCGCCATGGCAACAATGCGATCACAGGATTGAAAGACATGATGCATGTTGTGGCTAATGAATATGCCCGTGAGGCCTTGTTGATTGAGACTTTTCACAAATCCTATCACCTTGTCCGTTTCTTTCACCGACAAGTGGTTGGTGGGCTCATCCAGTATGAGCAGCTTTGATTTGAAATGCATGGCTCGTGCGATGGCCACACCTTGCCGTTGTCCGCCTGAAAGTTCGCCGACCAAGGCATCGGGCGAGCGCAGATGCAGGTCGACGTTGGCAATGGCCTCCACACTTTCGCGGGCCATGCGCTTTTGATCCATCAAGCCGATGCCGCAAAACGAATATGAAAGTGGCTCCCGTCCAATAAACAGATTACGGGCAATCGACATGGTGGGAACCATCGAGTTGTATTGATAGATCGTCTCGATTCCCAGCCGCATGGCGGCTTTCGGTGTATTGATCTTCACAGACTGACCATCGATCAGGATCTCGCCGGTGTCTGGCGTGTGTACACCCGACAGCAATTTGATGAGTGTCGATTTCCCCGCACCGTTGTCCCCGACAAGACCCACAACTTCGCCCGGCTTAACACTCAAGCTCACGTTCTTGAGCGCGTGTACACCCGAATACCATTTATCGAGATTTCGACACTCGACGATTGGCGTTGTCATTTTACACCTCCAGCTTGATGCGACGCGCCGCACGGCTGAGCCATGAGTTCGACACGACTGCGAATATCAAAAGGAAGCCAATGGCAAACTTGAACCAGTTCGCATCCACTCTCGACAATACCAGGCCATTATCAATCACCCGGATCAGCATGGCACCAATGATGGCTCCCAGAACGGTACCAATACCACCCGTGAGTGCCGTGCCTCCAATCACTGCGGCTGCCACTGCTTGCAGCTCCATTCCCTCGCCAAGTGATGGCAGAGGTGAACCAAGCCTGAGCACCTGAATGAGCCCGGCAAATCCTGCAAGCATGGAGCACAATATGAAACATGCGATCTTGGTGGCGTTGACGGGAATACCCATGCTCGATGCCGCATCAAGCTGGCCACCTGTGGCCTTGATCCAGTTTCCAAAATTTGTGAGGGATAGCAGTGCAGCTAAAGCAACGGCGATCAATGCAAACCACACAAACGACATGCGGAACAGGTTTCCCGGCCCAACAAAACTGGTGAACAACCAGGTTGGAACGTCAGTGGGCAACAGCGGCGGGAAGCCACCTGAGATCACAACCGTCAGGGAGCGGGCAATGAACAACATGCCAAGCGTGGTGATGAAACTCGGAATTGAAAACCGAAGGGTTATGTAACCATTGGCAAAGCCTATGGCAGCGCACAGCAGCAAGCCCAATAGAGTTGCGACAAAAAACGGTATGCCATAGTTCAACATGATAACGGTGGCCATCGGCATTAGGGCAAACACCGATCCGACTGAAAGATCATATTCTCCGCAAATCATCAGAATGGTGACGCCAAGCGCCACCAAGGTCATTTCAGGTAAAATGCCAAACATGCCTTGCAGATTTGCGTGATTGAGGAACACGCCGTTCGATTTGTATTGGAAGAAAATCGTCAACACGATGAGGAGCGCAAGCCCTGCAAGTTCCGGGCGTTCCATGTAGATTTTCATCAATCGTTTCATTGCTTTTTTCCACCAAAGAGTGTCGGCCGGGCAAGTTTGCCCGACCGATAATATGCGTCAATATTAACGAAGACCTTGCTTGGCCATATCCATGATCTTATCGACCTGATCAGGCGTTACAACACCTTGTCCGGTATCGATATCAGAGGGTGAAAGTCCAATCGTTTGCGACAGGTAGGCTTGCATGACGGGCATGAAGCCCTGCATGTAGGGCTGTTGATCGATCTGGACCTGCACATAGCCGGTCTTCATTTCATTGAGCACTTCTGGCACCAGATCGAAGCCGCCGAGCAAAACCTTGCCGGCAGGAACACCACGATCACGCAAGACGCGTGCAACGGCGGCATGCCAGAATCCCGTATCGAAATAGGCATTTATCGCTGGATCAGCCGCCAGTTTTGCACCGATGCGGTCCGCAACAATTGCCAAATCAGTGCCTGAATCAATACGTTCAAAGCTGATGTCACGACCAGGATTTGCGGCTTTGAAATCTTCGAGGAATTTCAAAACACCGCCGCCGCGTTGCTCAGACCAATTCTGGCCGGGTGCCGAAATGCCAACCAGAACTTTGATGGGGCCTTCTTTTGGAAAATTGGCTGACTGGGCTTTGCCGAGCGAATAACCAGCGGCAAGGAAGCCTTGGCCGATAAAGGCTTGCCGGGCATTTCCGGCAGCACCTTCGGTGTCATCGACGTTGGTGGCAATAACAACAATGCCTGCGGCCCGTGCATCGGCAATCACCTGGTCAAACGCCTTGTTGTCAACGATGGATGTAATCAAGGCATAAGGCTTTGCAGCAATCGCCGCTTGCATGTTGGCGACCTGTTGTTCGATTGAGCCTTCAGTTTGCGTGAAGATCATCTGGCAGGTGGCGCCAACTTTGCCACAGGCATCGTCATAGCCTTTTTTCACGGCCTGCCAGAAGGTGTTGGAAGGTGAGGAGTGAATTGTAAATGCAATGTTGAGTCCTTCAGCAGATGCCGCAGACGTAGCCGCAAACAATCCAATGGCGACAGCAGCGCCTTTTAAAAATTTATGCTTCATTTTCGTTTCTCCCATTTTAAGCCGCAACCGGAATGGCTGCAGCGTTGCAAATTTTATTTTGTAAGTTTTCTTGTGACCTTGAATTTCCGGTCAATATCCGGATGAAGATCAAGGCCCAAGCCTGGTCCCGCAGGAACGGTAATCATGCCGTTTTTAACCGGCGGAACTTCGGTGACAACGTCGCGATACCAGGTCTTGTAGAAAGCCCGGACAGACTCTTGGATCAGCGCGTTGGGTGCATTGAGTGAAAGATGAGTAGAGGCCGCGAGCACAACAGGCCCTGTGCAGTCATGCGGAGCGATGGGAAGTTTCCAGGCTTCGGCCATGGCGGCGATTTTGCGGGCTTCAGACAGACCGCCACACCAGGCAAGATCAAGCATGATGACACCAACGGCTTGCGTTGCAAGCAGATCACGAAACCGAAAGCGTGTGGCCAAGGTTTCAGAAGCGCATACGGGAGCGCGGGAATTTTCAGCATAGCGTTTGAGATCGCCAAGCGTGTCCATCTTGATTGGATCCTCGTGCCAGTAGGTATCAAACGGGGCCAGTGCGCGCGCAATTTTAATCGCGGGCATGAGTTGCCACATCGAATGAAATTCGACCATGATGTCCATCCGGTCGCCCACGGCCTTTCGGATTTTTTCAAAGGGCCGGAGTGCCGTTTTCAAGTCATCGTTGGTAATCGACCAGCCCTTCGATACCTCCGCTGCGATATCAAACGGCCAGATTTTCATCGCTGTGATACCTTCATCAAGCAGCGATTGCGCAAGCTCATCAGCCCGGTTCAGAAAAGCGTCGAGATCATTCAACCCAAGAGAAGGATCAGACGTTTCCATTCCCCAATTTTTCGTCGATTGCGACTCGCCTTTGCGCATGTAGTGTGTTCCGGCGCAGGTATTATAGGTCTTGATTTCTCTTCGTGTCCAACCGCCAAGCAGTTGCACAATCGGTTGATTGGTCAACTTGCCGAAGATGTCCCAAAGGCCAATATCAACAGCCGAGGCCGCACGCGTTTCAACGCCGGTGGCGGCAAAGCCCAGATGGTCAACCAGATCGCGCGAAATTGCATCAATGCTCAAAGGGTCCCGACCAACAAGCTTGGGTGCCACGGCTTCGTGCAGATAAGCTTCAACCGCGCCGGGATGCATGAAGGTTTCACCCAGACCCGTGATGCCTTCGTCGGTGTGAATGCGCAGCCATAAGAGATTGCCGAACTCAGCGATGCGGATGGTTTCGAGGTTGGTGATTTTCATGCGATGCTATGTCACCCCCGCAGCAAGCAAGGCTTTCACCGAATTGTCGAAATGTTCAGCCATGTAGGCGGCAGCATCCTTGGTGTCTTGCCGCGCAATGGCGTCAGCAATCCGCATGTGACAGGCCATGGAGTCCCGGCGCTCTACATCAGACGGACGACTGTGCCACGCAATGTGCCAAGTCTGCTGCGTCACCACCCGGAACGAACTGACGAGCAAGGAAAACAGCGGGTTTTTTGAGGCCCGCGAAATCGCTTCATGAAACGCGATGTCATGCTCTTTCACGACAACAGGCGTGTCAAAATCCCGGTCCATCGCTGCAGCAAGGCGTGAAATTTCCTGAGATTCTTCGCTGGTCCGGCGCAGGGCGGCCAGCGTGACCGTGCGCATTTCAACGGTGCGGCGCACATCATAGATTTGTTGGATGGAAACCTGATCCGTCAGAACAGCATGATTGAGAATGATGGGTAAAACAGTTTCATCAATGCCCCCGACGCGGGCGCGACGACCGTTGCCAATTTCAATAACACCCACAGCAGCCAGAGACCGAAACGCCTCGCGGACAACGGCGCGTGAAACACCTATTTCGAGTGCAAACGCAGCTTCACTGGGGATTGGAAAGCCCAATTTAAGCTGCTCATCACGAATATGATCGCTGATCGCCTTCATCGCCCGTGAGACGAGGCTTCCATTGGTGCCGGACTGCACTTGTTTGATTTCGGCGGATTCCATTCAGTACCTATCTTACAGGTTATGGTTTTATGTAAGACACTACAATTGGAATAGGTTGTCAACGATGATCGCTATTTTCAACAGGCAAGACAAAACAGATGAAGGATCAAAAGGAGTCAGTTCGCTTCAAACCCTGGAATTGCTTGTCAAGTTGGCGCAACTCTCGCTAACGTCTGTTATCGATAACAATGTATTGCCTGCCAGGCGTGAAGGCTATGAGATTGAAATGCGCAAACTTGGTCTTGCGGAAAGCCGCGTTATCTCTTTTGGCACACCACCAATTTCGATGAAACAAGGTGGGGAAGCCATTGTTCGCTTGCTGGAACAATGGCCGAAAGTAGAAGCCGCCATTTGCGTGTCTGATCTCCCAGCTTTTGGTGCCGTGATGGAATGCCAGCGCCGCAATTGGAAAGTGCCTGAGCAAATCGCAATAGCGGGTTTTGGTGACTTTGAAATCTCTGGCACCTGCTACCCGACAATCACAACCTTTGGCGTGCATTGCTACGATATTGGCAACAAGGCAGGAGGACTGCTGTTGCGGGCGATTGAAGGCGAACGCTATGGCAGAGTTTTGGCAACTGAAACAATAGTGACAGACTACAATGTGGTGCAGCACGAGAGCATTTGAATTCAAAAAGCGATTTGCACCTTCATGGCGCGGCTGCGGTCCAAGGCCAATTCAAAAGCGCGCACGGCTTCATCGAGCGGGATAACGTCCGACAAGAGTGGTTTGAAGTTGACCCTGCGTGTGTTGATCAAGTCAACGGCCAGCGCAAACTCCTCATGAAACCGGAATGAGCCACGAATCTCGATCTCTTTCGAAACAATCAGATTTTGCGGAATGCTGATGTCGCTTCCAAGACCCAATTGCAATAATGTGCCGCGTGGCTTCAAACATTCGAGTCCAGTGCGCAGCGCAGATTCATTGCCAGATGCCTCGATCATCACATCAAAAGAACCTTTATTGGCTTTGAACGCAGTCATGTCATCAGGTTGCCTCGCCACATTGACGGTGCGCGCCGCTCCCATCAGTTCAGCTGTAGCGAGTGTAAAGTCAGTTACGTCGGTGGCCACAATCTCCTGCGCCCCATGAAAATTTGCTGCTGCTATAGCGAGAACACCGATGGGGCCGCAGCCTGTCACGAGCACCCGTTTTCCGGCCAATCACCCTACACGAACAATAGCGTGCAAGGCTACGGCGAAGGGTTTTGCAAATGCGGCATCTTCCAGCGCAATATCATCGGAAATCACATGACACTGATCAATCTTGGCAACCAGCCGCTGCCGGAATGCGCTTTGGACATGGGGCATACGCATGGCGCTGCCATAGAAGCGCATATCGAGGCAGTGGTTCTGCTGGCCCTTCTGGCAGTACATGCATCTTCCACAGGGCTGCGACGGGTTTACAGCCACCCGCTGGCCAACGCGAAGTGACGAAACGCCTTGTCCCAACGCCGTTATTTCTCCGGCAATTTCGTGCCCGAGAACCATGGGTTCTTTCAGTACAATTGTGCCAAAGCCACCGTGGCGATAATAATGTAAATCTGAACCGCAAATGCCGCCGCGCTTGATCGCAACCGACACATCGTCGGGACCGGGCAGGGCGTCTGCCACGTCTTCAACCCGTAAGTCCCGAGCTTGGTGAATGACAACGGCCTTCATGGTTTTACTGCCTGATCCACGGTTTCCCAAATTTTAATGATGGTATGGTCATCCGCAAGGGCTGTCATGTCGCCGGTTGGATGAGCTCCTGTTATTAGTATTGTTGGTTTGGCCATTGCTAACTGACGGCACTCTTGCGCATGTTATCGATAACTTGATAGTCATATGCCGCATTATGGTCAAGACTGTTGACCGCCAATTCCGGAGTTTCAGATGTCACTTGAGCTGCTCAGTCTCGCAGGCCGCCTTGCCCTTATTACAGGATCGAGCCAAGGCATTGGTCTCGCCTTGGCTGAAGGTTTGGCCAAGGCAGGGGCAAAGATCATTCTCAATGGTCGGGATATTGAAAAACTCAAACATGCAAAAGCAGATTTAGAATCGCGCGGCACAAAATCGTCGGCCGCCACCTTTGATGTTACTGATGAGGAAGAGGTTTCGATTGCCATCGACTATATCGAGCGCGAACAAGGCCTCATCGATATTCTGATTAACAATGCCGGCATGCAATTCCGAACCGCACTTGAAGACTATCCGTTAGAAAAATGGCGAGAACTGATGCGCGTGAATGTTGAGAGTGCGTTCATCGTCGGCAAGGCTGTTGCCAAGGGGATGATAGCAAGAAAGCGCGGCAAGATTATCAATATCGGTTCCGTGCAAAGCGAATTGGGCCGCCCGACTATTGCTCCATACACTGCCGCGAAAGGCGCTATCAAAATGTTGACCAAAGGCATGTGCGCCGACTGGGCGCGGCATGGCATTCAAGTGAATGCGATTGGCCCCGGCTATTTTAAAACACCACTCAATCAGGCACTGGTCGACAATCCGGAATTTTCATCCTGGCTTGAAAAACGAACACCTTCTGGCAGGTGGGGCACCACAGATGAATTGATTGGAACTGCCGTGTTTCTGTCATCCGATGCATCGTCTTTTGTGAATGGTCATATGCTTTATGTTGATGGTGGCATCACCTCGGTTCTCTGACGCCGTGGTCCTCATGGGTGTCGCGTCATGTGGTAAAACCACAATTGGCGAAGCATTGGCCCGTCACCTAGGTAATGCTTTCCTAGAAGGTGACAAGCTGCATTCTCCGGAAAATGTCGCCAAGATGTCGGCAGGCATTCCCCTGACAGATGAAGATCGCTGGCCATGGCTGGCGTGGGTGGGAACGGCTTCGCAAGGGAATGTGGGGCGGGTGGTTTTATGTTCTGCGCTTAAGCGCGTCTATCGCACTGCAATTGTTAACGCGGCCAACAGACCAGTGAAATTCGTGCATTTGCACGGCACCCTCGCGGTTTTGCAACGAAGCTAGGAATTGTTTCAAGTCGTTGCAAATCGCTTCAAACCGTAACGCAACTGCATGAAGTGGAATCCAAAATTCTCGGTTTGGAATGTTCAAGTTGTTTCACATCGTTCCATCTGATTCATCCATGCATCCCCACCTCCACCACCCCGGCGACACCCAGAGTGAAATCAATATCGCGCCAATTCCGAAAAAAGCCTTGTCAACACAAGATCGGCCACTAAATCGGCCAAAGTTGATATTCAGTCAGACATTCTGTATGTAGTTCAATACATTGCCTCATACACAGATCGGCCAAGTTATGCTTGAGACACCACAGCGCATTGAGCCTGCCCGACTTGAGGATGTGCCCGAGGCCGTTTCTGATCTTGTGGCCGAACTCGCCACTGCTGCAACGAAACTCGAAACCGCATTGCATCCAAAAACCGCAGCAAGCCTTGCGCACCTCGTGCGCATCATGAATTCTTATTACAGCAATCTCATTGAAGGCAACAACACAAGGCCCCGTGACATAGAGCGAGCGCTGGCAGGGCAGTTCGACAATGATGAGCGCCACAATTTGCAAATCGAAGCCGCTGCCCATGTGCGCTTGCAAGCTGAATTGGATCGTCAGTTTGTAGTTGGAAAAATGTCTGAACCAGCATCAACTGAATTTGTGAGTTGGCTTCACAAAGAATTTTATCGAGACGCGCCACCCGAAGCGATGATCATCAAGGCCGATGGACGCACCATCACAATGCTGCCCGGCCAAATGCGTTCAACGACAAACGAAGATGTTTCCGTCGGCAGGCACCAACCTCCATCAAGCGAACAGGTCGCAGAATTCATGCGCTACTTTGCCGGGCGTTATCAGTTTGAACGCTTAGGCAGAGCTGCCCGCATCCTTGCAATTCCCGCTGCACACCATCGCCTTAACTACATTCATCCCTTTGCCGACGGCAATGGTCGCGTCAGCCGACTCATGAGCCACGCCATGGCACAGATGGCAGGCATCGGTGCTCACGGGCTGTGGTCAGTCTCGCGCGGCCTCGCCCGTGGCCTCGAAAGCCGCACCGACTACAAACGCATGATGGACCACGCCGACATGCCAAGGCAGGGTGATCTTGATGGCAGAGGCAATCTCTCGCAACGCGCTTTGATCGAATTCACCACTTGGTTCTTGAAAGTGTGCCTTGACCAAATCAATTTCATGTCGAGCCTGTTTGAGATCAAAACGCTACAGCGTCGCATCAAAACCTACGTCGAGAAGTCAGCCACGCTGAAACCTGAAGCCGCACGTTTACTCGATGAAGCATTGATCCGAGGCGAATTTGAACGCGGCGAAGCCTCACGCATAACAGGCCTTCCTGAACGAACGGCGCGGCGCATACTCAACGATACAATTGCAGCTGGCCTGCTCACTTCCGATACCCCAAAGGGCCCAGTGTCATTGCGCTTCACGGTAGAGGCACAAGACATTATGTTCCCAAGACTCTTTGCCGAGTCTTGACAAACAGCAACAAGCGTCGCGTTCTTTCGTAATGCAACATACCGCTTCATCCTGTTCCTTGCGAGCTGTGTCGCGGCAGGATAGTACACTCACACGAAGTTTGAAAAAATGGTGCCCAGAGCCGGAATTGAACCAGCGACACGCGGATTTTCAATCCGCTGCTCTACCAACTGAGCTATCTGGGCACGCTCTCTTGTCGAGAGTTGGGGGCTGTATAGGTGAAAGATTTCGGGCTGGCAACAGTGGGCTTCAGAAAAACAGACCCCGGCTGAAAAGCCGGGGTCTGCATTCAGATTTATCGCAGAAATCAGGTCTTGGCGATATCCACGTCCTTGGTTTCCTTGAGGAACAGGAAGCCCACAACTGCCGTGATGACGGCGAATATGATGGGATACCAGAGGCCTGCGTAGATGTTGCCGGTGTAGGCCACATAGGCAGTGGCAAACAGGGGCAGCATGCCGCCGAACCAGCCGTTGCCAATGTGATAAGGCAAGGACATCGACGTATAGCGGATGTTCGACGGGAACATTTCCACCAGGAAGGCGGCGATGGGGCCATAGACCATGCCGACATAGACCATCATCAGCGCCACCAGTGCGATGGCACCGATGTAGTTGATGTTTTCCTTCTTGGCGAAGGAGGTCTTGATTTCGCTGACACTGACAGTCGATGAACCATCAGCACCAATGGTTGGTGCGCCAATGCTGTTGGTTGCCGTCAAAGGCTTGGCAGCAGCATCAGCAGTCTTGCGGGCGGCATTGATGATCTTTTCAGCATCAGGGGCTTTCTTGTCGGCTTGCGCCGTCACCAATGCAGCTGTTTCGTCTTTGGTCAGCTTCACATCGCCGGCAGCAACCGTCATGTGTGGATATCCAGCTTCAGACAAAGCCTTCGACCAGCCAAAGCCGGAGAAGCCTTCGATTTTCTTGCCGTTGATATCCAGCGATGCAACCGATCCGGCAGCACCGTTCGCAGAAACAAACGAGATGCCATTTGACGTGAGCAAGCTCTTGGCCTTGTCACAGTCACCTTCCACCGTCACACCACGGATCGGAAAGATCGTGAAGTGGCAATTCGCCGGATCAGCCGTGATGGTGATCTTGGCGTTGTTGGCAAACGCCGAGAGGTCAGGGTTCACGAAATCCGCGAGCTTGTGATAGATCGGGAAATAGGTGAGTGCTGCAATAACGCAACCCGCAAGGATGATCTTCAAGCGGCCAATGCGGTCCGACAACCAGCCGAACAAGATGAACATCGGTGTGCCGATCAGCAATGCCACGCCGATGATGATGTAGGTGTCGTCGAAGTTGGCTTTCAACGGACCACCGATGAAGAACAACGCATAGAACTGTGCGGTGTACCAGACAACGCCTTGGCCCATGGTGGCGCCAAGCAGTGCGAGCAAGGCATACTTGTTGTTGGGATATTTGAAGAACGAGTCCTTGATCGGAGATTTCGAAGCTTTGCCTTCAGCCTTGATGCGTTGGAACACGGGCGATTCATTCAGCTTCAAACGCACCCAGATGGAGAAGGCCAAAAGGAATGCCGAGCCGAGGAACGGAATGCGCCAGCCCCATTCCTTGAAGGCAACCGGATCCATATTGTAGCGCAACAGTCCGATGATCAACAAGGCCAGGAAAAAGCCGATGGTAGCCGTGGTTTGAATCCAGCTGGTGGCATAGCCGCGCCGGCCATGGGCAGAGTGTTCAGCCACATAGGTTGCCGCACCACCATATTCACCACCCAGCGCCAAGCCTTGCAGCAAGCGGATGGCAACCAGAAGGATGGGAGCGAGTTCGCCAATCTGTGCGTAGGTTGGCAACAGGCCAACCAGGAATGTGGCAACACCCATGACAACAACGGTGACAAGGAATGTATATTTGCGTCCCCACATGTCGCCAAGGCGGCCAAACAACAATGCACCGAAGGGGCGCACGAGGAAGCCGGCGGCGTATGCCGCAAGTGCACCTAACAAGGCCCAGGTCTGGTTGCCTGGTGGAAAGAACAGCGCCGCAAAAAACGGTGCCAGGGTTGCGTAGAGATAGAAATCATACCATTCGAAAACGGTTCCGGTCGATGAAGCAAAGATGACGAATTTTTCGTCTTTGCTCATCTTCGTGGAACGCTCCGAAACTGAAGCGGTTGTTGCTGTCATATTGAAACTTCCTCCCTGAAGTTTTATGTGTCTTGGGGTCCCTGCTTTTGGTTAACCATGCATATGGTCACAACAGGCTTATTGTTCTCTAAGCGCTTTGGCTTGAAGAATCGATTGATTTCTACGGCTGATCTGAAATCGGTGTGGATAAATTCACCGTCGGTTTATGCGTCATCGCCATCATTTCCTGAATGCCGCTCATCATCCTCAACAGCAGGAATGGCATAGGTGCCGCCAAGCCAGCGGTGCAGGTCTGTGTCGGCACAGCGGCTGGAACAAAAGGGGTGGAATTTGACCTGCGACGGTTTTTTGCAAACCGGGCAGGGGCGTCGTCGTTTGAAGATTACAGGCTCTGCCATCAAAACGGGGAGACCGATAGTTGCGCCCACATCTTGTGGACGGGATACCCCGCTCCTTCTAGCAGGGTCACTGTTTCATATAGTGGCAAGCCAACCACGGACGAATGGGAGCCTGCGAGGTTGCGTACAAAAGCGCCGGCCCTGCCTTGGATGGCATAGCCGCCAGCCTTGCCGCGCCATTCTTCGCAGGCCAGATAAGTTTCCATGTCATCCCTGGATAACCGCTTGAAACGCACCTTGGTTTCACAGCAGCGGGACGTGACAGCGCCTTTGCTATCCATGACGGCAACTGCCGAATAAACCCAATGGGAGCGGCCCGACAACAGGTTGAGGCAGTCACGTGCATCTTCAAGCGTCGCGGCTTTGGGAAGTGAACGCCTGCCCAGTCCGACGACGGTATCGGCGGCAATGATGTATCGGTTGCTGTCCATTGCTGTGACCAATGGAGCTTGGGCCGCCGTCCGGACCTTTTCTTCCGCCAAGCGCAAGGCGAGTCTGCGCGGCGACTCCCGTTTCATCGGTGTTTCATCCACGTCGGCAGGGTTCAGCAGATCGGGAATGAGTCCAATTTGATCCAGCAATACAAGGCGGCGCGGCGAAGCGCTGGCCAGGATGAGCTTTGGAATGGCACGATCCGACATGTTTTATTTGAAACGATAGTTGATGCGGCCCTTGCTCAGGTCATAAGGTGTCATTTCCACCATGACCTTGTCACCCGCCAGCACGCGAATGCGGTTCTTGCGCATTTTGCCCGAGGTATGGGCAATGATTTCATGGGCATTGTGTTCAAGCTTCACGCGAAACGTCGCGTTGGGCAAAAGTTCCGAAACCACGCCCTCGAATTCCAGTAATTCTTCTTTAGCCATTGAGTCTCCTTGCAACAGGCGGCGGACAATTGGACCTTTTGCGAGCCAATTTCAAGGGGCAAACAACAATGCGGCTCAGCTGTCAATTGATCTGGTGAGCAATCGCTGGCAAACTGCTGTCATGATCCGCGTTCAATCCCAGCCTTTCGACATGGCAGCTGAAATTGCTGCCCTCAAATCCGGCAATCCCAGGATTGGTGGCACGGCAGTTTTTGTGGGCTCGGTGCGCGACATGAACGAGGGCAGGGACGTGGCCACGCTGCACCTCGAATACTATCCCGGCATGACGGAGAAGGCCTTGGAGGCCATTGACCGGCAAGCGCACGAGAGATGGCCACTGGAGGCCAGTCTGATCATCCATCGCCATGGAACGCTTGATGTTGGCGAGGACATTGTGCTGGTTATCTGCTGTTCGGCCCACCGGGAAGCTGCCTTTGAAGCCTGTGCATTTCTAATGGACTGGCTGAAAACCAGCGCACCATTTTGGAAACTGGAATCCGGGGAAACTGGCTCAAGCTGGGTGGAAGCCAAAGAGACCGACGATCTGGCCGCCCGGCGGTGGAACAAGGTCTGATCTGTTGGCCTGGCGTCGTGGTTATCGTTCCCAACGGCCCCAACGATCTTTGTGGCGAACGCTTCTGGACGCTTTGCTTTTTGCAGCGGTACTCATTGTTGTGACCATTGTATTGGATCGGTTGCAGGTGCTGGATATCGGCACCGGCAATGCCACTGCCAAAGATGGTGACTCGCTGGTGCTGAAGGGCACCGAGGTACGGCTGTACGGTATTGACGCGCCTGAGTACAATCAAAGTTGTGGTGGACCCGCGGGCGACTATCCTTGCGGGCGGGAAGCTGCCAAAGCCTTGCGAAATTTGCTCCGTGGACGGACGATTAACTGCAAGTCGATTGACACGGATCGCTATGGCCGTGCCGTTTCAGTTTGTCGGGATGGTGACTTGGAGATCAACCGCGAAATGGTGCGGCAAGGTTGGGCTGTCGCCTATATCCGCCATTCTGTGACCTATGTCAGATCGCAACAGGATGCCAAGGCCGCACGTTTGGGAATTTGGCAAGGCCGTTTTGAAATGCCGGAAAGCTACCGGGCGCGAAACCGCAAGACGCTTGGTGACGCTGCTTCAGGCGGTCAGCAAGATGATTGACCAACAAATGCACCGGCGAAACAGAGAACTTGCTCCAAAGCGCGTCTCTGCCCTTGTTCACCGTGGCCTTGCCGGTGGCGGCCCCTGAAACCCGGGACGAGGGAAGCGTGAGCGCTGCAAAGCGCGGTAGTGCGACGTAGAATTAACGTCGCGATGTATAGCACTTCGCAGCGCTCACACGGCAGGATAAGCTCCCTGTGTGCTCAGTCAGCCGGTGTGTCTCGCTTTATAACCCGGAGGTATCGAGCGCACACCATATGGCCCACCTATAGGGAGCGGAGCCTTAGTACTCCGCCGGGGCATCTACAGGGGTCCGGGAATGAAAGCCACGATAGCCCCCACGCGCAGACCTGCCCTCCCTACCATCCGGGTTCACCGTCATGAACCGGACCCCAATGGCGGGAAGTGAGGGGGATGTATTCCTATATTGGGAAGTTGTCAAGGAATAAATTCAGGGTGTGTGTTTTTGGATCAGGCACCCCACCCCGCGAAGAGCGCAAGAGTGTCCGGGGAAAGTCATGATTGTTGATGATCAAGTGGCGTTATTTTCGTTCTTCAAAAACAAGAAGAATCGACACTGAAAGTGTACACCCAAAAACCGTCATTCCAAACGTCCGCTCTATCGCGGGCGATTTGGAACCCAGCTTTGGTGACCACAAGCTCAACTCGTTGAAACAAAGCGGGGTTCCAGCTCGCGCTCCGCAAGGGCTACGCTTGGCTGGAATGACGCTCGTTTGTATTTTTTTCTACTCGGTACTTTCCCCGGACACTCGTGCGAAGAGCGGGGAGGGGCCAATATCAATTATGGGGTGGGGTGTTTCAGTGAGCGCCGCCGCCAGAGTGAAACTGCGATTCCAACAAAACTGCAACCGCTCTATAGCGCAACCGCACCTTTGCCACTTTGCACAAATCCTGCATCAAGAACCTTTTGCAAATCAGCAGCGCGGCGGAAATCTGGTGAGTCGTTTTTGCCGCTTTCGATGGCTGAAATGAATTTGCGGTAGTTGGTTTCCACCGGCTCTGGCTTGATCTGCTGCCAAGCCATGGTGTGGATGTTTGCACCGATACAGCAGCGCACTTCATTCCAGCCCTCGCGGTGAATGACTTCAACTGCACCCTTGGTGCCGAATATGCGCAAGTCCAACACATTGTCATAGCCGGTCATGAATCTTGTGGCCTGCACCATGCCTTGCGCACCATTGCTGAATTCCAGCATCATCATGGCCGTGTCATTGGCGTCCAACACATAGTCTTTGATCTTGTTGCCGGGGGCCTTGTCAAAGGTCTTCAGGCGCGATTGCACAGCAACAGGCATCATGCCGCAAGCGTAAGCCGCATAATCGAGAATATGGATACCCACATCACCCAAAACACCTTTTGATCCGTGCTTTTCCGACAGTCGCCAAAGCCACATGTCGAGATCGGCCCAATGGCCCCAATGGTCGCCGACCAACCAACTCTGCCGATAAGTAGCTTCGACATGGCGGATTTCGCCGATCTCGCCGCTGTCCACCAGCTTCTTGGCGGCATGCAAGGCGGCATCATTGCGATAGGTCAGGTTGACCATGTTGATCAGCTTCGCCTTGTCGGCAGCCGTGGCCATTTCATTTGCCAGTTTGAAGTTTTCGGCCAAGGGCTTTTCGCACAGCACATGCTTTTTGGCGGCCAACAGTTTCATCGTCGTCGGATGGTGAATGGGATCAGGCGTGACATTCGTGCAGGCGTCAAATTTGCCCCACGCAATGGCGTCTTCGAGTGATGTAAAGAAGTTTGGAATGTCGTGGGTCGCGGCAAATTCCTTGGCCCGGCCCGGCACTACATCTGAGGCAGCGACAATCTCGACACGGGAGTCGAGTTTGAAATGTGCAACATGGGCCTTGGCCATGCCACCTGTGCCGAGGACGAGGAGTCGAATTTTTTTGGTCATTTAACGCAAGCCTTCTTCGCCATCTGCATGCAAGCGGGGGCCTTTGATTTCAAGGGGGATCGGTGCCTTATCGGCGGGAACATTGGGCGAGGGGTGAATGCCGACCCAGGCTTTAGCCGGATTATGGGCCCAGCGCGTGGCATTCTTGATCACCTTCAAAACCAAGGGATTGTGATAGGCCGTATAGGCTTCGTGGCCGGGGCGGAAATAAAACACATTGCCCGCACCGCGGCGATAGGTGACGCCTGAGCGAAATACTTCGCCGCCTTCGAAATGCGAGATCATTACGGTTTCCAGGGGTTCCGGAATCGAAAAGGGCTCGCCATACATTTCTTCGTTTTCAATCTCGATCATTTCAGGCAGGCCCGCTGCAATCGGGTGATTGGGGTTGATGATCCAGACCCGTTCCTTTTCGCCAGCATCCCGCCAATTCAGGGAACAAGGTGTGCCCATCAGCTTCTTGAAAATCTTGGAGTAGTGACCGGAGTGGAGAACAATCAGCCCCATGCCTTCCCAAACACGCTTCGCAACCCGTTCAACGATTTCATCTTTCACGTCACCATGGGCGGCATGGCCCCACCAGAGCAGGACATCGGTTTCATCGAGGCGTTTTTGTGAAATGCCGTGTTCCTTGTCGTCGTCAAGCAGCGCATGATCGACAATGAAATCCTTGTCACCCTTGTAGGCATTCTTCAATGCGCCATGCATGCCTTCAGGGTAAAGTGAGGCTACAAGCTTGTTGGATTTCTCATGGCGATGCTCATGCCAGATCAATGTGCGAATGGGCATATCAGTTGATCCTCTTGCCGTCTGCGTCAAAGCGGTGAACATTCCCAGGCTCTGGCGTCAAATAAACCGTTTCACCGTTCTTGATTTCCGATTTTCCAATCTGGCGAACGGTGAGCAGGCCATATTCGGTTTCAACGTAAAGGAAGCTGTCGCTTCCGAGAATCTCTGCATAATCGACAATGCCTTTAATCGCACCCTTGGTTTTGGCAAGGGCCAAATGTTCGGGGCGAATGCCGTAGGTGTGACACTTGTTCTTCGCGGCAATGGCACCGTTGAGAAAATTCATTTGCGGGCTGCCAATGAAACCAGCAACAAACAGGTTTCCGGGGCGGTCATACAATTCCATCGGCGTGCCGACTTGCTCAACTTTGCCGTGGTCCAACACACAGATGCGGTCGGCCAACGTCATGGCTTCAACTTGATCGTGGGTCACATAAATAATCGTCGTGCCCACCATCGAGCGCGAAAGCTTGGCGATTTCGATGCGGGTGGCCACACGCAAGGCGGCGTCCAGATTGGACAATGGTTCATCAAACAGAAACACCTTGGGATCGCGCACGATAGCGCGGCCAATGGCAACGCGTTGACGTTGGCCACCTGATAGCTGCTTGGGCAAACGTTCCAACAGTGGTGTGAGTTGCAGCATCTCGGCGGCCTTGTGCACACGGGCCTTGATATCTTGCGGCGTGGCCTTGGCCAGCTGCATGCCAAACGCCATGTTTTCGTAGACCTTCATATGCGGATAAAGTGCATAGGACTGGAACACCATGGCAATGCCGCGCTTGGAAGGGGCGAGATTGTTCACCACCACATCATCAAACTGCATGGTGCCTGAGGTGATATCTTCAAGACCCGAAATCAAACGCAGGAGTGTGGACTTGCCGCAACCTGACGGGCCGACGAAAACCATGAATTCGCCCTTGTTGATTTCAAG
>JANOVS010000044.1:0-53879 GCA_031417515.1 Hyphomicrobiales bacterium
CGCAATCTTGTGGAGCGTTTCTTCAACATCATCAAACACTTCCGGGCCATCGCCACGCGCTACGAAAAAACCGCGCGAAATTTCCTAGCCGGACTGCATCTCGTGTGCGCGCTCGTCTGGCTTAAATGACGACACGCCCTAGACTGAGCACTCATACGTCAAAGTTGCGTTAGCATTTGACTGGACGAAACTTACGTTGGCGCATGTTACGGAAGGGGGGTCTCTTCGCGTCTGAAGTTTGAGAGTTCTGACGGCGTTGTTCAATCCAATTTTCAATCTCAGCTAAATTCCAAGCTACACAGCGCGGTGATAAGTTGAAACGTTTAGGAAACTCTCCACATTGTTCCATTTGATAGATGGTGGTGTTGGCAAGAGGCACTATCTTCCGAAGTTCAAATTTCCGAATTGTCTGCTGGATCGATCGCAAAGTAATTGCATTTGGGCTCTGAGTTTTGTCATCTTTCATTTTTCGAACCTCTTCACGAAATGTCCAAGCGCAACAATTCCAAATCAGACGTTACATATCGGGAATCGCAATTGATGCTTCAATTGGAAATGGCGGGATAAAGCTGGCAAGGCATTCAGTGTCCAACATAAACCATCAAATTTCGGACATCACCGAGCCGTGGAGATTAAAAATTTTTTGTGTGCAAAATGTGCGCAGTAACTGCGGGGGCTGACGTGCAAATCGCAGCAGCGGATAGAAACGTGGCAATGAAAGGTATACCCGCTCAAAACGTCAAATTCTTTAGGCTGCACTCGATTTCACAATTCGGTACCAGTGATGGATAGGGCGGACAAACCAGCAAAATCAGTTTATTAAATGGCGCCGTGTGCGCATCGTGTGCAGTAAGCGACAGAGTATTGCGTGAGGCAATGTGCAGATTGATGTCAGCTTTGATCGGGGCAGCGCAGTGTCGAAGTGGCGGCCTCAATGTGTGGCAAGCGTAACTGCTATGACAACGCCATGGTCGATACTTCGGCGGTTTCTACAATCCTCGTCGCAGACATTCAGCTTTGGGCTACAAATCCCCCATGGCATTCGAGACCAAGTTGGCGGAGATAACCCAAACGCCTCTCCACAAAATCAGGGTAAGGCACTCCACGACCAATGCGGCATAACTCGAAGCTCTCCCGGTGCCGTGCGAATTTCCAAAACATAACCAACTTCCAATTTCCGGATAAAGTGTTATGTTAGCGATAACAGAATTGATCTCTGGAGGAATATGTTTGGTGAGGCGGGCTGTTGAAGTGAAGGCGGCGAGGCCCTTGGCGCCCACAATGTCTGACGTGGCGCGCAAGGCGGGTGTTTCTGCTATGACCGTATCACGCGCATTGCGCGGCGGCGCCTCAATTGCCACCGAAACCCGCGAGAAGATCATGAACGCGATTGAGGAATTGGGTTACGTCCTCGATCAGTCTGCTGGCAGTCTGTCCTCCAAGCGCACCGGCTTTGTGGCTGCTCTTGTGCCGTCCCTCAACAATTCCAACTTTGCCGATACGGCGCGTGGATTGACAGATGCCCTGCAAGGCTCAGGCCTGCAACTGCTGTTGGGTTATACGGACTATTCGACTGAGAAAGAAGAAGAACTGATTGAGTCAATGCTGCGCCGGAGGCCGGAAGCTATTGTAGTAACCGGCGGCAAGCACACAATTCGGGGCCGCAAGTTATTGGAAAATGCCTGCATACCAGTGATTGAGACTTGGGATTTGCCGCCAAAACCGGTGCGCCACGTGGTGGGTTTTTCCAACGCCGAAGCTGCAGAAGCATTGGTTAAACATCTCTATGCCAGGGGCTATCGCAAGATCGGATTTATCGGCGGCACCAGCAATCGCGACACGCGCGGTGCCGATCGGCGACTGGGATATGAACGCGCCATGGCAAAACTTGGTCTCAAGGAAACGCGCATTATTTCGTTCGGCACACCCCCCATATCGATGAAGCAGGGTGGTGAGGCTCTGGCGCGTCTGGTGGAGCAGTGGCCTGATTTGGAAGCGGCCATCTGCGTGTCTGATCTTTCGGCCTTTGGCGCGCTCACGGAATGCCAGCGCCGCAAGTGGCCGGTGCCCAGGCGCATCGCCATTGCTGGCTTTGGCGACTTTGAGATTTCAAGTTGCAGTCATCCCACCATCACGACAGTAGGTGTGAATTGTTATGACATTGGCCGACAGGCAGGTGAGTTGCTGCTACGGGCGATTGAAGGCGAGCGCACGCAAAAGCCGGTTGCCGCTGAAACCATCGTGACAGACTATGAAATCATCGCACGCGAAAGCACCTGAAACGCAATTGGCAAATTCTGCTGGACACTTCTGGTGTTTCTACATATGTTATCGATAACATTTTGAGTGGGATTGTGTCGCCTTGAAACCAGAAGTCATGCAAATTGGTCCATATCCGGCTTGGGATCAGGAGCCTTTGGATGCCGCTTTCACTATGCGTCGCTTGTTTGAAGCAGACGATAAGGCGGCATTTCTCAAAGCTCATGGTGCTGATGTTAGAGCCATTGCCACCCGTGGCGAGTTGGGTGCCAGCCGCGAACTGATTGAGGCCTGTCCAAAACTCGAAATCATTTCGGTCTATGGCGTGGGCTATGACGCCGTAAATCTCGACGCAGCACGCGCCCGCAACATTCGCGTTACCAACACGCCAGATGTGTTGACGGCCGATGTCGCTGACCTCGGCGTGGCCATGATGTTGTGTCTGTCGCGAGGAATGATAGGCGCTGAACGCTGGGTGCATGATGGCAGTTGGGCTAACAAGGGTCTCTATCCCTTGCAACGCAAAGTGACGGGCAAGCGCGCTGGCATTCTCGGGTTGGGGCGCATCGGTTTAGAGGTGGCCAAACGCCTGCGAGGTTTCGACATGCAGATTTCTTATTCCAGCCGCGCACCCAAACCGGGAGCTGAAAGTTGGACCTATGAGGCTGATCCGGTGGCACTCGCCGCACAGTCAGACTTCTTCTTTGTGACACTTGCGGCCTCTGCTGCCACGCGCCACATCGTCAACGCCAGGGTCATCGAGGCTATCGGCCCGGAAGGCATGTTGATCAATATCTCCCGCGCCTCCAACATTGATGAAGATGCGCTGCTCGAATCCCTCGAAACGGGCAAACTTGGTTCAGCTGCACTCGATGTGTTTGAAGGAGAGCCCAAGTTGAACCCGCGCTTCTTGAAACTGCAAAATGTGCTGTTGCAGCCCCATCACGCTTCTGGCACGTTCGAAACGCGCAAAGCCATGGGACAACTGTTGCGCGATAACCTTACGGTGCATTTTGAGGGCAAGCCATTGCTGACGCCGATTTTGTGAGACGACCATGAAGGCAATCGTCATTCACGCTGCAAAGGATTTGCGCATTGAAGAGCATGACGCAGACAAACCGAGTCATGGGCAAGTGAGCGTAAAACTGGCTACGGGCGGCATTTGCGGGTCTGACTTGCATTACTACAATCACGGTGGCTTTGGCACCATTCGCCTGAAGCAACCGATGATCCTCGGCCATGAAGTGGCGGGTCATATCTCGGCCTTGGGTGAAGGCGTTGCGGGATTGAAGCTTGGCCAGCTCGTGGGCGTGTCGCCATCGCGGCCCTGTCACAGTTGCAAGTTTTGCCGTGAGGGCATGCACAATCAGTGCCTCAACATGCGCTTTTACGGTTCAGCCATGCCTTTCCCCCACATTCAAGGCGCATTCCGAGAAGTGCTTGTGGCTGATGCTAGCCAATGCATTCCAGCAGACGGACTGTTAGCGGGTGAGGCTGCGATGGCTGAGCCTTTGGCAGTGACACTTCACGCCACGCGCCGCGCCGGTGATCTTCTAGGAAAGTCTGTACTTGTAACAGGTTGCGGACCCATCGGCGTGTTGTCCATTCTCGCTGCACGCCGGGCAGGTGCAGATCTGATCGTGGCGACGGACTTGAGCGAATATACATTGTCCCAAGCGAAACGCGCAGGTGCCGACATCACGTTGAACATGGCATCTTCAGCTGATGCGCTGGACCCCTACAAGGTTGACAAGGGAAGCTTTGACATTCTCTATGAATGCTCAGGCGCGCAAGTAGCCTTGACCAATGCCATTGCCGCCATGCGGCCTGGTGCAACCATACTTCAACTCGGCCTCGGTGGTGACATGACATTGCCCATGATGCAGATCACGGCAAAGGAACTGGTGCTCAAGGGCTCGTTTCGGTTTCACAGCGAATACGCCACCGCTATCAGCCTGATGCAGAAGGGGCTGATCGACGTGAAGCCGCTGATTTCGGAAACTGTGCGCTTGCACGATGCCGTCAAAGGGTTTGAACTGGCAAATGACAGAAGCAAAGCGATGAAGGTGCAAATCGCTTTTAATTGAGACAGGATATATGAGATGGCATTTAATGGATTTGACCTCACCGGCAAAACAGCACTTGTGACTGGTTCAAGCCAGGGCATTGGCCTCGCAATCGCGCAAGGTCTGGGTGAGGCAGGCGCGCGCATTATCATCAACGGTCGTGACACGGCCAAGCTCAATTCCGCCCGCGACGGTCTCGTGGCCAAGGGAATCACGGTTTCCGTTGCAGCATTTGACGTGACCGACGAGAACGCCGTGAACGCAGGCATTGTCAGTATTGAGAAGGATGTAGGTGCAATCGACATTCTGTTCAACAATGCGGGCATGCAGTTCCGCACAACACTGGAAGACTTTCCGCTGGCGAAGTGGCGCGAGCTCATGCAAGTCAATGTCGAAAGCGCTTTCATTGTTGGCAAGGCCGTGGCCAAGGGTATGATTGCGCGCAAAGCTGGCAAGATCATCAATATCAGTTCCGTGCAAAGTGAGTTGGGCCGCCCTACCATCGCGCCCTACACCGCCACCAAGGGTGCTATCAAGATGCTCACCAAAGGCATGTGCGCCGATTGGGCGAAACACAATATTCAAGTGAATGCTATCGGGCCCGGCTACTTCAAAACACCACTCAATCAAGCGCTGGTGGACAATCCGGAGTTTTCGTCCTGGCTGGAAAAACGCACCCCGGCCGGACGTTGGGGCACCACCGATGAGCTTATAGGTGCCGCCATTTTCCTGGCCTCGCCGGCTTCATCCTTCGTCAATGGCCATATCCTTTATGTGGATGGCGGCATCACGTCGGTGTTATAAATGTTCAAGGGCGTTGCCGTGGTGATGGGTGTTGCAAGTTGCGGCAAGACCTCTGTCGGGGAAGCGCTAGCCGCAGGGCTCGGCGCTACCTTCACTGAAGGCGACAGGCTCCACCCCAAAGCCAATGTGGATAAAATGTCGGCAGGCATTCCCCTCATTGATGATGATCGCTGGCCTTGGCTGGCATTGATTGGCGAAACGCTACAGGGGCGCGACGGCCGTATCACCACGTGCTCGGCCCTGAAACGTGCCTATCGAGAACACATCATAGCAAAGGCCGGAAGGCGCGTGGCATTCATTTTTCTGGATGGAAGCAGCACCATTCTTGAACAACGCATCGCTGCACGCAAAGGCCACTTCATGCCGCCGTCCCTGTTGGCCAGCCAACTCGCAACACTGGAGCGGCCTGGCCCAGATGAACGTGCAAGGGCCTTCGACATTGCACGGCCAGTTGATGAAATCGTAACCGAAGCCAGCGCCTGGCTGATGCAACTGCAGGAGCAAGCATGACTGAACACGTCGCCCTCATTGGTGCGGGCATCATGGGACAGGCGATTGGTGCGCGTCTGATAGAGTGCGGCCATGACTTGACTGTGTTTGACATAGACCCCGTCAAAGTCGCGCAACTCGTTGACAACGGTGCAAAGCCCGCAGCGTCTCCTTCTGACGCAACAGCAGCATCCAGCTTCATCATTCTCAGCCTCAACCATGCCGACATCGTGAACAAGGCCGTGTTTGGTGTCGATGGCATTGCTGCACAGGCCGACGCATCGAAACTGCTGATCGACATGTCGTCCATTGATCCGGCGGCAACAGCTGACATGGCTGCGCGTCTCAAGTCTGAAACGGGCATGGCATGGGTTGATTGCCCACTGTCTGGTGGCGTGCCGGGTGCCGTTGCTGGCAAACTGACGATTATGGCGGGCGGTGACGCTGCCGACTTTGAACGTGCCCGCACGGTGATGAAGGACTTGTCTGCAAACTACACACTGATGGGACCGTCGGGAGCGGGCCAGACTACAAAGCTGGTGAATCAACTGTTCTGTGCACTCGCTTTTCAGGCTGTGGCAGAAGCGGTGAAACTGGCTGAAGCCGGTGGCGTTGACCCCGCTCAAATTCCTGCAGCACTTGCAGGGGGCAGGGCCGATGGCCGCATCATGCAAGAATTCATGGCTAAATTTGCCGCGCGTGATTTCACGCCAACGGGCAGCCTCGGCAATATGTTGAAGGATCTCGATTCAATTCAGGCCTTTGCTTTGAAGACCAAAACACCGCTGCCGCTGACCAGTGCGGTGACAGATCTTCATCGCATCCTCATTGCGATGGGGCTTGGTGCAAAAGACAGCGCCGAAGCGATGCGCTTGCTCGACGGGAAGTGAATTTCATGTTGACTCCGCTTCCAATGCGGGCGTACTTTGTTATCGATAACATTCAGAGAGGCCCATGAAGGTCTCCGGCCAAGGGAGATCGGCTTGAACGAGCGTCTGCTCACATTTGAACACATCACCAAACGCTTCGGCGGAACTACTGCCTTGGCGGATGTGTCTCTGCATCTCGACAAAGGTGAGGTGTTAGCACTTTTGGGTGAAAACGGGGCAGGCAAGTCCACATTGATCAAAAGCCTTGCTGGCATTCACGCACCCGACGAAGGGCGAATTCTGTTCAAGGGCGAAGCCTATATGCATCGCCCGCCGCGCCCAAATGAAAAACAGCGTGTCTCGTTCATTCATCAGGATCTGGGTTTGGTGGAATGGATGTCAGTTGCTGAGAACGTGGGGCTGGCGCAAGGCTATTCCATGAAGGGACCTGCGATTGACTGGCGCAGCACGGAAGCCCGCGCGGTAGCTGCACTTGCCCGGGTAGGATGTGACTTTGATCCATCACGGCGTGTGCAATCACTGAGCCGCACCGAAAAATCTCTTGTTGCCATTGCCCGCGCTCTGGCTGCGGAAGCCGATGTGCTGGTGCTGGATGAACCGACTGCGAGCTTGCCCGCCGATGAAGTGGAGCGCATGTTCACCGTGTTGCGCGATCTTCGGGCCAAGGGCGTGGGCATGATTTATGTCTCTCATCGGCTCGATGAAATCTTCCGCATTGCCGACCGTGTGGCCGTGCTGCGTGATGGCCAGTTGGTGGGTGCCAAAGCGGTGACTGACACCACACCATCTGAACTTGTGAACATGATTGTGGGCCGCGCAGTGAAAGACCTTTACGTGCGCGCCAATCTGAACCGAGGGCGCGAGACCTTGCGTGTATCCAACCTCATAGCAGAAGGTGCGGGGCCTGTTACTTTCACCGCCCATGAGGGCGAGGTGCTAGGTCTCGTCGGTTTGCGCGGTGCGGGCCATGAACAAGTGGCGCGGGCATTGTTTGGCGCAGAGCCGTCGTCTGGCGATGTGCAGCTTCAGGGCAAGCCCCTGGACATGACGTCGCCGCAAGCCACGTTGCAACAAGGTGTGGGTCTTATTGCGCGAGACCGCACGGAAGAAAGCGTGGCACCGGCACTGGCTATTCGCGAAAACATGTTTCTCAATCCCTTGGCCATTGGCCGCACCTTGATGAGCATCCTCTCACCCACCGCTGAGGCACAGCGCGCGCTTGGTATTGGCGATGAGGTGGGCCTCAAACCCAATGATCCGGCGCTCGCCATTGAGGCTCTATCCGGCGGCAACCAACAGAAGGTGGTGGTGGGCCGCTGGCTGGCAAAGGGTCGCAAACTGCTGATTGCTGAGGACCCAACGGCAGGCGTCGATGTGGGAGCTAAATCAGAGATCTATCGCCTTGTCGCACGTGCACTTGAAGCGGGCTTGACCGTCATTGTCGTTTCCACCGACTTCGAAGAGGTGGCGCATATTTGCCATCGCGCGCTTGTATTCTCACGCGGCCAGATCATTGCCGAAATCGCCGAACGAGCCTTGACCACACAATCCCTGATCCACGCTGCATCTGCTTCTGAGGCTGCCTGACCCATGAACTCGATCCAGTCCACCGCACTTGAGCCGACACGCAGCGAGTTGAAGCATCTCAACGGCGGACAGAAGCTGTTGCGGCTTCTGCCAACCTATGGCCTCGTCATCCTCACAGCCATCCTCATCCTTTTGTTTTCTGTGTTGCTGCCCAATACCTTTCCGACGCTGCTGAACTTGCGTTCGATCATTTCCGACAAGGCCATCATCCTGATTCTGTCGCTTGGCGTGATGATTCCAATGTCGGCAGGCCGTATCGATCTTACGGTGGGCTACGGCATTGTGCTCTGGCACATCCTCGCGATTTCCTTGCAGACGCTTTATGGCTTCTCTTGGCCTGTCGCCGTGCTCACTGTGCTGGCGTTGGGCGCAATCATGGGTATGCTCAATGGTCTGCTGGTGGAAGTTGCCAAGATTGACAGCTTCATCGCCACGCTCGGCACAGGAACCGTGCTTTATGCTCTGGCGCTATGGCACTCAGGTGGAAGGCAGATTGTGGGTGTATTGCCGGTCAACTTCTACGCCTTGAGCACAAAGATGGTCTTTGGCTTACCCATCACCGGATACTATGTCATCATTCTCGCGTTACTGATGTGGTTCGTCTACGAATACACACCACTTGGTCGCTATCTCTATGCCATCGGCGCAAGCCCCAAAGCTGCAGCCCTGAATGGCATTCCTGTGCGTAAATATGTCATGGGTTCATTTATTGCATCCGGATTGCTGACGGCTCTAGCGGGCGTGTTGCTGGCCGCAAAGTTACGCATCGGTCAAGCCAGTGTGGGCCTGGAATTTCTTCTGCCGGCCCTCGTGGGTGCCTTCCTCGGGTCGACCACCATCAAACCAGGCCGTGTCAATGTCTGGGGCACGGTCATTGGTATTATCATTCTGGCGGTCGGCATTTCCGGCATCCAGCAATTCGGCGGCTCGTTCTGGGTCGAGCCCATGTTCAACGGAGTTACACTGCTCATCGCCATTGGCATCGCTGGCTATGCGCAACGACGCAAAGGTGCCGCAAAGAAATAATCAAACAGCAAACGGGAGAAAACCATGCTGAAACGTGAAATGATCAAGTGCCTGCTCGCAGGCTCCATGCTGATGGGTTTGGGATTCGCTGCCCAGGCTGAAGACTTTGACGGCCCCAAGGATGGCCCGAAAGCTGCCGACGGAAAGACCATCGTTGTGTTGGCCGCCGACATGAAAAATGGCGGCATACTCGGCGTGACCACAGGCATCGAAGAAGCTGCCGCGAAAATCGGTTGGACGGTCAAGGTGCTGGATGGCGCAGGCTCGGTGCAAAGCCGCGCTGCAGCCGTGGGCCAGGCACTGGCGCTGAAACCTGACGGCATCGTCATCAACGGTTTCGACGCTGCCGAACAACAGGCCGCACTTGAAGGTGTCGTCGCTGCCAAGATTCCGATGGTCTCCTGGCATTCCGGCCCGAAGATTGGCTGTGATGCACCCGGTGGCATTTTCGCCAACGTATCAACTGATGCAATGGACGTTTCCAAGAAAGCCGCTGACTGGGCTTTGACGGATGGTGGCGGCAAACCAGGCGTGGTGATCTTCACGGACTCGACTTACACCATCGCCATTCTCAAAGCGGCCAAGATGAAGGAAATCATCGAAGGCAATGGTGGTACGGTTCTGCAATGGGTGGACACACCAATTGCCGAAACCTCCACCCGCATGGGCCCGTTGACCACGACATTGTTGCAGACACACGGTGCCAAGTGGACCCATTCACTCGCCATCAATGACCTCTACTTTGACTTCATGGGCCCAGCCCTTGCAGCTGCTGGCATTGACGGCAAAGCCAATCCGAAAGCCGGTTCTGCTGGCGACGGTTCAGAGGCTGCGTTCCAGCGCATCCGCACGGGCCAGTTCCAGACAGTAACCGTTGCCGAACCCCTGAACCTTCAAGGCTGGCAACTGGTTGATGAACTTAACCGCGCTGTCTCTGGCGAAAAATGTTCAGGCTATGTCACGGCACCAGCCTTGGTGACGGAAGATGGTTTGAAGGCCAGCACCGGCAACAGCTTTGACCCGCAGAATGGCTATCGCGACGCCTACGCAAAAATCTGGGGCAAGATGTAATCACCCTCGCGGGCGCAGCTTCGGTTGCGCTCGTTTCATAAGGACAACATCATGTTCATTCGCTGTGCCTTCTTTGAAGGCAAGATCAAGCCCGGCTGCGACGATGCCTTTGCGCAATTTGTAAAAGACAGGCTGGTTCCACTCTGGACCCAGTTTCCTGGTGCCGAAGAAGTCCGCGTGTTGCGTCAGCAGGATTCCGACACCGAAAACCCACACTATGCGATGGTGCTGGCCATTAAATATCCAAGCATGGCCGCAATCGAGAAAGCCATGGCATCGGATGTGCGTGCGCAAAGTCGCGCGGAAACGGCAGAGCTTGTCAAAATGTTCGAAGGTCGTATCTTCCACACAATCTTCGAAACCGCACACGATGAGGCGCTGATATAGGAATTCCAAAGTGCAGGCAGAAATCGGCCTGCTTGGTGTTGGCGTCGCAAGGGCAAACGTTCCGCTCTATATCCACGATGGCAAAGCCAACTATCACGGCACCAAGCATTGTGATGCTGAACTGTCAAAGACTGGACTTGCCACGGTTTGATTCCGCGTCCTTGATGAGAAACACGAGCCATCAAGGAGAACGATTATGGCAAAGGTACACAATGAAGAGTTTAGACGTGAGGTGGTGCGTATTGCGCTGACAAGCGGACAATCGCGGCGACAAGTAGCTTCTGATCTTGGCGTTGGTTTTTCTACGCTTGCTAAATGGATACAGAAGTCCCGCCCGGGTGACTTGCCTACTAGGGCTGACATTGATCTCGCGAAGGAGAATGAACGGCTTCGCAAAGAGAACCGTTTGCTCACGGAGGAGAGGGAGCTATTAAAAGAAGCTACGGTGTTCTTCGCGAGTCAAAACACATGAGATTTGCTTTTGTCGAAGAACATTCCAAGCGTGTTCCAGTTGCCCGACTGTGCCGATTGCTGCGGGTCATATCACGTGGCTTTCGGGCTTGGCGGAACCGCCCAGTCAGCCAGCGTCAACGTTACGACATGGTGCTGCCGGCCCATATCCGGGAACAACATCACTTGAGCCTCGGCAGCTATGGGCGGCCAAGAATGACTCAGGAGTTGAAGGAAATAGGTCTGCGGGTTGGTCACCGTCGCGTGGGCCGTTTGATGCGTTTGAACGGCTTTCGTATCGTCAGAACCTGTAAATACAAGGCGACCACCGACAGCAATCACCACTTCAACATTGCGCCAAACTGGCTGGACCGGAACTTCCATGCTGATCAGCCAAATCAAAAGTGGGCAGGTGACATCACCTATATCTGGACAGCTGAGGGCTGATTGTACTTGGCAGTGATGATTGATCTGCATTCGCGCAGGGTCATCGGTTGGGCCGTCAGCAATCGCTTGAAACGTGACCTGGCATTGCAGGCCTTGAACAATGCGGTGGCGCTTCGCAACCCACCACAGGGTTGCATTCATCACACTGACAGAGGCAGTCAATATTGTTCCCATGACTATCAAAAGCGGCTGCGTGAGCTGGGCTTCAAAGTCTCGATGAGCGGCATAGGGAACTGTTATGACAATGCCGCCGTCGAAACCTTTTTCAAAACCCTCAAAGCCGAACTGGTCTGGCGACACACCTGGGCTTCGCGAATGCACTTCACCAATGCCCTCATTCAATACATCAAAGGTTTCTACAACACCCGCCGAAAACACTCAGCCATAGGAGGCACATCACCCGTCAAGTTCGAACGATTATCAGCCTGAATGAGAACAGGATGCGGAATTAATTGGGCACAAGTCCAGTTGAAAGTTGATCATGTCGATGGCAATCGGTAGTCTTTGAATTTCTCCCGGAGCTGCAATTTGGAGATTTTTCCTGCAGCGGTGTGGGGGATTTCTTCGACGAAGGTGATGTCGTCGGGCATCCACCACTTGGCAATTTTGCCTTGCAAATGCTGCATCACCTGGGCTTTGGAAACCACTGCACCGGGCTTTTTGACAATGATCAGCAATGGCCGCTCATCCCATTTTGGGTGCGGCAATCCAATCGCGGCTGCTTCTGCCACGCCTGCACAACCCATCGCGACGTTCTCCAGTTCAATCGAGGATATCCATTCACCGCCTGATTTGATTACATCCTTGGAGCGATCGGTGATTTGCATGTAGCCCCATTCATCAATGGTCGACACATCACCTGTGTCGAACCAACCCTCAGGGTTGAACGACTCGTCACCGTCACCCTTGAAATAGGCTTTTGCAATCCACGGCCCTTTCACCTTCAGGCGGCCGAATGCCTTGCCATCGTGTTGAAGTTCATTGTTCTCATCGTCGGTCAGTCGCATTTCGACGCCGAAAGCTGGGCGGCCTTGTTTGGCACGCTGTTTCCATAGAAGTTCTTCGCTCAAATCTTTCAGGGATCCCTTGGGGCGACAAATCGTGGCGAGTGGGCTTGTCTCGGTCATTCCCCAAGCGTGAATGACGTCGACATCGTATTTTTGCTTGAAGGCGCGCATCAATGACACCGGGCAAGAAGAGCCGCCAATGGCGACCCGATTCAAATCGGGCAAGGTGATGTGCGGGTTGGCTTCGAGATGATTGAGCAGCATGAACCAGATGGTGGGGACAGCAGCTGACATTGTCACCTTTTCGTTCAGCAGCAATTCGCAGATTGATGCGCCGTCGAGTTTCGGGCCAGGCATGATCAACGTGGCGCCGACCATGGGACCGGAATGGGCGAGACTCCAGGCGTTGGCGTGGAACATCGGAACGACGGGTAGAACAGTGTCAGCAGAACTGATCGCCAGACCATCTGCCGTCGTCGCCAGAAGGCCGTGCAAGACATTTGAGCGGTGCGAATAAAGTACGCCTTTGGGTTTGCCCGTTGTGCCACTGGTATAGCAAAGGCCACAGGCGGTGTTTTCGTCAAGTTCGGGCCAGACAAAAGTTTCGTCGCCCTCTGCGATCAGGTCTTCATAACAAACTGGATTTTTGAGGGTCGTCGACTCCGGCATATGGGCCCGGTCTGTCATGATGATGTAGCCCTTCACCGTCGGCAGCGTATTTTGCAGCTTCTCGAACAGGGGCACAAATGTCAGGTCAAGGAATATCCATTGGTCTTCAGCGTGATTGACAATGTAATTCAGCTGTTCCGGAAACAGGCGTGGATTGAGTGTATGAACAACCGCACCGAGGCCCATGATGCCATACCAGATTTCCATGTGGCGATAGCCATTCCAGGCCATGGTGGCGACGATCTGTCCGTGCTTGATACCGAGCCTTTGGCGGGCCGCATGTGCCAGTGCCCGGGAACGCCGATCAAGTTCGCGGTAGGTCTCCCGGTGGATGGGGCCTTCGACGCTGCGTGAAACAATTTCAGCCTCCCCATGCCATTGCGCCGCATGATCGAGCACGCGGTGTACCAACAGTGACCAGTCCTGCATAAGACCTTTCATGGCTTTCTCCCTGGTTGTGCTTCTGTGGCACGGTGCGACCTTGGCACAATTCCATCGATTGTAAGGCTACATTCGGACTTGTTTCAAGATAGAAAGCGCCAACTTCCGGCAGGGCGTGACAGGGCGACAGAATGCGATTAGGCTCTTGCCATGAGTTCAATTCGGCTCAGGCTTTTTGATGAACAGGTTCCGAACAAATGCAAGCAGTCATCGCCGGATACGTCCGCTCTCCATTTCATTTTGCCAACAAGGGCGCACTGGCAAAGACCAGGCCTGATGATTTGGCAGCCGCCGTGGTCAAGGGTCTGGTCAAGACGACAGGCGTCAATGCTGAGGATATTGAAGACCTGTTGATGGGCTGTGCTTTTCCAGAGGGCGAACAGGGCTTCAATGTGGCGCGGTTGATTTCATTCATTGCAGGCCTGCCGCAATCGGCGGGTGCCGCAACCATCAACCGCTTTTGTGGTTCCTCCATGCAAGCCATTCATTCGGCTGCTGGTGCCATTGCCATAGGCGCTGGCGAGGTTTTTGTTTGTGCCGGAATTGAAAGCATGAGCCGGGTTCCGATGATGGGATTCAATCCCATGCCAAATCCTGAATTGGCGGAACACATGCCAGCCGCCTATGTTTCAATGGGTGTTACCGCTGAAAATGTAGCCAAGAAATATGGCATCACGCGGCAGCTGCAGGAAGAATTCGCTGTTTCCAGCCATGCAAAAGCTGCCAAGGCACAACAAGATGGAAAGTTTAGAGATGAAATCGTTGCCGTGCCAGCGGCGAGCGAGGATGGCTGCATCAGACCTGAAACCAACATGCAGGCACTTGCCGGTTTGAAGCCAGCCTTCGATCAAAATGGCGTTGTGACTGCAGGCACATCTTCGCCACTGACTGATGGTGCGGCGGCGTGCCTTGTTGTTTCGGAAAGCTATGCTAGGAAACACAAGTTGCCCATTCTCGCCCGCATCAAGAGCGTGGCGATTGCCGGATGCAGCCCCGAGTTGATGGGCATCGGGCCCGTTGTGGCGACACGCAAAGCGCTGGAACGTGCCAATCTCTCCATCAACGATATCGACATCATCGAATTGAACGAGGCCTTTGCCGCCCAAGCCATTGCTTGCCTGCGCGATCTTAATATCGATGCTTCAAGAGTTAACATCGATGGTGGGGCCTTGGCGCTCGGTCATCCCCTGGGTGCCACAGGTGCACGCATCACAGGCAAGGCGGCGGCCCTGTTGAAGCGCGAAGGCAAGCGTTATGCGCTGGCAACACAATGCATTGGCGGCGGGCAGGGGATTGCAACCATACTTGAGGCTGTATCGTGATGATTGCAAAAGTCTGCGTCATCGGTTCAGGTGTGATGGGCAGCGGGATTGCGGCGCAAGTCGCCAATGCTGGTTATCCGGCGTTGCTGCTGGACATTGTTCCGGTGGGCGCAACTGATCGTAACGTCTTGGCCAAGACCGCTGTTGAGAAATTGCTGAAAGCCGAACCAGCGCCCTTGATGTCTAAATCCGCTGCGGGTTTGATTGAAGCGGGTAATATTGAAGATGACCTCGAACGCCTTGGCGAATGCGATTGGATCATTGAGGCGGTCATCGAAAAGGTAGAACTGAAGCAAGCGCTGTACAAGAAAATCGACGCCGCACGAAAGCCCGGTTCAATCCTCTCGTCAAACACATCGACGTTGCCACTGAAAATGTTGATGGACGGAATGCCAGCGTCCATGCAGCAGGATTTCTGCATCACGCATTTCTTCAACCCACCAAGATACATGCGGCTTCTTGAAGTGGTCGCCGGCCCTGAAACGCGGCCTGAAGCCATCATCGCCGTCACCGCATTCGCCGACGAAAAACTTGGTAAGGCTGTTGTAAAAGCCAAGGATACGCCAGGATTCATTGCCAACCGGATTGGCGTCTACTGGATGCAATGCGCCGTCAACGCGGCGCGTGAGCTTGGACTTACGGTTGAAGAAGCAGACGCCGTGATGGGAAAGCCCATTGGTGCGCCAAAGTCTGGCGTGTTCGATCTGATGGACATTGTTGGTCTCGATTTGATGCCGCATGTCGATGCATCAATGCGGCATGCCCTGCCGAAGTCCGATGCCTATCACGCATTGCCGCTTGAGTTTGCCTTGCTGAAGACAATGATTGCCGAAGGGCGCACCGGCCGCAAAGGCAGCGCGGGATTTTATCGCCTCAACAAATCGGGCGGAAAAAAGAACAAGGAGGTCGTCGATCTCAAAACAGGTGCCTATCGCCCGGTTTCCAAAGTGACATTGGAATCCGTTGATGCCGCAAAAGGCGGCCTTCGCGCGCTGGTCACGCATTCAGATCGAGGCGGCAGTTTGGCGTGGGCGGTGCTCAGCAAGTTGCTATGCTATACAGCGGGACTGATGCCCGAGATTGCCGGGTCAATTGCCGATGTTGATCTTGCCATGCGCACAGGCTTCAACTGGAAACGTGGTCCCTTCGAGATGATCGATCAACTCGGTGCCCTGTGGTTTGCAGAGAAGTTGGCAGCAGAAAAAATTCTGGTGCCGCCATTGCTGGCGATGGCCGCCAAGCAAGGTGGTTTCTATAAAGCCGAAGCTGATGGCCGAACGCAATTAAGCGAAGATGGCACGTACAAACCAATTCCCCAGCCAGCGGGTGCGCTGATGCTCACTGCCATCAAGTTGCGCAATAAACCAATGGCCAAGAATGCTTCTGCAAGTCTGTGGGATTTGGGCGACGGAATTGCCTGCCTTGAATTCCACAGCAAGATGAACAGCATTGATCCTGACACGCTGCTCATGGCGTCGCAAGCCATCGATATTGTTGCGAAGGGCATGAAGGCGCTGGTGATCTACAATGACAGCGAAAATTTTTCGGTGGGGGCCAACATTGGGCTGGCGCTGTTTGCAGCCAACATTGGCGTTTGGCCCGTGCTTGAAGAATTGGTGACGCAAGGTCAAAGCGTCATGAAGGCGCTCAAGTTTGCACCATTTCCCGTTGTTGCCGCACCCGGTGGTATGGCGCTGGGCGGCGGTTGCGAATTCGTTTTACACTGTGCAGGCGTGCAAGCGCACGCTGAAACCTACATGGGATTGGTTGAAGTTGGCGTTGGCATTGTGCCCGGCTGGGGTGGCTGCAAGGAAATGCTCATCCGACAAGGCACTGGCCCCGGCGTGCCACAAGGGCCAATGCCCCGCGTGTTGGGAGCATTCGAACAAATTTCGCTGGCAAAAGTTTCCAAGTCCGCCGCCAACGCAAAGGAACTCAAATACTTTCGCAAAACCGATGGCGTTACCATGAACCGTGACCGACTGTTGACTGATGCCAAAACCTTGGCGCTTAAACTTGCGCATGATTACAAGCCACCACAACCCGTTGAGCTTCGCCTGCCGGGACCAACGGGCAAAGCCGCGCTGAGCATGGCGATACAGTCATACGCACAGCAGGGGCTGGCTTTACCGCATGATGTGACAGTTTCAAATGAACTGGCAAAGGTTCTCAGCGGTGGTGCAACAGACATCACCGAAGTCGTCAGCGAAGACCGCGTGATGGAGCTTGAACGGCGAGCGTTTATGGCATTGGTGAAAACCGAACCTACCTTGCTGCGGATAGAAGCGATGCTTGCAACAGGCAAGCCACTGAGGAATTGAGGTCGCCCATGCACACTTACACAGCTCCTTTGCGCGACATGAAGTTCCTGTTGTTTGACATTCTGAAAATTCATGAAACTGCAAACGCCATTCCGGCCTATGCCGAAGCAACACCTGATGTGGTGTCGGCGATTTTGGAGGAAGCAGGAAAGCTTTGCTCGCATGTTTTGCAACCCATCAATCGAAGTGGCGATGAAGCGGGCTGTACGTTTGACAAGGGTGTGGTGACCACAGCGCCCGGGTTCAAGGAAGCTTACGACAAATTTGTCGAAGGTGGCTGGCAAGGTTTGGCATGTGATCCCGCCTATGGTGGACAAGGATTGATCTCACCCGTCAACTTCGCATTCGATGAAATGATATCTTCGGCCAACTTGTCTTTTGGCCTGTTTCCGCTGCTGACGCAGGGCGTCTATTACGCATTGAAGGCCCACGCGACAGAAGAGCTGAAAAACATCTATCTTCCCAAGTTGGTGGCTGGAACCTGGACCGGTACCATGAACCTGACCGAGCCGCAATGTGGCACTGATCTTGGATTGATCAAAACCCGCGCCGAACCGCAGGCCGATGGCACCTACAAAATCCATGGCACCAAGATTTTCATTTCGGCTGGTGAGCACGATTTGACCGAAAACATTGTCCATCTTGTCTTGGCAAAATTGCCCAATGCGCCTGCGGGTGTGCGCGGCATTTCGCTGTTTGTTTGCCCCAAATTCCTGCCAAAATCTGACGGTTCACCGGGGACAAGAAATGCAGTGACCTGTGGCTCACTTGAGAAAAAAATGGGCATCAAGGCATCGCCAACCTGCGTCATGAATTATGACGGCGCAACAGCTTGGCTGGTCGGCAAACCACACAAAGGCTTGGCCGCCATGTTCACCATGATGAACGCAGCAAGGTTGGCTGTTGGCATTCAAGGCTTGGGTGTGGCTGAGGCCGCCTATCAAGGTGCGGTTGATTATGCCAAAACCCGTTTGCAAATGCGTGCTCCGACAGGTGCCAAATATCCGGACAAACCAGCCGATCCCATTATCGTCCACCCCGATATCCGTCGCATGCTGATGCGCACGCGCGCCATGACGGAAGGCTGCCGGGCACTCGCCATGTGGATTGGTCATGAGCTTGATATCTCCTTTCACCATCCAGACGCCGAACGACGGCAAGTTGCAGAAGACTTGGTGGCGTTGATGACGCCTATCGTGAAAGTCATGCTGACGGATCACGGCTCGGCGGCGGCCAATGATGCCATGCAGGTTCATGGTGGTCACGGCTATATTCGGGAATGGGGCATGGAACAACTGGCGCGAGATGCACGCATCACCCAGATTTACGAGGGCACCAATGGTATACAAGCCCTCGATCTGGTCGGTCGCAAAATGCCGACGGGAATGGGCCGCATGGCCCGGCGGTTTTTCCATCCGGTCGGTGAATACATTGAAAAGCGCGCGGCGAATTCCTTTACGGCGCCACACATTGCACCCCTCGCAAAAGCCTTCGGACGCTTGCAGCAGACGACGCTTTGGTTGGGCAAGGCTGGAACCGCAAATCCAGATGAAGCAGGAGCAGCCGCCACGGAGTATCTCCGCCTGTTTGGCCTCGTCGCCATTGGTTTCATGTGGTCGCGCATGGCCGAGAAGTCCTTCAAGCTCAACATGGCCGGACCTGATGAATTCTACACAGCAAAAATTGCCACTGCACATTTCTATATGGCTAAAATCTTGCCGGAAACCGGGAGTTTGATGTCCAGCATCATGGCAGGATCAGCGCCGGTCATGGGTCTCCGAGAGGAGGCTTTTTAGTCGGGCAACGAAGCCTTAGTACTGGTATGTTAGTCTTTCACCTACAAAGGTGATTGTTACGCTGGTTAGACAGTGTTGAAGGTGGGATTGATGACCTTGAGAGCCGAATTCGCAATCAATGAACCATTCTATCAGTGGAGTGTGCGTGCGTTCACGCAAGTGCGAAAACGCGTCGGCATGAAAATCGAGACACACATCGAACCCGGTGTGATTGAGAACGGGCAAATTTTCCTGTTCAACCATTTCGCCCGGTTTGAAACCCTTATTCCCCAATATTTCATCTACAAGGCAACCGGAGCCTATTGCCGCTGTGTGGCGACCCGTGAGTTGTTTGAAGGCAGCGAGCGCTTTTCCAAGGTGCTGTGGGGGGTGGGGGCTGTGCCCTCCAATCATCCGGGATTGCTGGCTTTTTTAGCCGCGGAAATTCTGCGGGGCCAAAAGGTTATCATCTTTCCAGAAGGTTCGATGATGAAGGACCGCAGCATTTCTGCGCCACCGCTGACAAAATTTTTTCAATCCATGAAGTCGCGTCGTGGGCATCACATGGGTGCTTCAGCCCTTGCTGTTGTTCTTGAAGCTTTCAAGAAACGCATTCTCTCGGTGCTCGAGGAGGGAGATACAGCGCGGCTGGGACGTTGGGTTGCGGCCCTTGGCTTGGCTGACCAGGATGCGATGATTGCAGCGGCGCGCAAGCCGACACTGATCGTGCCGTCGAACATCACGTTTCATCCGTTGCATACCGGTGAAAATGTTTTGCTGAAAGCAGCTGACGTCCTGAAATTCAATCTTGGTAAGCGCGGCCGTGAGGAATTGATGGTCGAGGGTAATTTACTGTTGCGCAAAACCGATATGGATATTCGCTTCGGCAAGCCCTTGCATCCTGAAATCGCCTGGACAGTGGCAGATCGCATCGTCATGGCGCGCACTTTCGAACAAATCGATAGTCTTGACGAGTTGTTTGGCCTGAAAGATAAAGCCAGCGATTGGGCTGATCGCATAGTGGCGGGGACAATGACGCGCACAACGCGACGCTTGCGCGATTTGTGCATGGTCGAGATGTACGCAAATGTAACCGTCAACATCAGCCATCTGGCATCGCTGTTGATCATGCGCTTTTCCGAAATCAATGTCACAGAAATCACGAAGTCACATTTTAATGCCGTGCTCTACGCCATCATCAAGCGGATTCAACGAGAGCCAGGACTTCATCTCCATCGGTCACTGAATGACCCTGATGTTTATGACGGACTTCACCATGGACGTTCCGGCAGCTTGAATGACTTGTTCAAGAATGCTTCGGACTCCGGTCTGATTGTCATCGGTGAAAGCAGTTACACGCTATTGCCAGCGCTTCATGCAGAGATTGGCGAAAGTGACCCTCGACTGGTCAACATGATCCGGGTCTATGCCAATGAGATCGCCTCGCTGACGAATGTGGAACGTATTGTTGCGCAGGCAATACCATTGGCAGGCATGGCACTGGCCACTCAGCTTTTTGATGATGAATTGCGCAACTACGCGCAGGACAAGCGGGCCTCGGCGCAACCACGAAAATCCCAGGCAGTTTTGCTGGAGAGCGAAAAAAAATACGGCAATGCATCGCTCATCATGCCGAAGAACCCGACGCGGCCCGGCGTGATTTTAGTGCATGCCTTCTTGGCCTCGCCTGCAGAATTCAAAGACTTTGGCCACAAGCTCGTCGATCTCGGCCATCCGGTATTATGTGTGCGCCTCAAGGGCCATGGTACCACACCTTGGGATTTGCGTGAGCGCTCGGCGCAAGACTGGCAGGCAAGCGTGCGTCGCGGCTATGAGATCATGTCGCATATATCTGCTGAAGTAATGGTCGTGGGGTTTGCCACGGGAGCCTCGCTGGCACTGCTTTTGGCCGCAGAGAAACCAGAACGCCTCGCTGCGGTCATTGCCGTTTCGGCACCGGTCAAATTTCGTGTTCGCAATTTGCGTTTTGCTCCACTGCTGGACCGTATCAACAAACTCAGCGAATGGGTCTACGCGCAAGACGGCATCAAACCCTTCCAGCAAGGAGAACCAGAGCACCCTGAGTTTCAGTACAGCAATATGCCGGTCAGGGCCTTGATGGAACTTAGAAAGATTACCGATGCGCTGCATCAGAAACTTCCAGACATCACTTGTCCGGTCAGCATCCTTCATGGCTCCAACGACCCGGTCATAGACCCTGCCAGCGCAAACATCATCTATGACCGGATTGGATCGGCGGACAAGAAATTGCATATTGTGGAGTCTGAACGCCACAGCATCCTCTACGAGGACATTGACAACACACATGCCATTATTATTCAACGGCTGAGTGAGTTCGTAGCCTCGAAGTTACCGCTGGTGCCGCTCCCAGTTGGTTTAATTCCGCAATTCAACGCAAGTATATTACGCCTGATTTCACCACTTGTTCGCGGTCGCAAAACTGGCGACGAAAAGGAGGCAGTCGACGGTTCCTAGAAAAATATGTTTATGCCGATTGTCGTTGCTTCAGATTCAAAGCGTTAGAGAATCGGACGGCCGATTGACCGTCTGATGCTCCAGGCAACGATCATGGGGTCAACATGTTTTCCTTACTCAAATTCGACATTGCCCGTCGCCAAACCAAAGACCAGCCATACGGATGCTCAAAACTTTCATTTATTCATCCATGGGAATAAGATTTGACACGCAGGCAAAATGTCCCATAGGCTTTCGTCCAAGGTAGACGCGGAATCGTATGCCACAAAAGATATTTCCTGAGGGTGTGAATGAAGAAGAGAGTAGCGGTGATAGGTGCCGGCCCGTCGGGCTTGGCGCAACTGCGGGCATTCCAATCGGCGAAAGCCAAGGGTGCAGAAATTCCCGAGATTGTGTGTTTTGAGAAACAGGACAATTGGGGCGGACTTTGGAACTACACTTGGCGCACCGGGCTCGATGAATACGGTGAGCCGGTGCACGGCTCCATGTATCGCTATCTCTGGTCCAATGGCCCAAAGGAAGGTCTGGAGTTTGCCGACTATTCTTTTGAAGAGCATTTCGGAAAGCAGATTGCCAGCTATCCGCCGCGTGCAGTTTTGTTTGATTACATCGCAGGGCGAGTGACGAAAGCCGGGGTGCGTGACTGGATACGCTTTAAGACAGCAGTTCGTTTTGTCCGTCATGATACCAAGTCAGGCAAGTTCACCGTCACAGCACATGACCATGCCAAAGACACGATCTACGATGAAGTCTTCGATCACGTGATTGTGGCCTCTGGACACTTTTCGACACCGAATGTTCCTGAGTTCCCCGGTTTCAAAACCTACAATGGCCGCATTCTGCACGCCCATGATTTCCGCGATGCAATGGAATTCAAGGGCAAGGATCTGCTGATCGTTGGCACCAGCTATTCGGCAGAAGATATTGGCTCGCAATGTTGGAAATATGGCTGCAAGTCAGTCACCGTTGCACATCGCACAGCACCCATGGGCTATGACTGGCCTTCGAACTGGAAAGAGGTTCCAATCCTCACCCATGTGGATGAAGACACGGCCTATTTCAAAGACGGCACATCCAAGAAGATCGACGCCATCATTTTGTGCACGGGCTATCAGCACAGTTTCCCATTCTTGCCAGATGACTTGCGCCTCAAAACCAAAAACCGCTTGGCCACCGCTGACCTTTATAAGGGCGTGGCTTATGTTCACAATCCCGCACTGTTCTACATTGGCATGCAGGACCAGTGGTTCACGTTCAATATGTTCGATGCGCAAGCGTGGTGGGTGCGTGATGCGATCATGGGTCGGATCAAACTTGCGGCTGACAAGGCGGCAATGCTGAAGGATGTTGCCAACCGGGTGGCTTGTGAAGACGCAGGCAAGGACGCACATGATGCGATCCACTACCAAGGCGATTACGTCAAGGAACTGATTGCAGAGACAGACTATCCGCCGTTTGATGTCGATGGCGCCTGTGAGGCTTTCTTTGAATGGAAAGATCATAAGTCCAAGAACATCATGACTTTCCGTGATAACGCTTATAAATCGGTGATCACTGGAACAATGGCGCCACTGCACCACACAGCGTGGAAAGATGCGTTGGAAGATTCGATGGAGAGTTATTTGAAGAATTAGAAATCTCGAGATTTGCCATAGTGGCAAATCTGGGTTGGGCACGAGGAAGCGGAAAGTCGGCCAACAGAGCGCGGCGCGTTTCTTTGTTTGAAGAAGGGGTAACGGAAGTGACGAAAGAATCTGGTTCGGGCCAAATGGTCCGCGCGTTAGACTGGAAAGGGGCCTTCTGGGTCGCGGCTGGTGTGCCGCCATTAGTGCTTTTCTCGATTGGCGGAATTGCGGGCGTTACGGGCAAGCTCGCCTTCCTGGTCTGGATCATTTCGATGATCATGGGCTTTTTGCAAAGCTTCACGTATGCCGAAATGGCGGGCATGTTCGGTAACAAATCAGGTGGTACTTCGGTTTACGGTGCCACTGCTTGGTTGCGCTATTCGAAGCTGATCGCGCCGCTTTCGGTGTGGTGTAACTGGTTTGCCTGGTCTCCCGTATTGTCGCTCGGTTGCGCCATTGCAGCGGGTTATATTCTCAATGCGCTCTTCCCCATTCCATTGGCTGGTAGCCAACAGGTGGTGGATTGGGTGACGGCCAATGTGGCGAACTATACGGCCGAAACAAAATCAGTTGTTGAATATATGGCAGCAAATGCCGGTGTGCTTGCACCTGATGCGATCAAAGCCGTGGTTTCCGCTGATGGCGTTGCCGCATTGACGCCAGCGTTTCGTACTTTTGAAGCCTTGGCCTTCACAATTCCGGGTCTTGGTACGTTGCATTTCAATTCCACATTCCTCATCGGTGTGGCGTTGATGTTGCTCATCCTCTTGATCCAGCATCGCGGCATTGCACAAACGGCCAGTGCACAAAAATGGTTGGCCATCATCGTGTTGGTGCCGCTTCTGCTGGTTGGACTCGTGCCTATCCTAACAGGCCAGATTAACAGTATGAACGTCACCAATCTGTTGCCACCAACGGCTGCTTATTCCGGCGTTGATGGCACGTGGAACATTGGTGGTTGGACGTTGTTCTTAGGGGGTCTCTATATCGCCGCCTGGTCAACCTACGGCTTTGAAACTGCCGTTTGCTATACCAGCGAATTGAAAGACCCGAAGCGCGATACCTTCCGGGCGATTTTCTACTCGGGCCTTCTGTGCTGTGTGTTTTTCTTCCTCATTCCATTCGCATTCCAAGGCGTGCTCGGAACCTCCGGCATGTTGGCTACCGGTATCGTTGACGGAACGGGCATTGGTGAAGCACTTGGCAATATGGTGGGCGGGGGTGCGGTGATCACGCAGCTTTTTGTGATCCTGATGATCCTCGCACTGTTCATGGCCATTATGACGGCCATGGCTGGTTCTTCACGCACCCTTTATCAGGGGTCTAAGGATGGCTGGTTGCCGAAGTACTTGGGTGGTGTGAATGAGAAGGGCGTGCCTTCCAAGGCGATGTGGACGGATTTTGCGTTCAACGTGTTCCTGTTGGCTTTGGCATCGGACGTGGGTGGATATTTCTACGTGCTTGCCATTTCCAACGTAGGCTACATTTTGTTCAACTTCCTCAACCTCAACGCCGGCTGGATGCATCGCATTGACTCTAGTCACATTGATCGGCCATGGAAGGCACCAACCTGGTTGATTGGTGTGAACACCGTGCTGGCCTTTGTGAATGCGCTGTTCCTCGGCGCTGGTGCCAAGGTGTGGGGTTATTCCAATGCATTGTGGGCAGGCTTGATTTTTGCAGCGCTGATCATCCCTGTGTTTTGGTATCGCCATTACATGCAAGATGGCGGCAAGTTCCCGGCCCAGGCCTATGTTGATCTTGGTCTCAAGGAAGGTGATCTCGGTGAACGAAAAGCTGGCATGTTGCCTTACCTGACGCTGATTGCTGGTGCCGTGGTCGTCTTGTGGGCCAACTGGTTCTTCGTGCTGCCAGCTTGATTGCACAAATTCGGCAAGGGGTCGCTTCGGCGACCCCTTTTTTGTGAAAAAAGTTACCTGCCAAGAAAAATAATTGCATTTCAATATTGATTTTTGTCGAAATGCGTCTCAAACTTGGCGGAAATCAAGATCATCAAGGGAGTCCCACATGACCAATTCCTGGCGCTTTTCCACCCTGATCGACCGCCATAAGGCGCTTGGCTCAAACCTTGAAGACTGGAGCGGCATGGGCACCGCATGGTCTTATTCCAAAGGTGACCCGGATGCAGAATACATCGCCATCCGCACCAAGGCTGGACTTATGGATGTGTCGGGCTTGAAGAAGGTCCATATCTCCGGCCCTGCCGCATCCCACCTGATTGAGCGCGCGACCACCCGCAACATGGAAAAGCTGATGCCCGGGCGCTCTGTCTACGCCACCATGCTCAATGATGCGGGCAAGTTCGTTGATGACTGCGTGATCTATCGTCTCGCACCCAACGCCTTCATGGTGGTGCATGGTTCAGGGGGCGCGCATGAGCAACTGACCAAGGCTGCTACGGGCCGCGATGTATCCATTCGTTTTGATGACAACTTGCATGACCTGTCGTTGCAAGGTCCAATGGCCGTCGATTATCTGGAAAAGCATGTGTCGGGCATCCGTGCACTTCCCTATTTTGCCCATATGCAAACGTCACTATTTGGCAAGCCAGCCATGATCTCGCGCACGGGTTATACGGGCGAGCGCGGTTATGAATTGTTTGTGCGGGGACAAGATGCGGGAATGATCTGGGATCGCATTCTCGAAGAAGGCAAATCATCGGGCATTATTCCTTGCCGCTTCACCACACTCGACATGTTGCGCACCGAAAGCTATTTGTTGTTCTTCCCCTTCGACAATTCGGAAATGTATCCCTTCGAAGACCAGGGCCCCGGCGACACGCTGTGGGAGCTTGGCCTCGACTTCACGGTGTCTCCGGGCAAGGTCGGCTTCCTTGGTGCTGAAGAGCATTACCGCCTGAAGGGCAAAGAGCGCTTCAAAATTTGGGGACTCAAACTTGAAGGCGCCAATGTGCCGGGCAATGGTGCGCCTGTGTTCCGCGACGGCAAAAAGGTAGGATTGGTCACGCAGGCCATGTATTCACCGCTGAACAAGCACAACATTGCCATTGCACGGCTTCCGGTGGATTGCGCCAACAACGGCACCAAGCTTGAAGTGCGCTGTGGCACCCATGGTCCGATAGCTGCCACGACGCATTCAATGCCGTTCTATGATCCTGAAAAGAAACGCCGCACCGTTCAAGGCTAACAGGCAAAACGATGACGAAAACTGTGTTCCCGTCGGCCATCAAAAGTCGTCCTGTCTATGGCGTGCTTGCGCCAAGGGCGGGGGCCAGACATTTGGTGGTTGCCGATGGCGAAGGCGCTGATGCTGTCATCGAACTTCTGGAGAAGTTCGGCGAAGGCAAGTTGGACATGCTACGCAATTTGCATATCATCTACACTGCTGGACCGAACGGCACAAATAAGTCTGCTGAGCTAGAAAAACTGGAGGCTGCGCAATTTTATGCAGCACCCTCCATTCCAACACTTCTACCACGTTTGCAGCGGGTTTTGGCGGATGCACATATGGGCACACAGTTTTACTTAACAGGCACTGAAGGGCTGATGGGGCAGGCTGAACGCGAAATCATGAGCACGGGTTTTCCGTTTTCTGATATCCAGAAAGAACATCGCGGTTCCACAGTGCGGCGCGTACAGTGTGTGCATTGCAAAGGCATCACTGAAAACGTGGCGACTGATCCTTTCAAGTGCAGCCACTGTGGCTTGAATCTTTTCGTGCGTGATCATTACTCGCGCCGTATCGCGGCGTTCCAAGGCGTCAACATTGATGCGGAAGACCCAGGCCTGGTGCCGGAAGCGCACGTGAGGTTCACATGAGCGGTGGCGCCAAGCTTTACGTCCGCGTGGCGGAGGTTGTTGAGGTCAACGAACTGATCAAGCGCTTCCGCTTTGTCAGCCGCGATGGTTCGGCACTGCCGTCGTTCTCTGGAGGAGCGCATACGGTTGTGGAAATGGACGACCATGGCACACGGCGTCTCAACCCCTATTCACTGATGAGCAACCCGCAAGACGCTTCCGGCTATGAAATATCAGTGCGGCGTGATGATGTGGGGCGGGGAGGTTCGCTGTATATGCACGCCCACGTCAAGGTCGGCATGGAGATGGTGCTCAGTTATCCGGTCAATCTATTCCCGCTCGATAATCGTGCGAAAAAACATGTGATGATTGCGGGCGGCATCGGCATCACGCCATTCCTTGCGCAAATGGCGCAGCTTTCGCATTTTGGCGGCAAGTTCGAATTGCACTACTCCGCCCGTTCGAAGCCGCTTGGTGCTTACATGGATCGGCTTGAAGCTTTCTATTGCGAACGCATGCATTTCTATTTCGATGACCAGAAACAGGTGATCGATCTGGGGCGCATCCTGTCCATGCAGCCGCTGGGCACACATCTTTATGTCTGCGGCCCCAAGGGCATGATCAACTGGGTGCTGTCCACAGCATCAAAAATGGGCTGGCCAGCCAAAGCCTTGCACCATGAGGAATTCCTTGCCCCTGGAACGGGCAAGCCTTTTGACGTGAGGCTTGCAGTGTCAAGCAAGACGATCACCGTTGGCACCACGCAATCCCTGCTTGAAGCAATGGAGTTGGCGGGTGTTGATGCGCCATATCTCTGCCGGGGTGGTGCCTGTGGGCAATGCGAAACCAACGTCGTTGCCTGCGACGGAACCCTGCTGCATCGTGACCATTGGCTGACGCCAGAAGAACAAGCAGCTGGGTTGAAAATCATGCCTTGCGTCTCGCGTTTCGAGGGCAAGATCCTCACCATTGAGCGATAGGAAGTCCTCATGAGCATTGTGTTCAAGCCAGGCGATTTTAACGACTATTTCCACAGTGAAACATTTCGCGATGATTTCACCTACCGCAATTCGCCGGAAGGCATTCGGCGTTTTCCATTTCCGTTTGACCGTGATGAATATATGTATTCCGTCAACATGGAGCCGCATGTTTCGGGGCGCAAAGGTTCGGTGTTTGAGCACACCTTCGACGTGGACGAGCATTATGTGGCTGAGATGTTTGACCGCGCCAAGGTGTTGGCATCAGACCCGCTGCGTTGCCAATCGCTGCCGCACATGACGCTGGCAGGATGGGATCTTCTCGAACTCATCATGGAGTCGAAAGCACGCGAATATCCGCAATGGTTCTCACTGACGAAAGACCGCAACAACTGGCATTGGATTAACCGCCCGCTGGGCATTGACCAGAAGTTTACATTCCTTGATGAATCCACGTTGCCTTACGGGCCCTTCGAATACATTACGCGGCAAACCCAAGGTGATTTTTCGTTGCAGGACGAGCGCGACAATGACCTGTGGATGGATGCAGGCATGATCACATCGCAAGCTGACTGGTCTCTGGATTTCGACATCGGCATGAGCTTCATGGAGTGGCATGCTCCCGTGCCACTGGCGCATGAAAAGGGCATTTTCGATCGTGCATTGAAGTTTCTGTTGAAGTTGCAACATGGTGCTCCCGTGCGTCGCTTCAACTGGACGATGACAGTTAACCCGCTGCTTGATACTGCACCTGAAACATATCCAAAGTGGGGGTCGATGAAGGCGTCAATTACGCCGAAAAATGTTGGGCAGAAAATGCATCTGCGAGTGGAGTTGCAGGCGTTGTTCCGGCTGCCCCGTTCCAATGCCGTGGCTTTTTCCATCCGCTGCTATCTCGGAAAATTTGAAGAGTTGGTGACGGTGCCGAAATGGGGTCGCCGCTTGCACCGTGTGGTGCGTGACCTGCATCCTGATCTTGCCACCTACAAAGGTTTTATCCGCAATCGCGACATGATGGCAGCATGGCTTTCAACATATGATGATGGCAAGCCAACCTCGGTTGGTTGGTGGCCAGAGGATTGACGCTACATGCCCGATGAGGTTCCACTGCGCCTTGGCTTCCTGATGTTTCCAGGCTTCCCGATGGCTTGCCTGACATCGGCGATTGAGCCCTTGCGCGCCGCGAACGAGATCGTAGGTCGTAAGGTCTTCACATGGAAGTTGGTGGCCGAGTCATTGGCACCTGTGCGTTCATCGGCTGAAGTGCGATTTGAACCGGATGTGTCGTTGGCTGCCTGTGAGGACTTGCATCAACTCTATATCATTGCCCCACCTACAGGAAAATTTGCGGATGAGCGACGTGGTTCGGCGCGGTTGCGCTGGTTGGATCGGACGGGTGTGGTGCTTGGTGCTTTTTCGGGTGGTATATTCCCTTTGTCGCGAGCCGGGTTGATGGAAGGGCGCGGTTGTTCGGTGCATTGGTGCTATGAAGCGGCCTTCAAGGCTGAGTTCCCACTCGTCAAGGCAAGCGAGTCCGTCATCCTTAGAGAAAATCGCCGCATCACCGCATCAGGGGCGGGTGCCGTATTCGATTTGATGTTGCGCCTCATTGAAGAGAAGTTAGGCCGCCACTGCATGACGGAAGTGGCATGCTGGTTCCAGCACCCCTTTATGCGAGACGAAGCCGCACGCCAGAAGGTGCCAGTACCCCATGGCAACTCCACCTCTGACCGCTTACCCCCGGTGATCCGCGAGGCTCTCCGCTTGTTTGAAAATCATATTGAAGACCCCTTGCGCAGTCCCGATGTGGCAGCGGCGGTGGATATGTCGGGGCGGCATTTTGAACGGCTGTTCAAGCGCGAAACAGGCCAGAGCCCGCTTCGGTATTATCGCAATATGCGGCTGTCAAAAGCCCGGCAGCGGGTGCTTTATTCTGAAGACTCGCTGCGTGATATCGCCACATCTGTGGGTTATCTGAAATCAACGCCCATGACGCGGGACTACAAGGCTTTGTTCGGTGTGAGCCCAAAAGACGAGCGCCGTCTGTTCACGGGATTGCAGGACATGGGGCAGGACCGAAGTGACGGTGACTCCGTCGCGCCAGCGTTTGAATAGTGCGTTCGTAAAGGTTCAATTGAAAATGCTCGAAAGCCCATACCCCACTGTCATTTCTGGCCCACCACGTGCCAGCCGCATTATGCTGCCGCGCGACATGCTGCAGCACCATGGCCGAGAACGCCATGTGGTGGCGGGGGGTGGTGCGCTTCTGCTGCAAATGGGGCAGGGTGATTGCTTCACACTGGTCAATGATGAAGGCGGCCAACAAGCCGAAGTCATCGCGGCGGGCCTTAATGGACAGATTGATTCAGCACTCATCGGGCAGACTTCGAACAGCGATGCGAGCGGCCTGAAAGCTTTGATGAGTGCGGGCACGACGGATCCGGGCTTGGCGCGACTTCGCAGCGGTCTTGCGTTACGCAGTATTGATCTTGCAAAAGCTGGCGCAACAGCAGTCTTTGATGCAGCTACAGTAGCGAAATCGTCGGTGAGTTTCAGAGCAAATGAAGCGGGCTGGTTGATCATCGCAGCACCGGGCCATCACATGTTGCCAGGTGAACAGACCACACTCACACCATTGACGCTATCGGTAGAACGCGCCACTCCACGGCTTGTGGGCAAGTTTGATTTGCCTGATCCCCTCGCTGACCCCTTGCAGGACATTCGCATCAAATCCGCAACGGCAAAGGCTTATTTTGTCAAAGCGGGCGAATACATCCAAATTCTTGATGTAGACGGCCGGCAATGCACGGACTTCCAGTGCTTCGATGCACGCAAGCTTGACCGTGGCATCGAACGCGCGCTTGATGTGACGACGTCGCGCACGTTGATGGGCCGTGCTTATTCCATGCCGGGGCTGCATTCCAAATATTATGATCAGGATATGACGCCGCTGATCGAAGTGGTGCAAGACACGGTGGGCCGCCATGACGCCTTCGCCATGGCCTGTGCGGCGAAATATTATGACGACATTGGTTATCCCGGCCATGCCAATTGCTCGGATAATTTCAATGGTGTTTTGGCCGCCCATGGCGTGGGGCCACGACCCGGCTGGATGGCGGTCAATTTGTTCTTCAACACCGCAATTGATGCCCATGGTGTGTTGATCAGCGATGAACCTTGGTCACGTCCCGGCGATTATGTGTTATTCCGTGCACTGACGGATATTGTCTGTGTGTCATCTTCCTGCCCGGATGATACGTCACCAGCCAATGGCTGGTATTTGTCAGACATTCATGTGCGCACTTATTCCGGCGCAGAGAAATTCAGTCGTTCCATCGCCTATCGCCCCACACCAGATTCGGAGCCCCAGATGACCAAGGAAACTGCTTTCCACGAAAGGATATCGGCGCGCACCCGTCATCATGTGGAGTACAAAGGCTATTGGTTGCCACAGGTTTATTCGTCCAGCGGTGCCATCGAAGAGTATTGGGCCTGCCGCCAGAAAGCTGTGGTGCTTGATCTGTCACCTTTGCGCAAATTTGAGGTGACGGGACCTGACGCTGAAGTGTTGATGCAATATGTGCTGACGCGTGACATCAAGAAGCTGTCGCAGGGGCAGGTTATTTATTCTGCCATGTGTTACGAGCACGGTGGCATGATTGACGATGGTACGGCCTTCCGTTTGGGCCAGGACAATTTCCGCTGGATTGGCGGCGATGATTACGGTGGTGTGTGGCTGCGGCAATGGGCTGAAAAGCTGAACCTCAAAGTCATGGTGCGCTCGTCGACGGACCAGTTGCATAATCTTGCGGTGCAGGGACCAAACAGCCGCGAGATCATGCGCCGCATGATCTGGACTGCACCCCACCAGCAGACCATTGGTGAGTTGGGTTGGTTCCGCTTCACCATTGCACGGCTGGGTGGGCCTGAAGGTGCGCCGCTCGTTGTGTCGCGCACAGGCTATACGGGCGAATTGGGTTTTGAAATTTTTTGCCACCCCAAGGATGCAAATGCCGTTTATGATGCCGTGTGGCTGCATGGCGAAGACCAGGGGTTGCGCCCCATGGGTTTGCAAGCGCTCGACATGGTGCGCATCGAAGCGGGCCTGATTTTTGCAGGCTATGATTTCTCGGACCAAACCGATCCCTTCGAAGCAGGGATTGGTTTCACAGTGCCGCTCAAATCCAAGACGGATGATTTCATCGGCCGTGAAGCCTTGATCCGCCGCAAGGAAAATCCTTCGCGCAAGTTTGTGGGTCTCGATATTGATGCCAATGTCGCTGTGAGCCACGGCGATTGCTTGCACATTGGCCGCGCACAAGTGGGTGAAGTGACGTCTTCCGTGCGCTCGCCACACCTTGGCAAAAATATTGCACTGGCGCGTGTAGACATTGCCCATGCCGCAGTTGGCACGGCCATTGAGGTTGGCAAACTTGACGGGCAACAGAAGCGGTTGCCTGCCACCATTGTAGGTTTGTCGCACTATGACCCGAAGAAGTCACGTCCGCAAAGCTAACCGGGTGCTTTGGCAACCGCATGTGAATCGCGTGAAATGACTTCAACAATCCCGGCTGCAAAAATCAATACTGCGCCAGCGATTTGGATTGCGGCCAAGGGTTCGGCAGAGAGCAACGCGATAGCAATTGTTCCCACAACCACCTCCATCATCAACAACACACCCACCCGCGTGGAGGAGAGGTGCATTGTTCCCCAAATCACAAGCAAGTTCGGGATGGCAAAAAGCACAAGTCCGATTGCCGTTGCCCAAACATAAATGCTCGTGTGGGCAGTAGCGGTGAGCACTTTGGGGGCTAGGCTTGAAAGGGCAAACGCCAAAATGACTGTCGACACCAGGCCCGCAATGCCAAACTGCAGCAGCCGCACCCAGCTGTTTTTCCCATGTTCCCGACTGGTGAGCGACGTTGCCAAGGCCCAGAGTGCGCCACTCATCAGTGCGATCCAGTCGCCGAGGTTTTGGGGGATGGGCAGGCTTGTGGCACCCAACACCAATCCGATGCCAACAAAACCCATAATGACGACCAAGCTGCGAACAAGGCCGATGGGTTCGCCATAGAATAGCTTACCCAACAGGATGCTCCAAGCTGGGGTGAGATAGAATAAAAGGATTGCATTGAAGGGGTGAGTCAACAGCAAGGCAAACGTATAAAGTGTGAATGCAGTGCCCATGATGATGTACGACACTGGTGCTTTAGCAATTTGCTTCCATCCGCCCGTGACCAAAAGACCAGGCACTGCGCAGAGGGCCGTCACGGCGTAAAAAATAGTGCTGGAGAGACCAACACCAAGACCCTGCTTTTCAAACTCAACCAGTGGGAACCAGAGCAGGCCCCAAAGTGCCCCGGCCACCATTACGCCAAGCGAAGGCAAGAGTTGCGTTTGCTTCACGCTGGCATGCCCAGTTGCCGCTTCCGTTTCGCAGCCCAGCCGCCCATCAACCGGCTGTGGAGCCGCAAAAATTCGTCCTGCATTTCACGGCGGATCAATGGATCAAGCGCTGAAAAGGGTTCGTCGAGAAACCAGACGTCAGGTCCCACCGCGAGTGATCGGGCTATGCCGACACGCTGCTGTTGCCCGCCGGATAACTCCCGTGGAAAATAATTCTCGCGTCCCTCGAGGCCCACAAGTTTCAGCATATCGCGCGCGCGGCCATCGCGTTCTGCGCGTGATGCACCACGCACTTCAAGCGGGAACGCAACATTGTCGATGACTGTACGATGCGACAACCCCATGACAACGAGGATTTCGCCGTCATGCATGTCGAATGAAACATTTCTAACGGTAGCAATATAGCTGCCTTGCGCGAGTGCTGCATCGCTGGGATTGCCATTGTGCTGCGTCAGGAATGCGCTCGAGTTTTTCCCGAATACTTTCCACAAATTGCGGCAAGAATTTTTTGCCGTTTGAATCACGTGCATTCCCAACCATCATTTTTTCTGTTATTTGTTTTAACACAAGCGCGAAACCAAGCAACGCCAAACGAATTGCGCCGATGAAACGAGAGGTCTCACCGGCGCAATTGCAGTTTGGGTTTTCACGAAAGTTCCGATTGCTGCAACCAGGTTTTCCAGGTTGCCTCGTTTTCTTTCACCCACTTGGCGGCAGCGTCTTCAGCCGTCATGTCTTCAACATCTACCATTGCAACGGCGACGGCAATCTGGGCGTTGGTGAAGTTCACTTTTTTCAGGACCTCCTTTGCCTTTGGCCACTTTTCGCCCAGTTGCCTGGAACCAGCCTTTTTCGGGTAACCTTTGGCGGGGGCACCGCAGTTATAGATCGCATCAGGGTATGAGCCCCACCTGGATCCGTGAAGCATTCTGCAACATATTCTGGAAATTCGACAAACTTTCGGTTGAATTTGGCTTCGATGAAATTCGGCGTCCAGTTGAAAAGAACAACGGGTTCCTTGCGGTCATCGGCAGCTTGCAATTCAGCCCACAGCGTTGCGGCTTGGCCGACTGGAGCTTCCTGGAAGTTCACCTTCAAGGCTGAGATACGCTCAGAACAATGCTTACCCCAGTCAGCTGGTGGTCCAACAAAACGACCTTTACCGCCAGTTTCAGCAGTGGCGAGTTTGGCGGCACAGGCATCAAATGCTTTCCAATCGGGAAGACTTGGGCACATTTCCTCCATGTAACTCGGATACCACCAGTCTTCACGGGTAACAGCATTGTGTGCACCAAGATCAAGTGCAGCTGCTGCAATGGCTTTGTTAAAGCTTTCAGCTTGCGAACCTTCCCAAACGTCAACCTGGAAATCCATGTCGCCTGAAGCCAGAGCGCCACACTGCAATTGGGTGTCGGATGACTTGTATTCTACTGTGTAACCTTATGACTGTCCGATTGACCATCGAGTGGAAATCAAACAGGCGTTGCGGACAATCGCAGTCTACTGGGAAATGTTGTCCTGTTGACCATTGTGAGAAGGAGTTAGCTTCAAACGATTTTCAGCCCGGTTGAGAACAGGATGCGGCATTGATGGGGGACGTGTCGGCGTTTAACTGGTGTCCTTGTTCCATGCCGTTTCACAATTGCTGCCTCAAGTGTGCTTTGATACAATGTCAGCGCCATCCCGCAATGCCTTGAGCTTTGCGTAACAAATCTCGGGGTCTACGGCACCGAAACCGGCAAAGGTGCCGAAGCCGCAGTCGGAGCCTGCAATGATACGGTCTTTGCCAAAGATATTGGCAAATCGGTCCAGACGTTGCGCCACGAGTTCCGGGTGTTCTACGAAGTTGGTTGTTGTATCGACAACCCCTGGCACGAGGATGCGGTCATCCGGCACGTCGCGACGGCGGTCCCTGAATGTTGCCCATTCATGGCCGTGGCGGGGATTGGATGTTTCAAACAGCATGTACCGTGCCTTCACCTTCATGAAAGTATTGAGCACCTTGGCCATATCGATGTCGCAGACATGAGGTCCTTCATAGTTGCCCCAGCAGATATGAACACGGGTCTTGTCTTGCGGGACGCCTGAGAGCGCGTGATTCAAAGCCTCGACATGCATATCCGCAATCTCAACGAATTCGTCATCGGAGAGATCAGTGAACAGCATGTGGCGCGACAGGGCAAGGTCGGGGCAATCGACTTGCAAGTCGAGGCCAGCATCGGTGATCGTCTTATACTCATCACGCATGGCGTCGGCGAGGGCGGCGAGATACTTCTCCCGTGTGGCATAGTGCGCGTTCTGCAGGAAAAGCGAAATCACACCCGGTGACGCTGCATTCATGAAGCCTCGCTCGGCCCCATGTTTATTCATGGCGGCTTTGAGATTGGCAATGTCCTTCTGCAATTCAGCCTGGCCTTTTGATTTGACCTCGCTGGTGCACATGGGCCGCGCATAGGTCGGTGTGCCGCCACCCTTTGCCAATCGCTGAAGAAAAGACGGAAACAGTTTGAGGTCAGCCGGCGGGTTGCGTGGGGAGTCGCCAGAAAAACCCGTGTATCGGTCTTTGACATAGGTGGCATAGGAGATTTTGGACGTTTCTCCATCCGAAACGATGCTGACACCTGCTGCAACTTGTTTTCCAACCGTGTCGTGCACGGCCTCGGTCATGGCCGCGTCAAATGCCGCTTGGTCATAGGGTTGGTTTTTCTCCCGCGCAAAAATTAAATCCACCACCTTTTGCGTGCGGGGCAGGGAGCCTACATGGGTGACTTGCATTGGTGTTCTCAATTCATTTTCCAGGTAGGACCTGCCGGATCATCAGTGTTCCGTACACGGAACATTGAAGCTTCACCCGTCATGTTTGGGGTAATCGCGTGCACTTGATTGGGTGGAACGGCACACGTATCGCCCGGTGCAAGAACTACTTCATGTTCACCCCAGGTCAGTTTCCAATGCCCGCGCATCACCATCAATATTTCATGGCGGGTTGTGGCGTAAGCCGTTTCGGCAATCGAACCGCGTGTAATGAAATCAACCTCGAACCCGGGCTTGTCGCGCAACATGCCGTCAATCCCAATCACCTTGGCCGGCTGGTGATCAGCCAGTGCCATCATGTCCCAATAGCGGGCAACATGGTTGGGAACGACATCGCGCGTTCTGGGTTCCGGGAATGCTTTTAGTTCCTCATCGGTGAGTAGTGGCATGGGCGGCACGCCACTGGGCAATGTCTGTCCCTTTTTGGTGTCATAAAGTTTTCCATTCTTGCCGAGCACGAGTCCGTATTCCTTCGCATCCGTGATCACCTGTGGGGCCCAGATCACTCCGCCTCCTGCATCATTGCCACCGAGAATGGCCATGATCATGCCGTAGTCCGTGCCGACATTTTCGAAGGCCCGAAAGATACCGGTGGGAATGTTGATGATGTCACCTTCCTCAAGGATCACTTCGCCGGCCTTGCCCCATCTGCCCCAGAAAAACCGCCATCGGCCCTTCAGCACAAAAAACACTTCTGCCGTTCGGTGCACGTGCAATGAATTGCGACAGGCAGGTGGCTGGCCAGCTGCACCGATGTTGAAACCCGGTGTTTCCCTGATATGCACATGCTGGTCCGCGCTTTCGGAAACACCCGCACCAATGATGGTGAAATTCTCCTTGCGGTTGGAACCGGGTGTGTGGGCGTCAATGAAGGCGGTCTTGCAAGGGCGCAATTCGCCGTAGCGCACAATCCGGGCTTCCATTTGCTCTGGTGTCATGTTCAACGCTCCGTTCGTTGCGTTACGGGTTTGCTGCGCTTCAAATAGTTGATGGTCATGCGCCAAGCCTCTCGCCAGTTTCAGCGTTGAAGAGATGGCAGATGGCAGCTGGCACTTCTGCGGTCACGCTGCTGCCGATAGCCGCCCGGTAATCCTTCGCCGCCCGGATGGCCACCAAGCTGCCGCCCGCCTGCACCGTCACTTGCGATGCATCGCCGAGAAGTTCCATGCTGTAAACCGGAGCTGCAAGATTTCCGCCTTTGGCAACAATCCGCGCATCCTCAGCCCTGAAACCAAGTGTGACAGGGCCTCTGAGGTTTTTATCCAAACCTGAAACCCTGATGCTTTGTCCGGCAAATGTGCCGTCATTCATTTCACCTCTCAGCAAGTTCATGGCTGGAGAGCCGATGAAGCCAGCAACAAATGTGTTGGCGGGGTGATCATAAATATCCGCAGGTGCACCCACCTGCTGCATTTCACCCTTGTTCATGACGACCACACGGTCGGCCAGCGACATGGCCTCTATCTGGTCATGTGTGACATAAATCGTTGTCGTTTTCAGTTCATGGTGCAGGTTCTTGATCTGCGCGCGCGTGGAAACGCGCAGCTTTGCATCAAGGTTTGACAATGGTTCATCCATCAGAAAAACCGTGGGCTGTCGCACAATTGCCCGCGCCAGCGCCACCCGTTGCCGTTGCCCGCCCGAAAGCTCTGATGGTCGCCGCGCCAGATAGTCATCGAGCTCCACCATGGCTGCGGCCTTGCGCACACGCCTGTCATGTTCATCTTGAGGCACCCGCCTGACCTTCAGCGGAAAGCGGATGTTTTCGTAAACCGTCATGGTGGGGTAGAGGCCATAGCTCTGGAACACCATGGCAATGTCGCGGTCTTTCGGTTCCAACCCATTGACCTTACGGTCACCGATCCAGATTTCGCCTTCGCTTGCATCTTCGAGTCCGGCAATCATGCGCATCGTTGTCGTCTTGCCGCAGCCGGAGGGCCCGAGCAGGACAAGAAATTCGCCGTCGCTCACATCAAGCGACACATTTTTCACGGCAACAAAATTACCCCAGCGCCGCGACAAGTTTTTGAGCCTGATTTCCGCCATTCACATTCCCTGTTTGCCTGCCCACAATGTCAAATATTGACTACGTATGCAAGCACCGGTCCTCATACGCCGAGAATCAAATCAGAGGCTTTTTCGCCGATCATGATGATGGGTGCATTGGTGTTGCCGGAGACCAGCCTTGGCATGATCGAGCCGTCGGCAATGCGCAGGCCAGTCACACCTTTCACCTTCAAGTCTGGCCCAACGACAGCCGTTTCATCCGCGCCCATGCGACAGGTTCCAGATGGGTGATAAATGCTGTTGCCCCGCGCCCGCGCGTAAGTCAGCAGATCGGCATCACTGGCAACAGCAAGACCTGGCTCCAACTCTGTCTCCATGTAAGGCTCCATGGCTGGAGCCTGCATGATGGAGCGAAGTTTTTTCAGTCCCTCAACATTGGCGTGCCGGTCCTCTGCTTGAGAAAGATAATTCACCCGTATTGCAGGTGCGTCAGCCATGTTTGCTGTTTTTGCATGGATGCTGCCACGAGACTGGGGTCGAAGATGACACACAGAAGCCGTGAAGCCAGAAAATGGATGCAAACCCGCTCCCATTTTATCGGTCGAGAAAATGATGAAATGGATTTGGATGTCGGGCGTTGCCAGGCGCGGATCGGATTTGAAAAAGGCGTTGGCGTAACCCGCACTCACCGCCAATGGTCCCTTGCGTTGCACAGCGTAACGCAGGCCAATGCCGATGCGGCGGAAAATGCTGTTGTAGTCATCATTCAGCGTTACCGGTTGTTTCGCCTTGAATACCATCCGCACCTGCAAATGATCCTGCAAATTCTCCCCTACTTCAGGCGCGTCATGCACAACCGGAATACCCAACGTCGCAAGCCGTTGTGCCTGCCCGATACCAGAAACTTCCAGCAACTGCGGCGATCCGATGGCGCCTGCCGCAAGCACCACTTCCTTGCCAACTCCGGCCCACACCAGACGACCGCGATGCAAGAACTCCACGGACGCAACACGCTTGCCGTCAAACACCAGGCGTTGAACATGGGCGTGGGTAACAATGCTCAAATTCTCTCGCCCACGTGCCTGTTTCAAATAGCCAGCAGCCGTGCTGCAACGAACGCCATTTCGTGACGTCGTCTGGAAATAGCCCGCACCCTCTTGCGTCGCCCCGTTGAAATCCGGGTTAAAAGGAATACCGCGTTCAGTGCTCGCCTTGATAAAGGCCTCACACAATTCATGCGGCTCGCGCGGGTTTGACACTGCAAGTGGCCCACCCACGCCGTGATAGTCATCAGCGCCATTCTCCTGGTCTTCCGCCCGCTTGAACAAGGGCAGCACATCATCATAGGACCACCCATTGTTCCCCAGCTGCGCCCAGTGATCGTAGTCCTCTTTCTGACCACGGATATAGACAAGGCCATTGATGGCACTGGTGCCGCCCAGAACCTTGCCACGTGGTTGATAGACCTTTCGTCCATTCAGTTCAGGCTCAGGTTCGGTTTCAAATTTCCAGTTATAGCGGCTGTTCTGAAACAGTTTTGCATAGCCAATCGGAATGTGAATCCATGGATTAAGCCCACGTCCTCCAGCCTCCAGCAACAGCACGCGGTGGCGGCCATTGGCTGACAACCGATTGGCCAGCACACAGCCCGCCGAACCAGCGCCGACAATGATATAGTCAAATGTACCGATGTTATCTGGCGTCATCCAATGAACTCAACCAGCACTTCGCATCTGCGCAAGCTTCACTTGCATCAGCAGCGCCATTTCATCATAAAGCGTCCATTCATCAACGATCTTGCCATCTTTGTAATGGAAATGCGAAATGCCCATGACTTGCAGACGTTTTCCAGTCGGCGCGCCGAGACTGCGCAAGATTCCATAACCCAAATGATGTCCCTCAATCACCCAGCGCAGCGCCACCTTGGTGCCACCTTCCTCACTGTCCACTGAGCAAATATGTTGCGGCAGGAAAGCCAGATCAGGTAGTGATCCCATCAGTCCCAGATATTGGTGCAACACGCCAGAAGCACCGCTGAGTTCACGCATCAGCGGTCCGTGGTACATGACGGTTGGCGCATAGACATCTTTCATCACCCCGAACATCCGCTTGTTGAAGGCCTCGTGCAGCCATCGGATGGTGTGTTGTTCAAGATCAGTCTTGGCAATCGACACATCGGCTTCAGCCTCTGGTGGATATTGTCCGAGAAGCCTGCGGTTTTCACCAATGTCCAGTGCATCCAAGCCTTTTTCATGCCGGGCCTTTGCAACACCTTCGGCATAGGCATGGGGATCAATGCCCAGTTGGCGGAACAGTGATAGGGGATCAGAGACAATCCATTCCCGGTAGATTTTATTCTTTAGCACCATGCAGTCTGCGAATGTGCGCGTCACAAAGCTGCGTCCCGTCGGCTCGCCATACATGCCCGGCTGCGTGTGGCGGCCAGAGCCCGTCACCAGATGCGACGTATAAAATCCGTCCACATCATTGCCACCCCAGACAACTTGTGTGGCCATGCCGCGCCGTTCCGGGAATGCAACAATCCGCTGGATGGTGTCCACAACCATGTCCTCGCGGTTATAGACCGTGCCCATTGTTCCGTACACGGTGCAATTATGGGTGTAGTGTGTGTAGATGAGGCCGATGTTGCGCTCATCCCAAATGCGGTGGGTGCAACGGACGATATAATCCACGATATCAGTGTAGATGTCATCAAAACCGTTGAGCGATTGCGCCCGTGCACGATCCGAAGGTGCGAGATCCGTATAGTCTCGGCGTTCCACTTGCAACACGTTTTCTTTGGCGGGCAATCTTGAAATGCGATTGCCCGTGGTCTTGTCATTTTGCGTATCATTCATGGCAGCGTCCTTGTTTGGCGAAGCTTAACCCAAGCGGCTTGCGGTTGCATCTGGCATCGGTGGAAAGCGTAAATTCAGGGCGGTTTCGAAAGCATGGCCAATGCGGCACAACATGGCCTCGCCACCTTTCCGCGCCGCCAGTTGCAAGCCGAGCGGCAATCCCCGCGACGAAATGCCTGAAGGAATGGCCAGCGCCGGAAGCCCCGTCACATTGAAAGGAAAGGTCCGCATTGCCGTCCAGCGTGGCTTGCCATCGCGGAACTCAGCAACTGGCGGGGCAGGGGCCAAGGTGTTGGCAACCAACAACGCGTCGTACGGAGTAATGATTCGGTCCATCATGTCGGTCAGTTCATCTTTGGCACGAAGGGCGCTAGTCAACTCATTGGTATTGATATATTTTCCGCTTGACAGATTTTCGAATGTAGCACGGCCAAACGAGCTGCCGGACGCATCGAGTTCGCGTTTGTGAACGGCGTAACCCTCAGCCAGAATAATGCTGGTTCCGCATTTTTCATACAGCAGGTAATCCGGCAGTCGCACCTCTTCGACCAATGCACCCCGCTCGCGCAGCACCCGCGCCGCGTTGTCCAGTGCCGCTTGCATTTCCAGATCGGCTTCACCTGCCGACCAGTTGCGCCCATAAGCGATGCGCAAGCCTTGCACACCCGCGCCCAGGTTTTCGGTGACGCGCGAAAGTGGTGAAAGCACATCCAGGCAAATGGCGGCATCCTCAACGCTCGCCGCCACAATGCCTGCGTGATCCAGCGAGGGACTAAGCGGCTGGATGCCTTGCAAAGGCAACAGTGCAAATGTCGGCTTCAATCCAACAACACCACAATAACAAGGCGGACTGCGCACCGAACCACCGCTGTCGGACCCAATGCTGATGCGAATAAAGTCAGCGGCAACAGCGGCAGCAGAACCGGAAGAAGAACCACCTGTAACATGATCCGGCGCACGCGGATTGACGGCAGGCGGCTGGGGTAAATCAAAAGCCGGTCCCACTGTGCCAAATTCATAGGTTGCAACTTTGCCCAACAACACAGCACCCGCTTTCCGCATGGCCACCGTCACCGCTGCATCCTTCGCCGCCACATGTGAATCCCGCAACCGTGACGCTGCCCGCGTCGGCAGTCCACGCACATCAATCAAATCTTTTAATGCATAGGGAATGCCTTGAAGCGGACCATGATCCTTGCCAGCAGCAAAATCGTCATCGGCCTCCGCCGCCTCCGCCAAGGCCTGTTCCGCAGTCACCACAGCAAAGGTGTGAAGCACGTTGTCCAAGCGTGCAATGCGGTCCAACGCGTGGCGCGTCAACGCAACAGAGGTCAATCCGGCATGCCGCAATCGCCATCCCGTTTCGGCAATGGACAATTCATGCAATGGCTTTGCTGCGTCCACGCCTCAACCTTTCACCGCACCAGCCGTCAGACCTTCGACCAAGCGCTTTTGAAAAAACATGACGAGCAGGAACAAGGGTGCGGTTGTTGAAACCACGGCGGCCACCGCATACATGACGTGGCCATCAGACTGGATCTTGAACAGAAAACTTGAAATCTTCGGCACCATCGTCTGGTTCTCCTGCGTCAACAGCATCGACGTGACAGCGAAATCATTGTAGCCGAGCAGAAAACTGAACAGTCCCGTGGTGACCACACCCGGCCACATCACCGGCATCACCACCATGCGGAAGGCCTGGAAGCGCGAACAGCCATCCACCAATGCGCTATCATCAAGGTCGCGTGGCACATTCACGAAGAAAGAATAGAGCATCCAGAGCGTAAAGGGTTGGTTCAATGCCACAAGGACAATGATCGCCGTTGGCAGATGGCCCCAGATGTTGAGCTGGAAGAAGGGCAGGAGATAGCCAGAAACCAAAGTGATGTCAGGCATGGCGCGGAACACCAGTGCTGCAATGAGAATCCAATATTTGTAGCGATAGGCTGAGCGTGCCAACGCATAAGCCCCCAGCGTGCCGAAGGTCAGTGAAATTGCCGTCACACAAACAGAGACGATGGCGGTGTTGATCACGGCCCGCCAGAATTCACTTTCAATCCACGCACCAGAATAGCCTTGGCCTGTGAAAGCCGAACCCGTGAGTGCTATTGTCCTGATGCCATACAAGGCGTTTTGCCATGACTCCCGTGAGAAGAAATCCGCCTCCACCTTGAATGAACCCCAGGCTGTCCAGATGTAGGGAAACGCCGCCAGAAAAAGCCACAGCAGCACAAAGCTTGCGGCGACAAGTGACACAGGCCAAGGCCTGCGATAGGCGGTACTTTCCGTCATCGCTGCACCCGAAACTGTCGCGCCGAGCGCATCAGGACCGGCGTCATCAAAATGACAATACCCAGAATGGTCAACACGGAACTTGCCGCAGCAGAGGAAAACATCTGGGCGCTTTGGTTGTTGAGCGAAGTGTAAACGAAATAGCTGAGCGACGTGGCATTCGATGCTGCGTTGAAGCCGATGATCGGTTCAAGGATTTTGAAATTGTCCATCAACTGCACCAGCAGGATGAACAGGGCGAGGGGCGCCAATGCAGGCATCACCACGTAGCGGATGCGCTCAATGCGGCTTGCGCCATCCACCATGGCTGATTCAAGTGTGTCGCGCGGCACTGTTTGCAAGCCCGCATAGAAGACGATGAATGAGAACGGCGCATTGGTCCAAATGCCATAACCGATCAATGTAACCCACGTCAGCGCCAGCGAAGACTTCAACGACAATTCAGGATTTCCAAACAAAAATTGTATGAAGGCACCGAGTATGCCCTCCGCGTTGATCATCCAATAAATCACCAGCGAACCAATAAGCGGCGTGATTACCATGGGCAGCAATGAAAAGAATATCACCGGGCTGCGCACATAGCGCGGCACGGCGTTGACTGCCAGTGCCAAAAGAAACCCGACCAACATTGCCGCAGGCGTCACCGTGAAAGCGTATGTCAGCGTGAACACCAGCGCCTTGTAGAAGGGCAAATTGTAGATGCGAACGACAACATCACTGACACCCAAGGGCGTGCGGAAGATTTCTGCAACTTCGGAAAACGCCAGATGGTTGCGGTCACCATAAACCCGCAAGCCAACAAATTTTCCGAGTGGCTTTTCACGCTTCAGTTGGGCTGAGGCCTCCGCATCCACCGCAGTTTCCGTCGTGCAGCCGCCAAGTGGCTGGCAGGTTTCCGAGGTGATCAACACCCGGTCATGTTCGACGTAGAGTGACTGAATACCAAACGAAACGATCGGCGTGGCAATGAACAGCAACATCGCCAGAAGCGACGGAAAGATGAAGGCGATGAAATAGCGGTGTGGCACAGACAGTCCTTGCCGCAGCGCCAGTTACCGACGCTGCGGCGCTACTGAAGTTATTGCATGAACCCGGCTTCTTTCGCCGCCGCATTGTAAGCCGCTTCAACGTCTGCCATCGCTTTGTCGGCAGGCTCAGAACCCTTGATAAAGTCTGCAAGTTCAACGCTGAGTGCCGTGTGCAGCAAGCCCATGTAAGGCACCATCGGATAGGGCCGCGCCCCATTGTTGGCATTGCCGATGACGCCGACAGCAGCAGCACCCGGCGCATAGCCCTTGATCAGCCATGTCGCAGCGTTTGGATTCTTCGCCGCAACATCCGGACGAATGCCATAAACCATGGCGCGGAAAGACGCTTCCGCATCTTCATCGCTCACATTCTTGGCAATGGTAAAGCCGTCCCACCACAAAGCCGCAGCCGGAATGGTGCCGCCACCTACCGTGGGTGCCATTGTAAACACGGTGTTGCCAACCACTTCAGGCTTCGACACTTTTTCGTCAATGGCAGCACCAGCAAGGGAACCCCAATTGTTGATCACCGCCATCTTGCCTTCTTGATAGAGCTTGCTCAACTCGCCAGCATCATATGTCAGATATTCCGGTGCCATGAAGCCCGTGAGATCCTTCATCATTTTCAGCGTGGCCATGCCCTTGTCATTGTTGATGGCCAACTTGGCGGAACCTGCATCAAAGAACTCGCCGCCATAGCCCAGATACATGTTGACGAATTCCGCCGCGAGGTCCCAGCCTGCCTTGTTGGACGCACCCAGCGGATAGTCCATCACGCCCTTGTCTTTCAGCATTTGTGCCACAGCCAGCACATCCTCATAGGATTTAGGCGGTTGCGCGCCGGCTTTCTCGATCAGATCTTTGCGCATAAACAAGTGTTGTCCATTGGCCATGAAGGCTATTGCCATCACCTTGCCGTTGATTTTGATCAACTGGTTGGCCTGCAAATCCTGGCCGTATTTGGCCACATAGTCATCCAGTGGACGGATCAAGCCATCGTTGAGCAAAGGCACAATAGAGTTGTTGGCAACAACTGCCACCGTATATTCGGCAGGGTTTGCAGTGAGCGCCGGCACTTGCAGGTTCTTGTGCTCGGACGTCTGGTTTTTGGACACCTTCACCGCATCACCAGCGCATTCCTCGGCGCCCTTGGCAACGATATGCAACGCCTCAAAATCGTTGGACAGTATGCGCACCGAACCCTTGTCGATGCCGCAGGCCGCCATGGCCGCGGTGGAAGCGAAGCTGAAGGCACCCAGCAGCAGCAGTGTTTTCATTGTGGATTTCATTGCGATTCTCCCAGTGGTTTGTGTTGTCGTCCAGCAAATCCACCAAAGAAGTTGCAGCATCTTGCATACGTAGTCAACCCGTGGAATGTTGCGCCGCGAATAGGTACTAGTAGATGAAGTGGCGGTCTGGAAGCAGATCGTACTGAAGACAGGATAATCCATGCCGAAAGGCAAAGTCACATCAGGCGACGTGGCAAAACTTGCCCGCGTCTCCCAATCGGCCGTCAGCCGTGCCTTTAACGAAGGTGCGAGTGTTTCTGAAGCCATGCGTACCCGTGTACACAAGGCGGCACGTGCGCTCGGCTATCGCCCCAACGCCATCGCCCGCGCCATGATCAGCGGCCGGTCCCGCCTCATCGCGGTTCTCGCCGCCTATCTCGACAACCAGTTCTACCCCATCGTGCTGGAGCAATTGTCCCGGGCCTTGCAGGACAAGGGCTTCCACGTTCTGCTGTTCATGACTGATACTGGCCACCAGGATGAAGTGGTGCAGCAAATGATGGAATACCAGGTTGAAGGCATCGTCATGGCCTCGGCCACCTTGTCATCCACATTGGCAAGGGAATGCGCCCAGACCGGCATCCCGGTTGTTCTCTTGAACAGGTATGTCCCATCTTCCCCAGCCAGCAGCGTCACTTCAGACAATGCAGAAGGCGGCAGGCTCGTCGCCAAACTTCTCGTGGACACCGGCCACAAACGCATTGCATTCATCGCTGGCCACGAAGATTCCTCCACCAACAAGGATCGGGAATCTGGTTTCCTCGAAGGCTTGCAAATAGCTGGTCAGCAATTATGGGCCCGTGCTGTCGGCAACTATACTTTTGATGGTGCCGCAAATGCCGCCCGGCAGATATTTGCAAACAAAGAAAGACCAGATTCGATCTTTGTCGCAAACGACCACATGGCATTTGCCGTGATGGATGTGATCAGGAATGAATTGGGCCTCCGCATTCCGGAAGATATATCGATTGCCGGTTTTGATAATGTGCCCGAGTCAAGCTGGGGAGCCTATCAACTGACAACCGTTGAGCAGCCATCTGGGCCGATGGTTGAGGCAACAGTTGCAATCCTGATGGATCAGATCGTTCGCAAAGCAGTGACAAGCCGCAATGTTATCCTGCCAGCAAGACTTGTTGTCCGTCAGACTGTCAAACTGAAAACAGCCATGGAATGAGAAACAGTTCAATCCATTGTAAGCTGACAGGCTTGGCTTGCGTGAATTACCAGTGTGCCCGCATTCCGCTGGAGCTGACCCCAATAGCACCGATAATAATCAGGCCGGTTGTCAGGTTGCGATAGAATGGGTCGGCATTGAGTATGTTGAAACCGTTGTTGATCATTGCACGCAGCTTGACGCCAGCAATGCTGCGCCAGATGGCGCCCTTGCCGCCATAGATACTTGTGCCTCCCGGCATGCCCGTCATTTCCTTACATGATGTAGATGTCGCAGAAATTCTGCCCGTTGTTTGGTCTTCCTTTGTGAAAGAGACTGCTATGATGCAGACTTTATGCTGTATAGAATCTGAGTCCTCCCGAGCATGCCAGATGTCGTCAAACTCATCCCCCTCCCTGATTCACTGGGCGCCAAACCAAGGTCGCAGCGCGGCGCATTTCAGATTTATGAGACTTTGAAGCAAGACATCCTTTGGCTGCGCATTGAGCCTGGTGCGGCCATAGAAGAAGTATCACTTACCAAGTGATTTGAAGTGTCGCGCACGCCCATGCGGCAAGCGCTCATGTTGTTGGCCAACGACGGGCTCGTCGTGTTCCTTGCCGAAGGCAAGATCATGGTGCGGCGACTGGCACCGAGTTATGGCCACACGCTCGACTTGAAGTTGATCAGGAAAAACAAGACGCGTTGAATGGAAAAGATTTTTGCAGAACGTCAAAGCTGTTTGGCCCGCATCGCCAAAGTAAACAACAATGCTGGCGTTCAGCAGCTACATCTTGGACACATCGCTGAAGTAATGGATTGTCCGAATTCCATCATTGCGGAAAGGTCAGTTACCGCTTGTGCCAGAGTGCCCAGGCTCGAAGTTCGGGTGTCCTCAGGCGGCGGTTTCCCGGAATAGTTTCGGAATTCCAGAGGGCGTTCCGCCCTTAGTTTTCGGCGTTGGGAATTCCGGTTGGAGGCTGAGTTGCGGGATCTTTCTCTGGCAGTTCACGGGCTTTTGGTCTGTAGTCTGTCAGACACTTGACAACTTCGTGCATTCCACTCTTTCATGTTTGCACTTTGATTTGACTGGGGCTGTGAGTGTGAAGATATGAATGATGGCATAGTCATCGGCATTGATGCCGGTACATCCTTTTTGAAGTCGGTCGCCTTCTCGGTCGATGGCAGGCAAATGGCTGTCGCAGCCATTCCAAATGACTACGTGACTTTACCTGATGGTGGAGTTGAACAGGATATGAACCGCACCTGGGCTGATGCGGCAACCACGCTCCGGCAGCTTGGAGAGAAAATCCCCGACCTCGCGTCTCGCGTCATTGCCATTTCGGTGACGGCTCAGGGCGATGGCATGTGGTTGATCGACAAAGCGGGAGAGCCTGTTGGTCCCGCCACCATTTGGCTGGATAATCGCTGCGCCCCATTCGTCGATGACTATGTTGCTTCGAATGACTATGCCGCGCACTATAAACGCACTGGCACGGGTCTGACGATTGTGCAGATGAGTGGCAAGCTCGCTTGGATGCAGCGGAATAAGCCTGAGCTGTTGGCCAAAGCGACCCATGCGTTCCATTGCAAGGACTGGCTTTACTTTAAACTTACAGGCAATCGGATGACTGATCCGTCTGAGGCCAATTGTACGTTCGGGAACTACAAGACCAATCATTACCAAGCAGATATTCTCGATCACATGGGCGCCGGAAACTGCAAACGTCTTTTGACCCCGGTTGTGGACGGCACAATAGACTGTGGTAGTTTGACAGAGGCCACGGCCAAGCTGACAAATTTAAAGGCAGGAACACCTGTATGCCTTGGATTTGTAGACTATGTTTGCACTGGTTTGGGTGGCGGCTTGTTTGACCCTACAGGTCAAACCGGATGCACAATCATTGGATCAACGGGCATGCATATGGCCCTGCGGCCTGATATTAGCACAGTGCAATTGAATGCGGAAAAATCTGGGTTCACAGTCACTTTTCCAGCCCCCGGCATGGTGGCCCAAATGCACTCCAACATGGCTGCAACCTTGAACATCGATTGGTTGCTGGATGTGGCCATTGGTATTTTGGCCGATCAAGGGGTGACCAGAAGCCGTGCTGATTTGTTGAAAGGTTTGGATGACAAGGTGCTGGCGCGCGAACCGTCCAAACTTTTGTATCATCCCTATATTTCCTGGGCAGGCGAACGAAGCCCGTTCATGGATACGGCGGCAAGGGCGATGTTCAACGGCCTTGATACAACCGCAGACTATTTCGACATGATGCGCAGTGTGTTTGAAGGCTTGGCTTTTGCAGCGCGTGATTGCTACGAGGCCATGGGGTCTATCCCGAAGGAAATACGGGTGACCGGCGGGGCTGCAAGATCCAAGGCATTGCGTTTGATTCTGGCGAGTGTGCTGAATGCCGAAGTAAAAACCGTGTCACGCGAAGAGGCTGGAGCTGCCGGTGCGGCGATGATTGCAGCGGTGCAGCAAAAACTTTTCCCTGACATGGCGGCCTGTGCAAAAGCTTGGGTTGATCCGCTGATTGGTAGTTCGACGAAACCTGACGGGGCTTTGACCTCACGTTACAATCAAACTTTCCCGCATTATGTTTCAGCCCGCAAAGCCATACGGCCGATTTGGCGAGGTCTCAACAATAAAAGCATTGCATAAAAATTCATGACGTGTATAAAAATTCTGTTCATCCTTGAGGCAACATGGCACCTGCACATACATTGTCTGATCCGACCGACCTCAATGGTCTGCGCCGCTATCTGAAAGCGGAAGACAGTGAGTCGCGCCTGCTGCCGATAGAGATGCTGCGGGTAGAGATTTCGCCAGATGCGCATTTGAAGCTTGGGGAAGCCGTAGAAGAAGCGCTTGCCGCCATCGGCAAAACGGGTGCGGCGTCAATCTTTGTTCTGGCGGATAAATCGTCAATCAAGCGCGGTGACGAGTGGCTAGGCGCACTTGTGCAGTTGCAACTCAAATCTCACAATCAGCAGACTGTGGTGTTGGATGACGGACATGCAACGTTACATGCTGATGAAGGGACCTTGGACGCTGCATCGGCAATCGTGAAAGGTGCTGATCTCATCATCACCATCGGTTCCGGCACCATGACAGATATTGGCAAAATTGCTGCCATGCGCAACGGCGGCATTCCACAGATCGTGGTGCAAACGGCGGCGTCGGTCGATGGCTTCACGGATAATGTTTCGGTCATCTTAAGGAGTGGTGTAAAACGCACCGTGCCGTCGCGCTGGCCGACGATTGTATTGGCGGACACCACAACCATTGGCGCTGCGCCCCGCGAATTGAACACCTCTGGTTTTGGCGAAGCGATTTCACTTTTTACAGCTCCGGCTGATTGGTACCTCGCCAATCTTGTCGGCCTCGACAACACGTTTCACCCGGCCTCAATGGAACTGTTGAAGGCCGCTGCTGCTGAACCGCCAACATGGGCCAAAGGCGTCGCCACAGGCGATGCGACGGCGATCCGCGAGTTGACGAAACTTCTGGCGCTACGCGGCATCGTTTCGGGGATTTCCAACACCACCGCCTGTCTTTCGGGTGTTGAACATGTGGTCAGTCACATGCTTGACCTGCATCATGCCGCCAATCATCAGCCTATTGGCTTGCATGGTGCGCAAGTGGGCGTGGCAACGCTGGTGGCGACCAAATTATGGCGGCGGGTGATTGATGGTGATTTGATCCAACCGACACTTTTGAAAAAACCTGATGCTACCAAACTGGAAACGCGGGTGCGCAAGGCATTTGGCCACCTCGGTTCTGGCATTGTCGATGAATGTTTGCGCGATTGCGTAAACAAGCAGGCACTGATTGAGCAAAATTGGCCGAAGTTTGTTTCCGTTGTTGAAAACTGGAAGCAACACTGCGCTGAATTTAACAAAATGGTGCAGCCTCCAGAGAGTTTGCGCCCGGCATTGGTAGCCTCTGGTGCGCCCGCAACATTCGCTGAACTCAACCCGTTGATCGCACCGGAACTTGCACGCTGGGCGGTGGCCAATTGTTTCGTCATGCGCAACCGTTTCAACCTTGTTGATCTTCTCGATCTCATGGGATTGTGGACTGATGACATGGTGGATTGGGTGCTGGCATGAGCCGCGATCTTGTCATTGCCATTGATTGCTCGACGACGGCCAGCAAAGCCGTGGTCTGGGACATGCAGGGAAAAGTCGTGGCAACGGGGCGGCACGGCTATGGCCTTTCCAATTTGCGCTCAGGCTGGGTCGAGCAGAATGCACATGACTGGTGGGCAGCGACTTCGGCATCACTGGCTGACGTTGCCAAAAAAATTGATAGCAGCCGCATTGCAGCGATTGGCGTCACGCATCAGCGCGAGACTTTTGTATGCCTTGATGCTCAAGGTCATCCCATCCGTCCAGCCATGACCTGGATGGATATTCGCGCCACCAAAGAGGTGGAAGAGCATGGCACTGAAGAGGTGCACCGGATCACTGGCAAACCACCAAGCCCGAACCCGGCCTGGTACAAATTGCTGTGGCTGAAAAAACATGAACCCGACAACATGGCACGAACTGCGCATGTTGTGGATGTGGCGGGCTACCTGGTGCAGAAACTCACAGGCGAATGGGCCACGTCCTGGGCTTGCGCTGATCCCATGGGCCTCGTTGATCTTCAAACTTTTGACTATCATGATGGCTTGCTGGAACAGGTGGGGCTTGACCGCAAAAAGTTGAGCCGATTGTTGCCGCCGGGTGCCATTGCCGGGTATCTGTCAAACGCAGTGGCGGCTGAAACCGGACTCCCCGCAGGACTGCCAGTCATCAGCAGCGCAGGTGACGGCCAATCGGCAGGGCTCGGCTGCAATGTCACGCGCCCGGGCCGCGCCTATCTCACCATCGGCACAGGCACAGTGTCTGGTGTCTATTCGGAAAAATACAACCACTCCACCGCTTACCGAACCATGAGCGGGCCAATACCCGGCACGTACATTCTGGAAACTTTTATCGGCGGTGGCACGGCCAATGTTGTGTGGTTTGTCGAACAGATGTTTGGTGCCGATGCAAAGAACTTGCAGGCTGGCATTTCGGCGGAGCAGCATTTGGAGGCGCTTGCAGCGAAAATTCCAGAAGGCAGTGAGAAACTGTTGTGCTTGCCCTATTGGACAGGTGCCATGACGCCTTATTGGGATGGCCATGCGCGCGGTTGCTATGTTGGACTTTCCGGCGTTCACAGCAAAGCCCACATGTATCGCGCCATTCTGGAATCCCTTGCACTGGAACAGCGCTTGTTGACCAGTGGCGTTGAAGCCGCAACAGGCCGCAAACTGGATGAGATCATTTTGATAGGGGGTGGTTCGCGCAGCCCCTTGTGGTGCCAGATCATCGCCAATGTTTTGGGCCGTACTGTAAGCCTTGCACGCGAGCAGGAAAGTACAGCCCTTGGTGCCGGCATTCATGCGGCAGCAGCTGTTGGTCTGTACACGGACATTCGCACCGCTGCCGATGCCATGACCGGGACAGAAAAAACCTTTGAGCCTGATGCCACCTCACATGCCCGCTATGCCGAAATCTTCGAAGCCTTTCGCAGCATTTATCCTGGCTTGAAAGACACGTTCCGTTTGATGGCAGAGAAGATGCCATGAAAAAATCTGCACCCAATCGTTTCACGCGTCTTGACACGCAACAGATGCGGTTGATCACCCGGGTTGCGCGCTTGCATCATATGCAAGGTTTGCGGCAATCCGAGATTGCTGAAACACTTGAGATTTCACAAGCCAGCGTTTCCCGCTTTCTCGCTCTTGCAGAAGAGCACGGCATTGTCCGCACCATCGTGGTGCCGCCGGAAGGGTTGTTTCCAGACCTCGAAGATGGATTGGCAAAAGCTTACGAACTTCAAGCCGTTTATGTGGTTGACATCACGGCGCGTGAAAGCGGCATTGAACTTATTCTAGGTGCCGCAGCGGCTCAATGTTTGGCTGATGACGTGCAAGATGGTCCGCTTCTGGGACTCACCTCGTGGAGTGCGACTTTGCGCGAAATGGCAAAGGCATTGCCGATGCAAAGCAACAGCGGTATTACCCGCGTGGTTGAATTACTCGGCGATCTTGGCTCGCCGCGTTTGCAACATGAAGCGGCTTTGGCCACGCAACAAGTGGCGCGCGCTTTTGATGCGGAAGCAGTTTATCTGCGAACACCTGGTGTTATGCCCAATGCGGAGTTACGCAAAATCGCTTTGGCTGACGCCCATGTGCAAGCAGCCCTCAGATTGATGGGTGATGTTGACGTGGCCTTTGTGGGTGTGGGCCCTGCAGATTTTCATGGACCGCTGGAAGCTGGCGATAATTTCTTTTCTGCACAACAATTGGCAGAGGTGCGTGCAGCAGGGGCCGTAGGGCAATTGCACCAACGCTTCATCAATGCGGCAGGCGAAGCTGTCGAAACCCCGCTGGATGAGCTTGTGGTTGGCATTACGCTTGAACAGCTTCGAAAGGTGCGGCGCAAGATTGTTGTGGCAGGCGGTACCGCCAAACATGCAGCCCTCGGCGCGGCACTTAATGGAAATTGGATCGATGTTCTGGTCACCGATGTGAACAGCGCAAATTATTTAATGAACAACTCTCCGAAAGGACAAGCATGACAATACCAAATGATTTTCTGTTGGAGATGCAGCGACGCATGTTGCGCATCCGCTACTTCGATGAGCGTGCCTCCAAAATGGTGAAGCGCGGCGAAATTCCGGGCACGGTTCACACCTCGATTGGCCAGGAGGCGCAGGTTGTCGGTGCCACCATGGCGCTGGGTGATGGTGACTATATGACAGGCAATCACCGCAGCCATGGTCACCCCATTGGTAAAGGTGCAGCGCTTGGACCACTGATGGCGGAACTTGTGGGCAAGGCTTGGGGCGTGTGCGGCGGCAAAGGCGGCTCCATGCATTTGGCTGATTTCAAAGTCGGTAGTCTCGGTGAATCAGGCATTGTGGGGTCGTCGATTCCAATTGCAACGGGTGCAGCCCTTTCCAGCAAGGTGCTGAACAACGGTAAAGTCTCGCTGGCTTTCTTCGGTGATGGTGCGGCCAATCAAGGCTGTCTCTATGAGGCGATGAACATCTCGTCGGTCTGGAAATTGCCCATCGTGTTTCTATGCGAAAACAATCAAT
>JANOVS010000045.1:0-2224 GCA_031417515.1 Hyphomicrobiales bacterium
GTCACGTCCCGCTTGGTGATTTTCCCCCTCTTACCTTCGTTCTCCCACGAGTTGAGCCCCATGTGTGGCTTGGTCGAGTCCGCTCGCAACTCAATAAGCTCGGATGAGGTGTGCCCATGGATGGCATAGTGCAGCTTGTCCTGGACATGGGCGTAGAACTGGTGTGAGGTAGGTGAGTTCTGGTCATAATCGATGCTGCACTGAGCATAAATGTCAGTGATTTTTTGATAAAACCGACGCTCCGATGCACGAATCTCCCTGATTCTCTCAAGCAGATCATCAAAATAGTCTTTGCCAAAAAGCTGTTTACCCTGCTTTAGCCGATCATCGTCTAAGGCATAGCCTTTGATTAAGTACTCCCTTAGAACCGTCGTTGCCCATTTTCTAAATTGAGTTGCTTGTAGAGAATTTACGCGATATCCAACCGAAATAATGGCATCTAGGCTATAAAAGTTCGTATCGTAGTTTTTGCCATCAAAAGCAGTAGTCCGGAATTTCCGGACTACTGATAGTTCATCTAGCTCAGAAGTTTTAAAAATATTTTGTAAGTGCTCACTAACTGTCCCTACTTCCACATCGAAAATATCACTCATGCCCCGCTGTGACGCCCAAACGGTATCGCCTCGGACGAGAACCTGTACTTTCACGGTTCCATTGTGGGAAACATAAAAAAGGAACGGCGATTCGTCTTTCAGCTCGCTTCCAATATCAGCAGGTGGGGCGGTAAGCGTGTCTGCTAACTGAGCCCTGCGTCCGCGCATTCCTGTACGCAAGTGGTTTGACTCAATTGTGGATGATTCGACAAAGTCCTCGGCATCAAGATCGACACCAAGACCTCTTGCTAGGTCGAGTAATTTAGGCTGCCAGCGAGCCGGTATGACGCCCGCTTTGGCCCAATAGGCGACTGTGCTTTGCCCCTTGTTGACGAGACCAGCTAACGCCGTTTGCCCACCAAATTTTTCGATGATTTGTCTTGCATTCATAGCCACCTCGTAATCAGTTAATTTGATTTTAACATCAATTCAATTACCAAAATCAAAAAAAACTTTGGATAAAGACCGTGCCCGAGCCGTTGAGCGTATGCGGTCAAGTCTCGATCTTTGCTTCTGGTAGCCGAAGTCCTCACGCAGCCAGTCAAGCGCCCTTGCGTCCCGACGACTTTAGGCGCCAGTGTCGCGAACAGCGACACGCCTGCGACGTATGGAGGAGCGGCGCAGGGGCGCTTGACTGGCTGTCAGCGGCCTTTGAAAAGGCAATGAGCCAAATGGCCGGCGCGAATTGCAGTGTCATTCAATATCCAGGGCAAACATGGCCGCAAATCATCTGGCTCAGGCGCGACCGATGACGACGCCAAACGCGACTACAAGCGGGAAGGCAAGGGGCAACACCGTAAAACGCTGGACGAAGAATTGTTCGCAGGATCGACGCTTGAATCACTGCCGCCCCTGCGCTGCCAGATAAACCGCGTTGCGCTCCCGTTTGCCAACTGCAACCACGACGACCACCAGTTCGCCATCCCGCACCTCACAAACCAGCCGGTAGCCTGCGTCCCTGAGCTTGATTTTGTAGCGGTCCGGGTGACCTGAGAGCTTTGCCGAAGGCACTCGGGGTGTGACTAGGCGCTCGGCCAGCTTCTTTTTGAGCAGGGTGCGCAGGTGACCGTCCAGGCGGTGCCACTCCTTGAGCGCTTCCTCCTTGAACTTGAGCTTATAGGTCATCCAGCGTGACCGCAATTTCGGGCTGATTGCGGCGCTGGTCGGCCAGGGCGTTCAGCTCCGCGTCATCCAGCCGCTCCATCAGGCTGGCATAGGCTTGGGCCGGCACGCAGTAGAAAGCGGTCTCATTGCGGTTCAAGATGGCCACCGGTAAACCTTCGCCCGCAGCCACTGTGGCCATGGGATTGCGTTTGAGTTCAGAGACGCTGGCCGTGGCGGCAGTAAGCACGAGGTTTGACATGTGAAAACTCCAAAGGACTCGATCTGTTCAATTTTGCTAGAGACCTCATTTTAAACATTAATTAGTTTTTATTTAGGTCTCATTTTAGGTCTTGAATCACTCAACCAGTGAATTTCGACCGAGTTAGATAGAATATATCCCATATTGCAAATATGGGTGACCCCTATGAAAACCACCATCGACATTTCTGACGCGCTTTTTGAGCAAGCCCGCGCCCACCGCAACATTCAGCTGCGTGAACGTTGGGTGGCCGTTGACGTGGTGACAT
>JANOVS010000046.1:0-12658 GCA_031417515.1 Hyphomicrobiales bacterium
GTCGCTGGAAAAATCAAAAAACCGGCGGACCAATGATTTTGTCAAACAATTGTGCAACCGCCACCTGGTGTTCAGCCAACAGGGCTTGCGTGGCACCGACATCCGGCATCTGGGCGGCTTGCGCCACGGCACGGTTCAAACCAGGCAGGGACACTTGCGGATCAAACTCGCCCTCAAGGCAAAGCCGGAGGATTTGCGTCAATCGGCTGTAAAGTTGCCACGCACTCAACAGCACGTCGGCATCTGGCGCAGCCAGAATCTGGTGATCGCGCAGATTGCTGAGGGCCTGAAAGGTGTTGGTGCTGCGAATTTCCGGGATCAGGGGAGCATGCAGCAGTTGCAGGAATTGCGCGATGAATTCCAGTTCCACCAATCCACCACGCACCCGCTTGATCTCCCAAGGCGATGTGGCCTTGTGTTCACGCAGCATCAGACCGCGCATGTCCACCACGTCTTTGCGTGTGACGATTTCATCGCGGGGACTGCACAGGCTGGATGCGATGGCGGCGTTCAAGCGCAAGCCAAGACCGGGTGGAGCCGTGACAATCCGGGCGCGGGTGAGGGCCAGCTTTTCCCAGGTCCAGGCCGATTGTTTTTGATAGGAAACAAAACTGGCAAGACTAACGGCAACCGGGCCTTTGCTGCCGGAGGGACGCAACCGCATGTCCACCTCATAGAGCACGCCTTCAGCCGTGGGCGCCGACAGCGCCGTGATGAAGCGTTGGGCCAGACGGGCATAGTATTGGCCGACCGACAGAGGCCGGTCGCCGTTCGAAACTTCTGCGCCCGTGGCATGGGCATAAACCAGCATGAGATCCAGATCGGACCCCGCCGTCATTTCGCGGCCCCCCAATTTGCCCATGGCGATGATAGCCACCTCGCCGCCTTGAATGGTTCCGTGGGCCGCAGCCATATGGGCTTCTGTAGCGAGCAACAAACGCGTCAGCATTACATCAGCAAGATTGGCAAAACCCAACCCCGCTGCTTCGGCACTGACGGTTTCCGACAGCACACGCACCCCGACGCGAAATTTCTGTTCACGGCCAAATATGCGGGCGCGGTCCATGATGTCGTCGAGCGATACCGCTCCTTCGGTTTGCTGGTCGAGTGCATTGGCCAAAGCGGTGGGATTTGGCAAATCGCCAAAGAAACCCGGTTCCAAAACGGCTTCCAACACACGGGGTTGGCGGCTCAAGCCCAATGCGAGTCGTGGGGCGGTTCCCAGTATGCTGGCGATCAATGCCAGAAGTTCAGGATTGGCTTTCAACATCGAGAGCAATTGCACACCTGCGGGCAGGCCTTTGAGAAAACCATCAAAACCAAAAAAGCTGCGGTCGGCGTCGCCATTTTGCGCGAGGGCTTGCAGCAGTTTGGGCATCAGTTCGATCAAGGCTTCACGGGCGCGGCGATCCCTTGTGGCGTGATAGCTGCCGAAATGCCACCCCCGCACAATGGCGGAAACTTCTGAGGGTTGGCGATAGCCGAGTTTGGACAGGGTCTCCATCGTATCAGGGTCATCTTCGCCACCCGTGAATACCAGGCTGCCGGTGTCTGAGGCCAAGGCATCGGCACTTTCAAACAGGCGGGATGAATGGGATTTGACGGTTTCCAGGGTTTGGCGCAAGGCCTGACGCAGGGCCTCGGCTGTTTCGAAGCCGCTGAAGCGGGCATAGTTTTCAAACTTGTTGCCGCTCGGCACGAGATGGGTTTGCTGGTCGTCGACCATTTGGGCGCGATGTTCCAGCGTGCGCAGGAATATGTAAGCGGCTTGCAAATCTGCGGCGACTTGCGGTTTGATCCATTGCGCCGCAGCGAGGGCTTGCAACATGTCACAGGTGCGGCGGCCCCGCAGATTTTTGTTGCGGCCTCCGGCTATCAACTGTTGGGTTTGCACAAAGAACTCAATCTCACGGATGCCACCGCGCCCGAGTTTGAGGTTATGACCCTCAACGGCAATTTCGCCGTGGCCTTTCACGGCGTGGATTTGGCGAATGAGCGATTGCACGTCGTTGATGGCAGCGAAGTCGAGATATTTGCGCCAGATATAGGGCTTGAGGCGGGCGAGGAATTCTTCGCCCAAGGCCATGTCACCCGCTGCGGGCCGGGCCTTGATGTAGGCGGCGCGTTCCCAGTTTTGGCCGAGGCTTTCATAATAGGTGGCAGCCGATTCAATGGCGATGGCAACTTGCGTGGCGCGGGGATCAGGGCGCAGGCGCAGGTCAGTGCGGAACACATAGCCATCAGGTGTGATATCTTGCAGCACGTCCACCAGTCGCTGGGTGAGTTTGACGAAGAACTTTGTCGGTTCGATGCTGTCAGCGAGTGGCGCTATGGCGGCATCGAACAAAACAATGAGATCGATGTCGCTGGAATAATTCAGTTCATGTGCCCCATGCTTGCCCATGGCCAGCACGACGTAGCCTGAATTTTCTGAAGGGTTTTGTGGGTTTAGCTGGGAGAGTTTACCCGCTGCATGAGCTTCGAGGAGCAGAAAATTGACGGCGGCTTGGACGGCGCTATCGGCAAAGCGGGTCAAGGCTTCGGTGACGTTTTCGAGGGTCCAGACGCGGGCCAGATCACAGAGGGCGGTGAGCAAGGCAAAACGCGACTTGGCTTGGCGAAGTTGAAGCTTTGCCTCGTCGATATTTGGGGCTTGGTCGACTTTTGTGGCTTCCAAACAAACTTCCGCCAGCATGGTTTCCGGGTTGCCGTTCAAACAATTCACGGCATGGACAGGGTCATCGAAGATCAAGCGGCGCAGATAGGAAGAGCCTGAAACAACAGCATCTATGAAGCTTTCATGTTGACGCAATGACCGCGCGGCCAGAAGATCAAGCTCACACCAAAATTGCGCCAAGACGGTTTCATCGCGGACTGCGAACCAAGGGCCTATCATGCGTTCAGAGAAATTTGTCGCCATAGGAAAGGTGTAGCGCAAAGCTCGGTAATGCGAAATCGCAGAGTGTGGCTCGTGGCTGCCGAAGGGACCTCATCCGCCCCGTTGGGGAACCTTCTCCACGTGATAGGACGTGGAGAAGGGACGACATTCAATCACCTGTCCCTTCTCCACGCCTTCGTGGAGAAGGTGCCCGAAGGGCGGATGAGGTCCCTTTGGGCAAGTTGGCAAACCCCAAATTACTTCACCAGCGAAAGCTCAATGACCGCCATCAATCCCGGCTTGGCATCTTCCAACCGAAACGTTCCACCCAGCAGTTTGACAACGCTGGATACCAGGCTGAGACCCAGACCGTTGCCGGGTTGGTTGCGGCTTTGATCGAGCCTGACAAAGCGTCCCAGCACGCGCTCGCGATCCTCCTCAGGAATACCAACACCCCGATCAGCCACGGCAATCACCGCATTGCCGTTTTCAGATTTGGTGAAAATGCCGACATGCACCGTTCCGGTTTGTTCGGATGCGCCATACTTCATGCTATTGTCCAGCAGGTTGCTGATGGCTTGGGCGAGAAGTTGGCGATCGGCGCGCACCATCAGGGTTTCGCTGGTGCGACAATCCAATGTGCCATTGGCATCTTCGATGATCGGTTCATAAAGCTCCGCCACATCGCGAATTATTACGCTGACATCGACTTCGACAAGTCCTTCGCGGGAATTTCCGGCTTCGGCGCGGGCAATCGAGAGAAGTGCATTGAAGGTGCTGAGCAGCTGGTCGCTTTCGTGAATGGTTTGTTGTAAAGCGGCGCGGTGATCTTCAGGCGAAGTTGTGCGAAGGGCGGCTTCGGCTCTGGCTTTCAAGCGCGTCAATGGCGTTTTGAGATCATGGGCGACATTGCTGGAAACCTCTTTCATGCCCGCCATCAGCCGTTCAATCTGACTCAGCATGTCGTTGAGGGATTGGGAAAGCCGATCCAATTCATCACCGGAACCTTTGACCGGCATGCGCTGGGAAAAATCACCCGCCATGATGTTGCGGCTGGTCTGGTTGATGGCATCGATGCGGCGCAGAAAACTACGGCTCACCAGATAACCGCCGCCCAAGCCCAGTACCACGGCGAGGCCGAGCGCCCAGTACAATGAGTTCTGAATCAGCGAACGAAAAGACCGCAGCTCCTGCACATCGCGCCCCACCAGCAATTGATAACCGCCAGAAAGATCTACATGGAAAGCATGGGCGGTGTGGGTGATGGTGGCCGGACCTTTGCCGATCTTGATGGGAAAATCCACCCAGGTGGCGTCAGGCGGGCGCGGCATTGGCATGGCGGCCAGATTGCCGATGATGAATTCGTTTTCGGCATTGACCATCAAGTAAAGTGTGCCGGTTTCATCCTGCATGCGTCGGTTGATGACGTCAACGATGCCGCTCAAACCGCGCTGGCGATACTGGTCACCCAAGGCCTGGATTTCAGCGCGGATGGTTTCTTCAGCCTGACGTTCCAGCAGGCCGGCGGTGTTCCAGAATACGTAAGCCAGAATGGTGCCCACCGACAGCGCGAAGAACAAAAGATAAATCGCAGCCAGTTTGAAGGTGGAAGTTTTGAAGATGTTGGAATTAATGGTCACGAATCATGTAACCAGCCCCACGGACGGTTTGCAAGATCGGTTCGTCGAAGCCCTTGTCGATCTTGCCGCGCAGGCGCGAGACATGCACGTCGATGACATTGGTTTGGGGGTCAAAGTGATAGTCCCAGACGTTTTCCAGCAACATGGTGCGGGTGACGAGATGGCCGGCATGGCGCATCAAGTATTCCAGCAACTTGAATTCACGGGGTTGCAGCAACAGGGGCTTGCCACCGCGCGTCACCTGACGGGACAACAAGTCGAGTTCAAGGTCACAGGCTTTAAGGCGGGTTTCCGCTGCTGTGCCGGAGGGGCGACGCAACAGGCCTTCGACCCGGGCCAGCAACTCGGCAAAAGCATAGGGTTTGGCCAAATAGTCATCGCCGCCTGCCCGCAATCCCCGCACGCGTTCGTCCACCTCGGACAAGGCGCTGAGAATAAGCACAGGCGTGGTGATACCGTCGGCGCGAATGCTGCGGATGATTGACAGGCCATCGAGCTTTGGCAACATGCGGTCAACCACCAGCACGTCGTGGATGGCTTCTTTGGCAAGGGCCAAGCCCTGTTCACCATCGGTGGCCAGATCAGCGACATGGCCGCTCTCCTTCAGGCCTTTGACCAGCCAGGTTGCGGCGTCTTTGTCGTCTTCTATTACCAGTATCCGCATGGAATTAGACCGTCCTTTGTCACCTTCGATCCATAGCGCGGAAACCGCCCCCGAAGAAGGGGGCGGCGCGAAGACAGTTTCAGGTGTGGGAACGTCGGGGGATCCTGTCTCCGCGCCTGTTGGGCGCATCTGCGAGCGGGGAAGCATCATGGCGCCCAATCTCTTTCACTATAGGTGGTTAGGGTTCACGCGGATTTCAACTCTTTTCACGACCTGTTTCATGACCAGTTTTAAGACTTGGCTTTGGGAAGTGTAATGAAGCGCTGGCTGTCGCCGGTGCGGACCAACATCAGCACTTTCTTGCCCTTGGCTTTTTCCATGGCCTTGCCCAGGTCGTCCTGGCTGGCCACATGTTGGCCTGCCACTTCGAGGATGATGTCGCCGGGGCGCAAACCAGTTTCCGCTGCTGCCGATTTTGGATCCAACTCGGTCACGCGCAAACCAGCACCATCTTCGGCCGGAACGACCTTGATGCCGAGGCTCGACAAATCAAGACTATCCGGGCCTTTTCCTGTGGACGCCATTTTTGGCATTTCTCCGGGCATGGTGCCGATGTTGACAGCAATCGTCTGGCGCTTGCCGTCGCGGATCACTTCAACCGGAATTTCAGTGCCGGGCTTTACGCCAGCCACCGTGCGCGACAGGTCCTTGGCATCGTCAATGTCTTCGCCATTGGCTTTGAGAATGGTATCGCCCTGCTTGAGGCCGGATTTCAAGGCCGGCGAATCCTGCGTGACATCAGAAATGATGGCCCCCTGGACTTTGTCGAGGCCGAGACTTTCGGCCAAGTCAGCGGTTACCGGCTGGATTTGCACACCGAGCCAGCCACGGGTGACGGAGCCGTTGGTTTTCAGGCTTTCAACCACCGCGCTTACAATATTTGCCGGAATGGCAAAGCCGATGCCGACTGATCCGCCTGATGGTGAATAGATGGCGGTGTTGACACCCACCACTTCGCCCTCAAGATTAAACGCTGGGCCGCCAGAATTTCCTTTGTTGATCGACGCATCAATCTGCAGATAATCGTCATAAGGTCCGGCTCCAAGATCGCGGCCACGGGCCGAGACGATGCCAGCCGTGACAGTGCCGCCCAAGCCAAAGGGATTGCCGACAGCCATCACCCAGTCGCCAACTTTTGAATCCACGCTGGCGAAGGTCACAAATGGCAAGGTCTTTGTCGTGTCGATTTTCAATAGGGCAACATCAGTCTTGGCGTCGGCACCAATAACTTTGGCGTCAAATTCATCACCATTCTGGAAACGCAGTTTCACCTTGTCGGCTTTGCTGACAACGTGGTTGTTGGTCACCACATAGCCATCGGCGCTGATGACAAAGGCTGATCCCACTGCCGAGCCTCGCTGCTGCGGCCCCTGCTGGCCGTTGAAGCGATCCCGGAACTGCGGGAATTTTTCAAAGAACTCTTTCAATTGGGGGGGCACTTCGCCACCTGGTGCCATGCCATGGCCCATTTCAGCGGCGGTTTCTTCAAATTGCACTTCCACGCTGGCAACGGCTGGCATGGCATATTCCACCAGTTTGGAAAAACCCTTGGTCGGGTCAATGGCGGGGATGGTGGCGGCAAACGCCGGCGCAATGCCGACGACCATGACGCTGGTGGTCAGTATGCTCGATCCCAGCAGACCTGCTGCCACAAGACTGAGAACGGTGCGGGCGGAGAATGTTCTGGTGGATTTTGCGGAACTGTTCATTTGGTCTCTCTCATCAGATGTCATTGCGATGAATGAGATGTAGGGACGGTCGCGTTACACCCCAATGGCGGCCAGATGAATTTTTTGTAAGGCTTGTGGCGGAGTTGTGAATTTTACGGCTATTTGCGGAGAAGTGCTTCCAATTCGGCCTTTTCCGTGTCGCTCAGGGCTTCTGATTTGTTGCTGGATTTACCAGACCTGAAAAAGAAACCGAATCCCACCAACAAGAGCAGGAAGGGTGACAACCACAAGGCCAAGGTCTTAATGCCGAATCGCGGTTTCAGCAGCACATAGTCACCATAGCGGGCCACAACAAAATCCATGACTTCACCATCGGTTTTTTTTGCCGTGAGTTGTTCGCGGATGAGAATGCGAAGATCGCGGGCCACGGGGGCATCGGATTCATCGATCGACTGGTTTTGGCAGACCAGGCAACGTAGACCTGTAGAGATGGCTCGTGCGCGGGTTTCAAGAATCGGGTCTTTGAGGATTTCGTCTGGTTGGACGGCGTGGGCGGGGGTGATGAAGAGGAAGAGCAGGATGAGCCAAAGAGACCTCATCCGCCCCGTTGGGGCACCTTCTCCACTGCGTGGAGAAGGGAAGCTGCTGTCACCTGTTGCTTTGCCAGAACACTGGGGGCGGTGTTGATAACGTCCCTTCTCCACGCAGTGGAGAAGGTGGCGCAAAGCGCCGGATGAGGTCCCTTTGTTGGCCAAATCTCCGCCCATCACCCCTACTCCGCCGCCTGCAACACCGGCACAGCCGCACGTTTCGGCACACCGATGCGCAAGCGCCGATCTGTAAGCGACAACAGCCCGCCAAAAAACATGATGGCCGCCCCCAGCCAAATCCACGATGCCATGGGGTTGTAGGTGATGCGCACACTGCGAAGGCCGGGTGATGATTCATCGCCCATCACAATGTACACATCGCCCATCATGCCCTGCACCAGCCCCACTTCGGTGGTGGGTGTGTTGCCGGGGCGGAAGAAGCGCTTTTCTGACAGCACATTTGCTATTTCGCGGTCTCCCTGTTCAACACGGAATTTGCCAGAGAGGCCGTCAAAGTTTGCACCTTTGAGGGCTTGTTCACCAAGATAAGTGATGGTGTAACCCGCAATTTCCAACCGATCATCCTGTTTCATGGTGAGGATTCTTTCTTCCTTCCATACCGACAGAATGATGACGCCCATGATCAACAGGCCCATGCCGCCATGGGCCAAGGTGGTGCCATAGCTGCTGCGCGGCAACCCTTTGAAGCGCGCCCAGACTGTTGACCATGACACATTGCCGACACCCGTGCGCAAGGCCATTTCCCGGATGCTGCCAAACACCGCCCATGCCCCCAAGGCAATACCGAAGGGTGCCAGCCAGGGACCGCGTTGGGTGGCCACCATCACTGCCAGACCAACGGCGCAGGCGAGGATTGCCACCAACCAAAGCTTCTGGACCAGGCCTTTGGGTTCCGCCCGCTTCCATGTGAGGATTGGTCCCAATGGCATCAGCAACAGCAGGGGCAACATCATCGGCCCGAAAGTATAGTTGAAAAAGGGTGGGCCGACTGAGATTTTTTCGCCCGTGACGGATTCAAGCGCGAGCGGGTAAAGTGTACCAATCAAGACAGCGGCACAGGCAGAACACAACAGGATGTTGTTCATCACCAAACCGCCTTCCCGGCTGACAGGTGCAAACAATGCACCTGTTTTGAGGCCGGGTGCCCGCACGGCAAACAATGTCAAACTGCCGCCGACAAACACGCCGAGGATGATCAGGATAAACAATCCACGCGCCGGATCAACGGCAAAGGCATGGACGGATGTGAGAATGCCGGAGCGCACAATAAAGGTGCCGAGCAATGACAGCGAAAAAGCGAGAATGGCGAGGAGGATGGTCCAGATTTTGAGGGCACCGCGCTTTTCGACCACGATAGCAGAATGCAGCAAGGCCGTGGCCACCAGCCAAGGCATGAAGCTGGCATTCTCAACCGGATCCCAGAACCAGAAACCACCCCAGCCCAGTTCATAATAGGCCCACCATGATCCCATGGTGATGCCGATGGTGAGCATGGACCACGACAGCAAAGTCCACGGCCTGACCCAGCGTGCCCAGGCTGCATCAACTTTGCCCTCCAGCAAGGCCGCGACGGCAAAAGAAAATGAGATCGAAAGCCCGACATAGCCCGCATAGAGAAATGGTGGATGGAAAGCCAACGCGGGGTCTTGCAGAATCGGATTCAATCCCGCGCCTTCAACTGGCGGATCGGCGAGACGCAGAAACGGATTTGACGCCAGCAAGACAAACAACAAAAAGGCGACGCTGATTGATCCTTGTACGGATAATACCCGGGCCTTGAGGCTTTGCGGCAAATGGCCGCCGAAGGCTGCAACTGACGCGCCAAAGAGTGCCAGGATCAACAACCACAGCAGCATGGATCCCTCATGGTTGCCCCAGACGCCAGATATCTTGTAAATCAGCGGTTTCAGGGAATGGGAATTGTTGGCCACATTCATCACTGAAAAATCACTGGTGAGATAGGCATTCAGAAGTGCGGCAAATGCCATGGCTACCAGCGCCAATTGCAACAAGGCAGCCGTGGTGCCGGATGCCATCCAGCTTTGCACATTGCGATGGGCGCCATACAGCGGCACCACCGTTTGCCATATGGCGACAGCGAGTGCGAGGACGAGGGCAAAATGGCCGAGTTCAACAATCATGGTGTGGCTCCCTTGCCTTCTTGCCAGACGCCTTTTTCCTTCAGCTTGTCGGCAACATCCTTCGGCATGTATTTTTCATCATGCTTGGCAAGCACTGAATCAGCGACGAAAATGCCGTCTGCTCCGGGTGAGCCTTCGGCCACAACGCCTTGGCCTTCACGGAAAAGGTCGGGCAACTGGCCATCAAATACCACTTTCAAAGTTACTTCAGTATCGGTGACAACAAATTGCGTTTTGGTGCCACCTAGTTTGCTGATGCTGCCTTTTTCAACCAATCCCCCCAGCCGGACACGGGTGCCAGGCTTGATGGATTTTTCGGCGATTTCAGACGGTGTGTAAAAGAACACGATGGTATCGCGGATGGCAAAAAGGATAAGCCCCACGGCAACGCTGGCGGCAGCGAGGGCCGCCAGAATGATGGTGAGGCGGGTTTGCTTTCTAGTCATTTCTGCGGGTCATTTCAGTTTCAATTCCTCGGCCAGGCTGTTGAGCATTGCCATGGCTTTTTCGTCTTGTTTGAATGTCGTGGTGGCAATCGCCAAGGCTGCCTTGGCTTTTTCGGGTTCGTTCAAAACCGTCCGTGCACGGATGATGCGGAGCCAGCCTTCAAGGTCATTGGCATTCTGCTGAAGTTTTTCTTCCAGCCCATCCACCATGCCGCGGATCATTTCATTGCGGTCTTCAGCCGTCATCCCCTCGGCATTGGCCATCTGCTCGGTGCTGATTTGTGGTGCGACACCGGAAGTTTCGAGGCGGGTGATTTCTTCGCTCACCATTGGTCGCCAAGGCGCATCAGGAGCCGACTCCGCCAACAATGTTTTGTACGCCGCCAACGCTTCATCTTTCTTGCCGGATTGGGCAATTGACAATGCCTTGTAGTAGCGGGCCTTGGGCAGTTTGCCATCAAGCTTCAAGGCTTCTTCAATGGCTGAAACGGCCTCGGGGCCCATCAATCCTTTATTGCTCAGGGTCATGGCTTCAGCGAAGTTGGCATAAAGCGTGGCGTCAGGTCCTTTTAACCGCAACACCTGAACCATAGCGTTGGCGGCATCGGCGTAACGTTCCATGCTCATGTAATTCGGGATCAATATTTGCCAACCCGATGCATCATTGGGTTTGTTCCAGAGATGTTCTTCGACTTGCGCAATCATTGCAGGCAAATCCTGATTGGCCTGGGCGTTGGCCAAGCGGATATCGCGGGGAACATCACGCATCATGGGTTTTCCCAATTGCAGATAGGCCGGAACTGCCAGCAAGGGAACCGCGAGAGCGAGCAGCAGGCGCAGATTGCGCGATGGTTCCGGGGCAACAACCCCACTATCTTGTCGCGCCGTGGCCAACATGCGGCGTGAAACTTCGGTCTTTTGGGCTTCGGCTTCCGAATGTGGCAACAGGCCCGCCGCCATGTCGCGGTCGATCTCGTTGAGTTGGTCGCGATAAATCGCCAGCTTTGCATCATTACTGGAAGTAGACAAAGCACTGCTGCCGCGTGCACCGAAAAGCAACGCGAGAGCACTCAGTCCCGTCAACAACAAAGCAGGCAACCAGAATTCCATGGTGGTCCAATCATGTTAAGCATTCGAAACTATAGCGATTTATTCAGACGAAACCATGGCGCGTTGTCGCACGGGCCAGTATCCGTGTCGGAAAACAATGGAGATGGATGGGGTGCTTTGATAGAAGGGCCGATATTACAGGATTGATGCGCCATGAAGCAACGCTATTCGATATTTTCGCTGGCCCGCAATGCCTTGGGTTATCACAAGGATTGGGAGCGGGCCTGGCGTTCCCCAGCCCCCAAAGCTGCCTATGATGCGGTGATCATCGGCGGCGGTGGCCATGGCTTGGCCACGGCCTATTATCTGGCCAAGAATCACAAGATGACAAATATCGCCGTGGTCGAAAAAGGCTGGATTGGCGGCGGCAACACCGGGCGCAACACAACGATCATCCGTTCCAATTATTTGCAGGATGCTTCGATCGCAATTTATGATCTGGCCCGCAATCTTTATGAAGGCCTGTCACAGGAACTGAATTTCAACATGATGTTCAGCCCGCGCGGTGTGATGATGTTGTGCCAGACGCAACATGAGCTGAGGGCCTTCCAGCGTACCGCCCATGCCAATCGATTGGCAGGGCTTGATTGCCGGATGATCACGCCTGCCGAAGTGAAAGAGATTGTGCCGATCATCAATGATGATCCAAATTGCCGCTATCCGATTCTGGGTGCCTACTATCAGCCGCGCGGCGGCACGGGACGCCATGATGCGGTGGCTTGGGGTTATGCCCGGGGTGCCGATGCCATGGGCGTTGACATCATTCAGAACTGCGAAGTGACGGGGATCACCCGTGAAGGCGGAAAAGTCATCGGCATTGACACCACGCGGGGTGCCATCAAGACTTCTAAAGTCGGCGTTGTTGCGGCGGGCCATGTTTCCACCATCATGGACATGGCTGGCATTCGCATGCCAATTGAAAGCCTGTGTTTGCAGGCACTGGTGTCGGAGCCGATCAAGCCCGTCATTGATTGCGTGGTCATGGCCAACACGGTGCATGGCTATATCAGCCAGTCGGACAAGGGCGAACTGGTGATCGGTGGCGGCACGGACCCTTACAACAATTACTCCCAGCGCGGTTCCTTCACGGCACTCGAACACACGGTGACTGCATTGGTCGAAACTTTCCCGATCATTTCGCGGCTGCGCATGCTGCGGCACTGGGGTGGAATTGTGGATATGACGGGGGATCGCTCGCCCATCTTGTCGAAGACCGACATTGAGGGACTCTATGTAAATTGCGGCTGGGGCACCGGCGGCTTCAAAGCCATTCCGGGTTCAGGCTTGGTGTTTGCAGACACCATGGCGAATGACAGGCCGCACAAAATCGCGGCCCCCTTCTCGCTCAACCGTTTCACTGAAGGCCGGCTGATTGACGAAAGCGTTGCAGCGGCGGTGGCCCATTGATGAAGACCAACCTTGAATTTTCCCCACCCCCGGCCCCTCCCCGAAGATCGGGGAGGGGTGTGACACTCTTCACCCCTACCCGCTTGCGGGG
>JANOVS010000047.1:0-6127 GCA_031417515.1 Hyphomicrobiales bacterium
TGATGAAACTGCTGGGCGAGACGCTTGCAGTTGCTGGCAATGTCCCAGTGGTCGCCGCCGGAGGCATAGCCTGTGGCGCAGACATTGCGCGGGTTATCAAGGCAGGCGCACAGGCCGTGATGATGGGAACACGCTTTGTCGCATCCCATGAGTCAGGTGCCCATGCGGCATACAAGGCTGCACTTGTTGCCGCTGGACCCGATGACCAAGTCTACACCAATTGTTTTGACCTGGGTTGGCCCTACGCCATGCACGGCGTATTGCGAAACTCCACCTTCAATGCCTGGGAAGCGGCGGGTTGCCCCGCGGCACCTGACCGTCCCGGTGAAGGCGACATCATCTACCGCAATGGCTTGGAAGAACAACCCCGCTATTCAGACACGCCACCTGCCGAAGGTGCCGTTGGCGAACTGACAGCGGCCTGCCTTTATGCAGGTAAAGGTGTGGGCCATATCAAAAGTGTTTTGCCAGCTGGCGACATCGTGACGGCGCTCTGGTCAGAAGCCCAATCACTGCTGTAGCGTCGCATCGTGGGCCAGCACGGCGTTTAGCAACACCTGCGTACCCGCCCCGCATTCTTCCAGTGTTGTCGATTCCGCTTCGTTGTGGGAAATCCCGCCAAGGCAGGGAACGAAAATCATCGTTGTCGGTGCCACCCGGTTGATGTAGGCCGCATCATGGCCAGCCCCTGACGCCATGTCGCGCGATGTGTAGCCAGCTTTCCCCACACCCTCACGCACACACGCGATCAGTTCTGGCGCAAATTTGACCGCCGGAGAATTCCAGATGCGTTTTTCTTCCAGTTCGACAGAAAGATCAGCGGCAATTTTGGGAAGCGCCGCTTGATAGTCGCGCTCCATCCGGTCCAGCACGGCTTCGTCGGGATGGCGCAAGTCCACGGTAAAGAATACTTCACCCGGCACCACATTGCGCGAATTCGGCCGGTTTTCGATCAGGCCCACCGATGCCACTCCCGGCAGGTTTGCCATGCCCACCTGATGAATGGCTTCAATCATCCGCGCTGCGGCGAGCAGCGCGTTCTTGCGAAGCCCCATGGGTGTTGCCCCCGTGTGGCTTTCTTGGCCGCGCACTGTCACCTCATACCAGCGCATGCCCTGCACGCCGGTGACCACACCGATCATTTTACTTTCGGCTTCAAGGATTGGACCTTGCTCAATGTGCAATTCAAACATGGCGGAGAACTTGATGGCACCTGCTTTGTGTGCGCCCTTATAGCCAATGCGTTGCAACTCATCGCCGAGTTTGATGCCCTGCCGATCTTCACGGGCATAGGCATATTCCGGTGTGAAGACGCCAGCATAAACCCCAGAGCACAACATGGCCGGGGCAAAGCGCGAGCCTTCTTCATTGGTCCAATTCACAATCATCAGCGGCGCGTTTGATTCATACCCCATGTCCACCAGCGTGCGCATGACTTCCAAGGCGCCGAGCACCCCTAGCACGCCGTCAAACTTGCCACCCGTTGGCTGGGTATCCAAGTGCGATCCCATGGCGATGGGGGCCATATCCCTGCGCTTGCCGGGCCGCGTGGCAAACATGTTGCCGACTTCATCGACATCGACAAGGCAGCCCAGTTTTTCACATTCCGCCTTGAACCAGTCGCGCACCCGCTTGTCTTCATCGGATACCGTCAATCGCTTGATGCCGCCCTTGGGCGTTCCGCCAAAAGCTGCCGTTTCCATCAGCGTGTCCCACAGGCGCTGGGGATTGATGGTTAGATTGGTATGTGAGGTCAAAGCAGGCTCCATGGATTTTTAGCGAGTGTCACCGAACTCTGGTCCATGGTCAAGTTGTCTCCGCAAACTTGCCAATCTCCCTTGCTTCATCCTAAAGTTGATCGAAAACGGGGAAACCATGGACACCTTACTGTCAATCATGCCGCATCTCATCCATCTGGGTGCGCTGCTTTATTTTGTCTGTTTCCTGTTCCGGGACCAGGTCTGGCTCCGCTGCTTCGCCATTCTCGGCGATATCTGCTATGTGCTGTTTTATCTTGGCATCCCCGGCGAAACCCTGTGGAGCGCCATTTTCTACTCCACATTGAACATGGCCATCAACGTGATCATGATCAGCATGGTGGTAAACGACCGTCGCCAGACCAAAATGAGCGATGATGACATGCGGCTCTATCAGGGATTCGCCGGCATGACGCCGGGCGATTTTCGCAGGTTGACAAAAATCGGCTCATGGATACGTGTCACTGAAAAAGATGTGATCACCGAGGAAGGCAAACCCCTTAACCAGCTCTACTATGTTCTCGACGGTGAAATCGACATTCAAAAAGGCGACCGCAATTTCCTGGTTTTACCCGGCGTTTTCATCGGTGAAGTCGCCTATTTGAAACAAATGCCCGCGTCGGCCACCGTAACCTTGAAGCCCGGCGCCCTTTGCATGTCCTGGCCCCATGAGGCCCTGCGCTTGGCCGTCGAAAAACACGACGGCCTCAAGCAGAGCCTGTCACTGCTGCTCAGCGCCGACCTCGCCACCAAAGTCGCCCGCTCCTGAACGGCTGGGTTATCCCCGCTTGGCAATATGCGGGGCATGCAGTGCCAAGTCGGCTGGCCCCAACCTGTTGGAAGCCGAGGCAGACTGGTGCCAATAGGGATAGATCAACGGTAACAGGCTGACATCATCCAGCATTTTGCGCTCTTCCGCCGTCAGAACCAGCGACACTGAAGCGAGGTTGTCCTTCAACTGCGCCTCATTGCGCGCGCCAATGATGATCGACGACACACCAGGACGCCCGGATAGCCACGACAGCGCAACTTGGGCAGCTGAGACTTTGCGCCCCTCGCCCACTTTCACCAGCGTTTCAATGATGCGGTAGAGCCTGTCCTCGTCACGGATCGGAGGTTCAGACCAGCCTGAGACATGCCGCGATATTTCAGGTGTCACACCCCGGCGGAATTTGCCCGAGAGCAACCCCCCGGCAATCGGACTCCACGCCTGAATGCCTACCCCTTGATCGACAGCAATTGGCATCAACTCATATTCGGCATCGCGCGACTCAATGGTGTAGTGAATCTGCTGACAGGCGAATTTCTGGAAGTTGTGGCGGTCGGCGGCATTCAGGCACTTCATGATGTGCCAGCCCGAAAAATTCGAACAGCCGATGTAACGCACCTTGCCCTGTTTAACCAATGTGTCGAGCGCTTCCATCATTTCCTCAACCGGCGTCAGGCCATCCCACTCATGCAGGAAATACAAATCGATATGATCGCGCTTCAGCCGTTTCAAACTGGCTTCGGCTTCATGAATGATGTGAAAGCGCGACAGGCCCTGTTCATTGGGGCCTGTGCCCATGGAAAAACGCACCTTGGTGCCCACCATCAACTGATCAGAACTGCCTTTGAGGATTTCGCCCAAGGCTTCTTCCGACTTGCCCGTGGTATAGGCATTTGATGTGTCGAGCATGTTGACGCCGTGATCAACGGCAATATCAACAAGCCGCTTGGCATCCTTCACCGACGCGCTTCCAATCTTGCCGAAAAATCCATCGCTGGAAAAATTCATGGTGCCGAGTGTGTGCAGCGAAATCTTCAGGCCTGAGCGGCCGAGTTGGCGGTATTCCATTGGGTGATCTCCTTTAAGCCATCTGGCCACGGCCAAGCCCTGCCGTCAACTCCCAAGTCTTACATGAAGTCTTACATGAAGTCTCGCATGAGGTCTTGCATTCCAGCCTGACCTCCGCCAAATCTGGAGGTTCAATCAAGGTGCACGCTCTTGCAACAATTTCTGACCGAGAACCTTGTCCACGTCGCATCCCTCTTCACCCTGGTCTGCTACCTGTTTCGCAACCAGATCAAGCTAAGGGCTTTTGCGGCGGCTGGCGATGCCCTTCTCAGCCTGTATTACTACGCCAATTTCAATCCACCCCTGTGGAACCCCATGGTCTGGACATTGATCAATGTGGCGATCAACTCAACCATGATCCTGCTCATCCTGCGCGATGGCCGTGCCTCTGAGATGACCGACGATGAATTGAATTTATTTCGTCAACTGCCAAGCCTCAGCCCCGGCCAGTTCCGCAAACTCCTGAAAATCGGCAAATGGCACAAGAACGGTCCGGCAACCGTGCTGACAACAGAAGGTGAGTCACTGGATCACTTGCACTATGTCCTGCAAGGCCCGGTTCAAATCACCAAGGCCGGACGCATCATCAACATTGATCCCCGCCTGTTCATTGGCGAATTGGCCTTCCTGCGCAAACGTCCCGCCACCGCCACCGTATCAACCGGCGAAGGGGCCCACTACATTTCCTGGTCCCACACGGATTTACAGAAACTTCTCGACAAGGACCTCGACCTCAACAGCACCTTGCGACAAATCCTCGGCCTCGACATGGCCGAAAAAATGGCCAACAGCTGAGTTCAGCTTTTCTCCACCGGCTTGTAGTTAAGCAGAAAAGTCCAGATCGCATAGACCATGATCGCCACGGCGAGCACCATGAACAGGCCGCTCTGGGTGACCATAACCTCAAACCCAGCCCAGATCACCGTTGCAAGCACTATCAAGATGCGCCGCCACAGGGGACGGTAAAACGGATGTTCATTGGCACTGAGCGACATGGGGTAACTCCTATAAAAACCTGTGTATAGCAAGAACAACAGGAAACCAATGCACACAACCTGAACCACCCCGCCCCTGCCCCTCCCAAAAATTGGGTAGGGGTGAGACCGAGAAACTCACCCCTACCCGCTCTTCGCGGGGAGGGGCAGGGGTGGGGCCTTCCAAATATTTCAACAACCCCCCGACGGAAACTACTGCTCGCCACCGTCTTGATTGACAAGAGGGAAGGACACCACAATGGCAAGCCACACAAATCCAAAAACCACACGCGCAAGAGAACTCCGCCAAATCGCCAACCCGGCAGAACAATCACTCTGGTCTGTGTTGAAATCCAGACAACTCGACAACTGGAAATTCACCCGCCAAGTGCCCATCGGACCCTACTTCGCCGATTTCGTCTGCCGCGAACGATGCGTCGTCATTGAAGTGGATGGCAGCCAGCATCTGGAACGAGCAACCTATGACCGGGCGCGGGATGAGTACATGATGGCTGCTGGATATTCCGTGTTTCGTGTCCCCTCTGGTTCAGTCTTGAGTGATCGCGGTGCGGTATGCGACTCAATTCTGGCCGTACTGGAAAACCGCATCGAAGATTTCGTCGAAGCCCCAGACTTGAAATTCACTAGAAGTTTTGCAGCGCCAACCCGCCGCGGCTTCAACTCCCGCAACACCATCAGATAGCGCGAAAGCCGAACCACCCCACCCCTGCCCCTCCCCGCGAAGTGCGGGTAGGGGTGAGCCTTGTATTTCACCCCTCCCCAATCTTTGGGGAGGGGCCGGGGGTGGGGGTGGGGTCTATGTTGTTACATTCCCTTAGCCATATCAGTCACAACGCTTGTCCAGGCGCCTTCGGGCTTCTTGGTGATGACGGGGTCAGAGCCGCCTTTCATCAGGGTTGCCACGGTGCGTTCGGCTGCGGCTACGTCCAATGTACCATCAGAACCATCGGTGAGCTTCGAGATTTCGCCCATCATGCGCTTTTGGTGTTCGATGCCGGCAGCACCGGTCGTATCACCATCCACCACAATCTGCGCGGCTTCGTCATTGTTGGCCCGGGCATAATCCCAACCCTTCATGGAAGCCTTCACAAACATCGACATGGTGTGAACGAAAGCTGGATCCTTCAGCTTGTCTTCCAGCACATAAAGCCCGTCTTCGAGGGTTGCCACACCCTGGTCTTCATATTTGAAGGTCACCAGTTCCTCGGCTTTGATGCCCGCATCAATCACCTGCCAATATTCATTGTAGGTCATGGTCGACACGCAATCGGCCTGCTTCTGGATCAGGGGATCAACGTTGAAGCCCTGCTTGATGACTTCCACACCGTCAGCCCCGCCATTGGTGCCAAGGCCCAATGTGCTCATCCACGACAGGAAGGGATATTCATTGCCAAAGAACCACACGCCAAGCTTCTTGCCTTTGAAATCAGCAGGGGCCTTGATGCCGGTTTCGGCGCGGCAAGTCAGCATCATGCCGGATTTCTTGAACGGCTGGGCGATGTTGACGACGGGCGAACCCTTTTCACGGGTCGCCAAGG
>JANOVS010000048.1:0-57551 GCA_031417515.1 Hyphomicrobiales bacterium
CCTGCACCTGAAGAAAATCGGCGTCAAGCTCACCGAACTGCGCAAGGATCAGGCCGACTATATCGGGGTCAAGATCGAAGGCCCGTTCAAATCGGAACACTACCGCTATTGATTTTGTGCTGTTTCCGGAAAGGCCCCGCACTGTCGGGGCCTTTTTCGTTTCGGGGAACTATGAGCATAATTTCCCTTTGTGAACAAAAACTCTTGGCCTAATATTTCTCTCGACCGGTTGCCCGCCCGATGGGCTCGGGGAAAAATGAAACGAAAAAGGACGTGAACATGGGAAAGCGTGACGATCTGATTACGAAATACGCCGACGACCTCAAGACCAAATGCAAGATGAACCCCGACATGGCCCTGTTGACCAAGGTTACTGTCGGCTGTGGTCCGTCGATCTATGACAATGATGCTGCCACCGTCGCCGGCTCCGACGCCGGCGAGCTTGAGACGGTCAAGAAGAACTTCCTGATCAAGAAACTCGGCCTGCCCGACAGCCCCAAGCTTCTGGAAGCAATCAATGCCGTGATCGACACCTATGGCCGGTCAGAGCGCAACAAATACCGTGCCGTGGTCTATTACATGCTGACCAAACATTTCAAAAAAGAAGCGGTTTATCAGTAACCGTTAGGCCCGAAATCAAAGAGCCGCGCCGCCTGCAATGGGGCGCGGCTTTTTGTTGCTTCAATACATTTCGTTCTTGTAGTTCTGCTCAACACCCACGTCGGCCTCGCTGACAATTGCCGCATCAACCGCATCGCCTTCCACCTGTTCCAGCACAATGCGGGCGATCGATGGCATTTGGGCCCGGTCCTGTTTGTAATCGTCTTGCCACAGTTTTGAGCGCCGCAGCGCCTTGGCGCAGTGAATGAAGGCTTGTTCCACTTTTACCAAAACACCCACGGTCGGCTGCTTGCCATTGACAGTGCAATGCTTGAGCAATGCCGCATCATCCGTAATGTGGGCCTTGCCCGCCACCCGCAGCGTGTCTTCAAAACCCGGAATGAAAAACAGGCAGGCCACATTCGGGTTCTGCGCAATGTTCACCATGGTATCGAGCCGGTTGTTGCCAGGCCGATCCGGGATGATGAATGTCGAGTCATCAATGATGTGCACAAACCCCGGCGGATCACCCCGCGGCGAAACATCAGCCTTTCCCTCAGCACTTGAAGTGGAAAGCACCAAAAACGGCGACAAGGAAATGAATCGGCGTGAATGTTTGTCGAGGGCGGGCCGGGATTTTTGTAACGCAAGCCCGGCAGCAAATCCCAACTTGTCGCGCAGCTGTGTTTCAGTGAGGCTCATGCGGTGGTCCTTTCGCTTTGTCCACCATAAGTCAAAGCCGCGACAGTGGAAATCGGAATTCGAAACAAAGGCCATTTGCTGTGATCACCACTGCTCTATTGTCCCCTCGTGCAGCGGAATGCCACAGCGAGAATTGACCCTTGCAACGACTGTAGTTCGTCGCGCTGCATATAATCTGTATGCGCGGCAGTGATGCCACGTTTTGTCATTGATTGCTTCACCACAACAGGAATTGCCACGCGAAGCACCTCAAGACCCGCCACCGCCCGCAACGCACCAACCTCAGCTACAAAATTTTCTGCGAAACATTCACAGTCAATGCGGGGCGTCGGAAAACTGTAAACCGCATTCCACCGCGATAACGGATACAGCACATGCAATCCCGCATAACAGGCAAATGTCGTCCTGAATTGAACATTACCGGGCGTCACTTCCGTCAGAAACAAATAAGCCAACCCCGCCGCTGGCAACAGGACAGCGACGGCGAGAAGTTTGAAAATTGATCTGATCAACGAGAACACAAAGCAACTCCCCTCGGTTAAAATTTCCTGCACTGCAAACGATACCAAATTTCTATTCCGACAGGAATGCTGCTTCTCTCTCGGCCTCTTGGCCGGGGGAGTACGGCGAAGCCAGGAGGGAGTGTTCGCCACACAACAGCTATCGAAAGCCCACCCGGATCAACCACCCCCTCCCGGCTCCGCCGTACTCCCCCACGCCTGCGGCGTGAGGAAGAAAACCGCGAGACCATGGTGGGACCAGTCGACTATAATAAAATGTACCGTCACCGATACCCGTCACCGTTATCCTACGTCATTTCCGCGAAGGCGCGAATCCTGCTTCACTCAGACTTGCGTTTCCCGAAGAAGGTGTCACCCCGCCTGCGCGGGGTGATGGTAGGGGGCGGTATTGGCCCAGAAACACAGCGAGGCGTCACCACTATTTCAATAGCCTGATGCGGATTTCAGCCCTTATGCAAAAGTTGATCGCCAAATGGATTGTCAATAACTATCAGCCAGCGTCCGTCCGGTTGTTTGCGGAGGACCACGACTGAAAATCCTCCCTGCTCAACGGGATTTCCGTCAGGTGTTTTTCCCGACATTTTCCAAGTATAAGTATGAAGCGCAATATCATCCGCTTGAATGACGTCTTGCTTCAACATGTCAATCTTGGGATTGAGCCCGAGGAATTGCTTGAAAGCTTCCCGCAACGCTGCCGTCCCCATGGCAGGCGTTCCCGGTTGCCCCATGAGAACGGCATTCGGCTCATATGTGGCGAGAATGCTGTCCATATCACCGGCGGCCACTGCCGCATTGTTTGTGTCAATTGTTGATTGAATTTGGGCGTGATCCATAGTCTGGTTTCCTTGATCTGCTTGTGACGGGGCATGCATCGCCTGAGTGCCAAACAGCAAAACGGCGAAAACGGTCAGTCGTCGGAGGGTTGTTGATTTCATATTTTGTCCTCTGGTTGCAGAGGAAAACTAACGGGACCACATGTCAGAAAGTGGCAGTGGTCGTCTTTGCGCAACGGCCAGCAGCGTCCATTTCGCGCCAAAGTTTTATCAGGTCATGCCGACGCCTGGGATAGCGCGTTGCTAATTCGGACATTGTACCAATGCGTTTTGTGTGAAAATGCCTGATACCTTCTCTTGTTTCGCACCAAGCTGAAATCAGCAATCCGCTGTCAAAATAAACCAACAAGAAGGGCCATATGACACGGTCAGTGTCCTCGCCTTTTGCATCCTTGTACTGAATGCGCAATTTGCGCTCAAGATGAATGGAGCGCCGCACAACCGTCATATCAATTGTCTCTGGCTGCGCGTCAACGCTTTGTGTGAAGACAAGTGATTGCGCATCAACACGATCAACAAGTTCATTCGGCATCACAGCCGTCAACCGCGCCATGGCTTTGCGCGCGGCCTCAGCCAGTGTTTTGTCAGCCTTCTCTGAAACCCAACGGGATCCAAGAATGAGGGCGTCCACTTCTTCCACGGTAAACATGACGGGCGGCAAGAGGAACCCCGAGCGCAGAACATATCCAACACCAGGCTCGCCCTCGATGCCAGCACCAAGCGCCCGCAATGACGCAATATCGCGGTACAACGTGCGGATTGAAACACCCAGCACTTGCGCAAGCTCATCCCCCGAAACAGGACGACGACGGCGTCTGAATTCCTCAATCAGGTTTAAGAGTCGTTCAGCGCGGGACATGGCGACTTCTTGGCAGAGCTTGCAATCTATGTCAAAATCAACAATGTGGCCAGTGGAAGGTAAAGCGACAAGGGCCTGCTGCGAAAACAGATAAAACCCAGTTGCTCATAAAAACGCCTTGGCCGTTTCATCTTTGGCGTCAACGATCATGGCGTAAATTGCTGCATCAGATATGGCGGCGCGCTTGGCCGCATCAATGATCAGTGCGCCACCAAGTTTTTGGCCTTGGAAGCGCTGATCAATTGCCAATCGGCCAATCAGTGCCGCAGGGATGACGGGATATCTCGGCAGTTTCTTTGACTCAGCATCGGTGTCGTCCGGTAATGGAATGCTTGTGGCGCTTGACATCCCGTGTCGCACGCGTGGCGAGTTAGTCATCAAGGGCGGCAACTCCACAGGCGAAGTTTTTGCGGTCGTGCGCCGCATTGAGAGGTTCAATGCGGCACGACAACTTCACGCGGAAGCCTTCACCAATTTCTTGTGGGCCTTGGCAGCGCGGCGCAGGGCGGCATTGGCTTTGGGAGGATCAATAAGGACGCGGGCAAAGGCCCGCTGGTCGAGGGAGGACAAAGTCAAAATCTGCGCCTCGGACACAGCCTTGCGCGCCGCCTCCTGTGCCGCAGCAACAACAAAATCACTGACACTACGCCCCTGCATTTCAGCAGCCCGCTTGACAATGTCGAGGGCTGCCGGGGCAATGCGGGCTTCAATACGGGCGGTGCGGGATGGTTGGGATATGGAAATGAGTGTACGGTGAATTGCTGGACACGTCAAGATTTGATGTTCCAATTTTCTCCCTTGCCGCGACGCGGTGGGGGAGTACCCCGAAGGGGTGTCCGACGCGAAACATGTAGCCGAGAACAGAGACGCCTCGAACACCCCCTCCCGGCTACGCCGTACTCTCTCACGCCTGTGGCGCAAGGGAGGAAGTAAATAGTTTAATGCACTGTCACCGATATATACCTTGGCCGTGAAACCCTGATTGCGTTCCCTGTACAAAGCCTCAACCTCCGCTTCCCGGAAGTATCGGTGACACTCCAACTAACTTTATGCTTGATACAATCGTTGCCTCTACCGAAGAAATCAAATATCGAATTTCGGATCCCAGCGCCACAATTTCAGCACCAGTGCATGCTATTCCCAGACCTTACTTCCCAAAATACTCCACCCCCGGCAATCCCTTGAAATGGGCGTCGCATGTATAGAGTTTTGCTCCGGCCAGTTGTGCAGTGGCATAGATGATGGCGTCTGTTGCGTGTAGTTTGAACTTGGCCGACAACAAGGCAGCTTCCGCCGCCACGGCCTCATCCATCGAAACAGCTTGCCCCTTGGTCAGGAGCGAAAAGACGGCCATGGCTTTAGCGTCGTCGAACTTTCGACGGCTCCACTTTGCCAATTCATAGTAAACCATTGCCGGTACAATACATGTCTGGAGTGGTTCGATGCATTTCTCAGCGTCATCGGCGAGGGGGCCGTCAGCCAGATATTCAACCCACAACGAAGTGTCGACAACGTGCATCAGTAACGGTCATGGCGGTCACGATAATCTGTCGTGTCAGCACCCTTGGCAATCCCCCGCAGGTCTTTCAATTCAGGAACTGGAACCAGTTGATAACCACCGCCCTGCGGAACAAAGGCAAATTTCTGTCCCGGCTTCCAGCCTTGCGACTCTCGCACTTCCTTGGGAATTGAAATCTGGAACTTGCTTGAGAGTGTGACGGCGTCCATGTTCTTACGTTTCCTGATCGATCAGAAAACGTAAGATAACATCGTTTTGTCAGAATTTCAATTCCCCACCCCATGTTCAATCTCGGCCACTCCCCGCGATGCGGGTAGGGGTGAAGGGTTTTCAATTCCCCAGCACCGCCGCCTCCAGCACATCCAGTCCTTCATTCAAAATCATCTCACTTGCCGTCAGTGGCGTCAACATGCGCACCACGTCGCCGTAGACGCCGCAGGTCAGGATCAGCAGTCCGCGCTCCAGACATTTCGCTGCCAAGGCTTTGGCACCGCCGGCATCGGGTTTGTTGCCGCCGTGTTCGGTGACCATTTCGAAGGCGCACATCGCACCGAGGCCGCGAATGTCGCCGATGGGCATGCCCTTTTTCTTGGCTTTGATCGCGTTCATGCGTTTCATGATCATGGCGCCTTGCTTATTGGCTTTTTCCAGCAAGTCCTCGGCTTCAAACGCATCGAACACACCGAGCGCCGCTGCACAAGCGATGGCGTTGCCGGCATAGGTGCCGCCGATGCCGCCGGGATCGGGTGCGTCCATGATTTTGGCTCTACCAATGACGGCAGCCAGAGGAAAGCCACCTGCCAGTGATTTTGCCGAGGTAATCAAATCCGGTTCCACGCCATAATGCTCCATGGCGAAAAATTTGCCAGTGCGGCCGAAGCCAGATTGAATTTCATCGGCGATCAGCAGAATGCCATGCTCGTCACAAAGCTTGCGCAAACGTTCCATCAATTCCTGGGGCGCTATATAGAATCCGCCTTCACCTTGCACCGGTTCAATGATGATGGCGGCAACACGTTGCGGTTCCACATCACATTTGAACAACAACTCGATGCCATGGATCGCATCTTCAACCGTGATGCCCTTGTGCGCCACCGGAAACGGCACATGCCAGATGCCCGCAGGCATCGGGCCGAACTTGGCTTTGTAGGGCAGCACCTTGCCAGTCAGCGCCATGCCCAACAATGTCCGGCCATGAAAGCCACCGTGAAAGGCAATGATGTCTGAGCGACCTGTGTAGCAACGGGCAAACTTCACGGCGTTTTCGACGGCTTCGGCACCCGTGGTGACCAGCGCTGATTTCACCTCGCCGGAGATGGGCGCAACGGCATTCAGCTTTTCACAGACCTCGATGAACGGCGTGTAGGGCATCACCATGGCGCAGGTGTGGGTGACTTTTTCCAACTGCTCATAAACCCGCTTCATCACCAGGGGGTGGCGATGGCCGGTGTTGACCACGGCAATGCCGCCGCCGAAATCAATGTAGCGATTGCCTTCAATATCCCAGATTTCGGAATTCAAGGCCTTTTCCGCCATCACGGGCGCTCCCATGCCAACACCCCGCGACACGGCGCGTGAGCGGCGTTCCACCCATTCCTTGTTGGATGCGATGGGTGCTGTGATGGGTGCGTTCATGATGGTCTCCTCCGGCAATCGCCAGTCAATGAATAGCAGGATAGACCAGACGAAAGCCAGCCAGCAACGATATTTGATGAGTCCTGTTAAAGATTATGCAGAGGTCAGGCGACGCTCGGCATCGGTGTCGCGTCAATCAACAGGCCATCGTATTGGCCAGCCAGGACTTTGCTACACTGTTCAGCCGTTAGGGGCCTGTGGAAAAAATAGCCTTGGAATGCGCTGCAACCCGTGAGGTGCAGGATTTGGGCTTGTCCTTCCGTTTCCACACCTTCTGCCACAACAGAAGCAGTCATGCCCTTGGCCATGATGACCGTGCCTTGGGCGATGCCCTGTTCAAACCGTCCAAATTCAATGCGGTTGGTGATGGAACGGTCGATCTTGATCCGGTCAAACGTCAGCTGTTGCAAATAGCCGACGCTGGAATAGCCAGCACCGAAGTCGTCGAGGGCGATGCGGATACCGGCCTCGCGCAGCTGCCGGAGCTTATTGGCCACATCGCGCAGATCATTGACGAGAACGCCTTCGGTGACTTCAAGTTCAACCTGTTGGGGCTGCAATCCGCTCTTGGCAATCGTCTCAAGTGTACGGCTGACAAAGTTCGGGTTGCGCAATTGCACGGGCGATATGTTGATACTCAAATGCATGCCCCGCCAATGGCGGGCCTGGGCGCAGGCCTTGCGCAGGATTAGATCACCCAAGGCATCTATCAAACCAGCGGTTTCGGCCACTGCAATGAATTTGTCAGGCGGGAAACTGCCCGGCAGACTTTCTGGCCAACGGGCAAGGACTTCCACGCCAATCACCTTGCGGGTTTGCGCATCCACAATTGGCTGGTATGCCAGAACAATTGAATCATTCGCGATGATGTCACGCAAGCCCGAAGAAATCTGCTGTGTCGTCACCCGGTTGTTGTCAATTTCCGGCGAATAAACGCTCACCCTGTTCTTGCCGTTGGACTTGGCGTGATACATGGCAACGTCGGCGCGCCTGAGGATTTCGCTCTCGATGATCTCTCCGCCCACGCCATCACATACCCCGATGCTGGCACCCACCGATGCAAACCGACCGTTGAGTTCAATGGGAGCATGCAGGAACAAGATGAGATTCTCGGAGAATTTACGGACATCGGCAGTAGCTGTGTTGCCACTAAAGAGCGCAACAAACTCATCTCCGCCCGCCCGCGCCAAAAGTGCTGCGTCACTGCCAAGTTTGCGCATGCCCTCTGCGATAAACTGGATCAGGAGATCGCCAACATTATGGTCATAGGTATCATTGACATCCTTGAAGCCATCGAGATCGACAAAGGCGAGGGAGACTTGTTTGCCGGGGATTGCCAGCATTTTCTGCAGGTCGTGCACCAGGCCTGCTCGGTTCCTCAGATTGGTCAGGTTGTCGTGAGAGGCCGCATGGCGGCTGCGGCGTTCGCGTTTCTCCAGGGTGAAAAACAACCGGATGCAAAGATACCCGAGTGCGGCCATGACAAGGGCCAATAGTCCCAACGAGAAATAGGTCTTTTTGCGAACCGAATTTTGGGCAGCCGCACCGGGGCGATTATCGGTCCAGGTGGCCAAGGCTTGCGGCACGCCAAGCGCATCAAGCATTGCAACGCCAGAATTGGCAGCTGTTGTTGGCGCAAATCGCAGGTCATTGATGACATATTGCTTTTCAATTTCTTTCAGCACTTCGGGGGAGAGCAGTTTTGCCAGGATCAAATAGCGCTGCTTTGGCATTTCCAATTTCAAGTCAGGGGTGCTGGGCTTGACCAGTGCCACACCAACAACTGCCATGCCATCTACGGTATCAAGCACAATTCCCTTGGAAGCATTCTCAACAGTGCTGGTGCGCAACTCCTTGATGAGTGTTGCAACTTGACCCTTGAAGTATTCTTCAACGTTGATTTTCCGCGTCTCACCGGCAACATAGGCCGAAAGCGAAACCGGTTCGCCCTCTTCAACAACCGCCACCAAGTTGTAATTGGCTCCATCTTCGGTGCTGTAACCCCAGGTATTTTTGATCCACTCTTCATTGGGAACAGGTTCATATACATTGCGGGCAGCATCATCCCAAATGGTATTGTCGATAACCAGATTGGCAATTTGTTTTTGTTCGGCGAGGAATGCAGACCTGACCACTTGTTCATTGCGGTCGCGGTCAACGCTGTTGACGTCTGTTGAAACCTTGTCAAGCAGACTGAACGTCGTGGCCGATACGCCCAACGTGGTAGCCAGAAGCGGCAGCGCGATTGCTGCTATCAACTTGATTTTGCTAACGGAAAACACGGGACCCCGAAATCTTGTTCAAAAGGCGTGTTTGCACCAAGCTTCCTAACAGGACTTTTAGAACTGTGGCGGCATCGGTTTATGGTTAACAGATGGTTTTCGACCAGCATGCTCGCATTTCCATTTCCAATTCTGTTTCGGACCTGCCCCATCTGCCAAACCATTGTGGCACTTGACCAACTTGCCACAAAGGCTTTCTGTTGGGACTGGATTGGCGAGAGTGAAGAAAACCCGATGGAATTGATTGCGTTAAGTGCCGTGGAAGTAGTTGCTCGACTGCGCCGTGGCGAGATCTCGCCGCTTGATTGTTTGAATGCACTGGAGGCCCGGATCGCATCAGTGAATGGTTCGGTCAATGCATTGGTAACCCTGTGTTTTGATCGTGCCCGCGATCACGCCACGGCCTTGATGAAAAAACCATTGGGCAAACGCGGCATTCTCGCCGGGCTGCCAGTACCGATCAAGGATCTGACAGATGTTGCAGGCGTGCGCTCCACACAAGGATCCCGCATTTTCAAAGATCGGATTGCACCTGCATCAGATACGCTGGTCAAACATCTCGAAGCTGAAGGCGGTATCATTTATGCCATGTCCAACACGCCGGAGTTTGGGGCAGGGGCACAAACCTTCAACGATGTTTTTGGCATCACGCGCAATCCATGGAACACACGGCTCACTCCATCTGGTTCGTCAGGCGGTGCAGCCGTGGCACTGGCAACGGGAATGGCCTGGACAGCCCATGGCTCTGATCTTGGCGGGTCGTTGCGAAACCCCGCCAGTTTTTGTGGTGTCGTCGGCTTGCGGCCATCACCGGGGCGCGTAGCCTCATCGGTGCCGGGCAAGATTGATGGCACACTCAGCACCGAAGGTCCGATGGCGCGAAACGTATCTGATGTTTCACTGATGCTCGATGCAATGTCGGGCTACGAGGCGGGAAATCCATTGTCGCTGCCGCGTGAAGCCGCGTCATTCCAATCCGCCGTCGCAGCAAAGCCTGTGATCAAACGCGTGGCTGTGTCACGCGATCTTGGTATCACACCTGTTGATCCGGAAGTTGCTGACACCATCATGGCCGCTGCCCGCAAACTGCAGCAGGCGGGCATCATCGTTGAAGAAGCCCATCCTGATTTGCACGAGGCAATGGAATGCTTTCAAACCCTGCGGGCTGCCGGATATGCCGGCATGCACGCACTGCTGCAAAACCATCGCGATCTTCTGAAACCTGAAGTCATCTGGAACATCGAAAAAGGCCTGAAACTCACCGCCGTAGACATCGCAAAGGCCGAAGCCCAGCGCGGCACCTTGTTCCACCGCTTGCACGCGTTTCTTGCAAACTATGATGCGCTGCTCTGTCCCGCAACAATCGTGCCACCGTTTCCGGTGGAAACCCGCTATCCCACATCCTGCAACGGCACGAATTTTGAAACCTATGTTGATTGGCTGTTGATCGTTGCTGTTGCTACACTTTGCGCCTGCCCCGCCATTTCGATCCCCTGCGGCTTTACCAAACAAGGCCTGCCCGTCGGCTTGCAAATCATCTGCCCCAATCGGCGGGAGGACAAACTTCTGTCTGTTGCAAAATTCGTCGAGGATGTGCTGAACTTGGGCTCCTTCACACCAATTGATCCGCGGTTCTCTCCATGAGCATTCTTTCGCATCTCCGTGTTTTTGAACCACACCCCAATATCATTGCGTTTTATGATGGCCGCGTAGAGGGGCATAATTTTGCCGATTTTCCCAACTGGGTTGATGATGGTGCACTCTCGCTCGGCATCGCCAGCTACGCCATTGTCAACGGCCATGAAGCTGTTGTCTATGATACCCACGTTTCCATTGCCCATGGTCAGTTCATTCGCGAAACCCTGGCCAAACGCGGCGTCACCACACTCACAGTTGTCTTGAGCCACTGGCATCTCGATCATGGGGCGGGAACCGTAGCCTTTGCCGATTGCAGCATCATTGCCAACCGCCGCACCTTCGGTCATTTGCGCAAACACCAGAAGGCCATCGAAGCCGGAACCCATCACGGACCACCGGCCATCAATCCGCTGGTGCTGCCCGACAGGCTGTTCGATGGTCACATGACTTTCATGTTGGGCAATCTCGAAGTGCAGCTCATCGAAACCAATATTCACAGTGATGACGCGACTGTAGTCTGGCTGCCATCACGCGGCATTTTGCTGGCGGGCGACACCATGGAAGACACCATCACCTATGTCGGAGAACCGGAATGTTTCGATGTGCACTTGCCGGAATTGGATCGGCTTTATGCACTCGATCCGTCATTCATCCTACCCAACCATGGCGACCCTGATGTCATTGCGGCAGGTGGTTACGACAAAGGCCTGATCAAGGCCCAACAACAATACATCCGTATTCTCAAACGCTGTGCCCATGACGAAAATTTGCGGAAACTTCCCTTGGCCGAATTGATTGCGGGTCCCCTCGGCCGTGGTTGGGTCCATATGTTTGAACCCTATGAAGCGATACACCGGCAAAACATCATGCGGGTCTTGAAGGTGGCACAACAATGAACGCTGAAATCAACTGGCATGAGTACCAATATAATCCCCGTGTCACTGTGGCCAATGCTGCGGCCATCATTCCGGCATGGCGCAAGCGGGCCTTGGCGACCCGCGAAAAACATCCGCCCCTTGGTGATATAAAATACGGCCCGCATCCCCGCGAGAACCTGGATTTATTCCGTGTACGGAATGCTTGGGGCACCGTTGTTTATATCCATGGCGGTTATTGGCGCATGTTGTCGAAACTCGAAACCTCATGGATCGCCGACGGATTTTTAGGGCAGGGCCTGAATGTGGCCCTGATCAATTACCCCCTTTGTCCTGATGTTACGCTGGCGCATATCCGGCAAAGCTGTATTCGGGCCTTCGCCCATTTGTGGACCCATGTACTCTTGGAAACCGAGCGACAAAAAATTGTGGTCGCCGGACATTCAGCAGGCGGACATCTTGCGGCCCACCATCTTTGTGTGGATTGGCACCAACACAATCTGCCTGAAAATCCAATTGCCGGTGTGTTGCCCGTGTCGGGAATCTTTGATGTTGCTCCGCTGATCCAAACATCAATGAACAACGATATCCGGTTGACGCCTGAGTCCGCGCTACAACTCAACCTGATGACAGCAAAACTGCGGTGCCAAGCCAAACTGGTCTTTGCCGTGGGGGCCGATGAGCCGCCCGAATTCCACCGCCAGTCCCATGACCAGGCCAAGGCCTGGGCGGCGTTGCATCCCCGTGTCTTGGGACTGCCCGACAAGAATCACTTTACCGTCATCGACAGCCTGGCCGACCCGCAGGGTTTGCTCAACCGCGAGATTATCAACATGCTGGAGCGCTGATGCGCCATGCATTGCATCAAGCTCCACAGTCCACTAAACAAGTTGGTAACAACCAACAAAGGGCAGGGAATAGAACATGTCAAACCTCACACTGGCCAGCCGCGTCTGGCCTGCATCATCGTCAAATCTTTTGCGCAACGTGGTTCTGGCAATCGCCGGAAGCCTGTTGGTGGCCGCCGCCGCACAAATTACCATTCCCGGCTGGCCAGTTCCCTTCACCTTGCAAACGCTTGCCGTGCTTGCCATTGGTGCCGCCTATGGTTCACGGCTTGGTGCCGCAACTTTGGGGCTTTATGCACTGGAAGGTGCCGTTGGCCTGCCGTTTTTTGCCGGCGGCAAATCCGGCCTGTTTGATGGCAAATTGGACTATCTGCTGCCTGCCAGTTCCATGGGCTACATCGTCGGCTTTATTCTTGCAGCATGGCTTGTCGGCAAGCTGGTTGAATCGGGCTGGGCCAACAGCTGGTTGAAGCGCGCCATCGCAGCCCTTGCCGGAGCTGTGTTGCTTTACGTTCCAGGGCTCATCTGGCTAGCCATCTGGGCCAGCAAGACTGGCGTTGTGCCAGAAGGCCAAACCGCAGTGGGCGCCGCCTTGGCCTGGGGACTTTACCCCTTCATTTTGACTGATTCAATCAAAGCCCTGATTGCCGGTCTCGGCGTCCCCGCTTTGGCGAATCTGTTCAAAAAATAAGCTTCAAAATAGATATCCGGCTGTAAACCAGCCTAAAATCTGGTGAAAGGCGCATGAATTTCAGCATGCGCCTTTTTTCATTAATGCCTTGATTTTGAGTCGTTTTAGACTCTTCTCGTATCCCGGTTTTATCAACTTTTGGTTGATTCCGAGCAACCAGTATTTGACTCTCTGTTAGTCAATCATTAACTAATAGGCAGCATTTACGAATCGTTAACTAAATGCCTCGGAGGGCGGTCTGGATTCAATCCATGTGAAGTTTTCACAGGTGTGTCCAATATTTCCATCGATGTTTGCTCAGTGTTGTTCGTTTGTGCGTCTTCAGTTCAGTTTTGTCGATTTAGAATGCCAACCGGGGGAGTTGATGCAGAATGGCTGCATTTGTCCATAATTTTGTGCTGTTTTTCACGTCCGTGGTCGCACGGAGAGTGCAGCAGTCGGTCGGCTTGATAAAACTACACGTAAAACGTGCATTGCCAGCACTCTGCGGATTGTTGGCGATTTTGGTGGCCGCAACTTCGGCTTCCGCCACCACCTTCACGATGGCCGTTCCTGGCACCTCACTGACGTTGCCAGCAACCTACCCGCAAGCAGGCGGTGTTGCCATTGTTCTCGAAGGCGCCAACGGCAACGTTTACTATCAGTTCATCAACCCCTCCACGATGTTCCAGGGTTTCCAGAACACGGGTACTCCTGTAGCCTGGCAAGGCAACCCCTTTCAAATCGGCCCGGTGATGGCCCTTAACTGCGGCCCTGTTGTGAGTTGCTCCACCTATCTCGGTGGCAGCATCTCCCGCATGACCATCCGATTCACAGCCTATGACGGCGACAACCAAGCCGGCATGTTCGACGTCAACGATCTGAACTTGCGCATCAACGGTGCGAACTTCGGCGCAAGCACCGGCAACTGGTCCGTTGTTGCCACGCAGAACACCAGCCTTGATGGCTTGACGTTGATCAGCAGCAACACTGGATTCGGCAACAACACCTTTGATACGGGCTGGTTCCAGTCCACTGATACCACAATACTCACGGGCGTCCTGTCGTCTGGTACAGTCACCGCTACGATCTTCGACCGCGATCCCAACGACAACTTCTGGGACTTCAAGCGCGGCAACGATGCTGTCACATCTGTTGTGCCTCTTAATGTCGCGCCCGGCGTGACCATCGATAAGGCGTCGACGACCACATCCTTCACGACTGTCGGCACAATAATTCCTTACACCTTCACCATCCGCAACATCGGCAGCGTCTGGATCAATCCAGTAAACGTTGTTGACCCGAAGGTGACGGGCGTTTCCTGTCCTGCTCTGCCCGCAGCGACCACTGTCAACCTGGATCCGGGTGAGCAAATAATCTGTACCGCCAACTATTCAGTAACCCAGGCCGATGTCGACGCTGGCGTCATCAACAACACTGCAACCGCATCTGGAACGCCGCAGGCTGGCGTCCTCGGGCCGGTCTCAGACACCAATTCGATTCCAGGCCCTGTCTCTGCCCCCGGCGTCCTGCTTGCGAAAACCGCCACACCATCGCCCTTTGGTCTTGCAGGCACCACGCTGACCTATAGCTTTGCAGTGCAAAATACCGGCAACGTGACGCTGAACAACATTGCCATCACCGATCCATCGCTGGCTTCCCTGTCCTGCACCAGCGTCTCCATCGCACCCGGTGCAACAGTCACGTTGACCTGCACGGGCAACACCCGCACTATCACCCAGGCCAACGTCGACACGGGCTCCCTTGCCAACACCGCAACCGTTTCAGCCCGCGCCCCCAACGGCTCAACTGTCACCAATCCCAGTTCCATCACCACACTGGGTCCAGCCCGGAGCGGCGGCATCGCGCTTGTCAAATCAGCGGGCACCATCACCGATCTTGATAGCAACGGACCGGATGTTGGCGATACCATCACCTATACATTTGTCGTCTCCAACACCGGCAACGTAACCCTGACCTCAGTCGGCGTCACCGATCCGAAAGTCGGTCCCGTCACCTGCCCGGTCAGCGCCTTGCTGCCAGCGGCTTCAACAACCTGCACCAAGACCTACACGCTCACCCAAGCCGATGTTGATGCAGGCAATGTCACCAACACGGCAACAGCCAGCGGAACGCCGCCGTCAGGTGTTGCTGGTCCTGTCACCGACGTCTCGGGCAGCGCCACAACAAATAACGATCCAACAGTCACCTCCATCACCCGAACACCTGCTCTGTTCCTTGATAAAACCAGCCCCACCGCAAACTTCAACGCGGTTGGTGCGGTCATCACCTACAGCTATCTGGTGCGGAACTCTGGCAATGTGACGTTGAGCAATGCCATCACGATTTCCGATGACAAGGCGACGGTGTCCTGTCCGGCCCTTCCCGGTGGCATTCTCGCACCCACCTCCAGCATCACCTGTTCAGCCAGCCACACCGTGACGCAAGCCGACATTGATGCAGGCCAGGTGCTCAACACGGCCATTGCCAACACCACTTATGGCGCAACCCCCGTCGCCTCACCTTCCGACCAGGTCACCGTCCCCGCCGTGCAGGCCAGGTCCATGACCGTCGACAAGAATGCCACCGCTGTAAACTTCATCAACCCCGGCGACACGGTGTCCTACGAATACATCGTTACCAACACGGGTAATACGACACTCAACGGACCTGTCACAGTCAGCGATAACAAGGTTACCTCGGTCAACTGTCCTCCCGGCAATCTGGCCCCCGGCAGCACCCTGACCTGCACCGCGACCTATAGTGTTCTGTTGGAAGACCTTCAGGTAGGCTCGATCACCAACTTGGCGACCGCTTCAAGTGGCACGACGACCTCGCCCCAGGTCTCGAGAACTGTGCCTGGCACTGCCAATCCCACCCTGACTGTCAGCAAGACAACGACCACCGCCAACTTCGATGTGGTGGGCAACACAATCAACTACAACTTCCTCGTCACCAATTCCGGCAGTTCAACGCTGACGAAGACGATTAACATCATCGATAACAAGATTGGAACGATTGTTTGCTGGGTTCCGCCAACCAATGGACCACAAGCGAACCGCGTCTTCACTCCGGGTGAGACACTATCATGCACCGGCAGTTACGTGGTAACCCAAGCAGATATTGATGGTGGCTTTGTGACGAACGAGGCCTTTGCCGCCACAACCTTTGGGGCCACCAACATTCCTGTGACCTCGCCGCCCGATACCGTGACGGTGAATGCACTACAGAACCCGCAGCTGACAACGACCAAGTCTGTCACCACCCTGCCAATCACAACATTGGGTCAAGTTCTTACCTATCGCATCACCGTCGCCAACACGGGCGACACCACGATCTCCGCCATCAATATCACGGATCCTCTAATCCCCACGCTGTCCTGTTCAATCGCAACCTTGGCCCCCGGCGGCAGCAACAACAGTTGTACCGGAACCTACACGGTCCAGCAGGCTGACTTTAATGCTGGCACAATCAACAACACTGCAACCGCCTCAGGCATAACCCCGCAAGGCGTGCCCGTTACCGATCCAGGAACGCTTAACACCCCGATCACGCAAGTCAGTTCACTGGTCATTGCCAAGACCTATGGCGGCAATACCGACAACGACGCTTCTGGCACAATTTCCCTCGGCGATACTCTGACCTATTCAATCACGGTCACGAACGACGGCAACATTACGCAGAACAACGTGGTGGTGAGTGATCCGCTTCTCTCACCCAACAGCCTCACTTGCGCTTCGGTGGTGCCGGGAGCCACCTGCATTCTCACCGGCTCACTGAATGTCAGTCAAACACAAGTGAACGCTGGTACTGTTGCCAATACTGGCAGAGTCACATCCACATTGCTTCCAACACCGGAAACTGTGGTGCGCAATGTCCCTGTCCCGCAGATTAGCAGCCTAGCGGTAGACAAGGTGCTGGTTTCGAATGCAGATCAAGATTTAACAGGCACCGTCACCCGTAATGACACTCTCACCTATAGGGTGACAGCGACGAACACCGGCAACATCACCCAATCAAACGTCGTCGTTGCCGATGCTCAATTGACGCCCAACAGTCAGACGTGCCCGTCAGTAGCACCTGGAGCGACCTGCGTGCTCACAGGCACCAAAATCGTTTCCCTGGCAAACGTAGATGCAGGTGTGATCAACAACATCGGCCGCGTCACTTCAACTCTCATCACGACCCCTGTCACAGATCCGTTGTCCACCCCAGTGGCCCAAACGCCATCTCTATTGATTGTCAAATCGCTTTTCAGCAACGCTGACCAAGACATTTCAGGCTCGATCACGCGCAACGATACCTTGACCTTCCGGGTCCGGGTCACAAACGATGGTTCTGTAACGCAGAGCAATGTGGTGGTCACAGACGCCTTGCTGACGCCAAGTTCCCAAACCTGTCCAAGCGTTGCTCCTGGCGCAACCTGTATACTCTCGGGAACACTCACTGTTACACAGGCCCACGTTGATGCTGGCAACGTCAACAACACGGGCTCTGTCACCTCTACGGGACTGCCAACAGCAGAAACCGTCATTCTGAACACTCCGATCACGCAAACCCGCGCCATCACGGTCGACAAAACGAGCCCGACCACAAACTTCGATGCCGTCGGCGATGTGGTGAGTTATTCCTACGTTATCCGCAACACGGGCAACGTCACACTTTCAGGCGCTGTCAGCATCGCCGACAGCAAGACGACCGTCAGTTGCCCAGTCTTGCCACTCGCAGGACTTGTCCCAAATGCAACGCACACCTGCACAGCCACCTACTCAATTCAGCAACTAGACCTTGACGAAGGGTTCGTTCTCAACACTGCAACTGCCACCGTCGGCACCACTGTGTCGCCGTCTGATCTGGTCAACGTTCCAGCTGTCCAGAACCCCGCCTTGACAATCGACAAGACTAGCTCAACCGCAAGCTTCGACGCCGTAGGTGACGTCCTCGCCTATTCATATGTGCTCCGCAACACTGGCAACGTGACCCTTACAGGTACGCTCGTAGTCTCGGACAACAAGACATCGGTTTCTTGCGCTCCCATGCCACCGCTGGGTCTTGCGCCAAACCAAACACTAAGCTGCTCGGCAAGCTACACGGTGCAACAAGCAGATATCAACAATGGCTCGGTGATCAACATCGCCTCGGCAGAAATCAACGGAACAACCTCTCCGACCGACCAAGTCACCGTCCCTGCGGTGCAAAATCGCAGCATCTCGCTTGACAAGCGCTGGACGTCGGTAACCTTCATCGTGCCTGGTGACACAGTCACGTATGATTACGTCGTAAGAAATACTGGCAACACAACACTTGTCGACCCTGTCACGGTCATCGACAATCGCGTGACTCCCGTCAACTGCCCGCCGCTGCCGGGTGGGGAACTTGTGCCCGGCGGCAGCATCACCTGTACGTCGACATACAATATTGTTCTTGCCGACCTTGAGATTGGCTCAGTCACAAACATCGCCACAGCAACAAGCGGCCTAACGGTGTCCAATCAGGACTCTGAACTTGTCCCGTCCGGCGCTCAGCCAGCTCTGGATCTGGTCAAGTCGACAAGCGTCACAAGCTTCAACGCACTTGGCGACAGCATCCCCTATAGCTTCACAATCACCAATACTGGCAATGCGACTTTCACCAAAGCCATCAACATTGTCGATGACAAGATTGGTACCATTGCTTGCTGGACTCCGACCGGTGCTGATCAAACCTTCCTGCCGGTGCGGCCCGTCAACCTGCCGGCAGAATCTGTGACCTGTACGGCCAACTATTTGATCACACAGGCTGACCTTGATCGAGGTTTTCTCACCAACCAGGCCTTCGCCGACACGACCTATAGCGCTGCTTTCTTGCCTGTTACTTCTGGGACGGAAACAGTGACAATAAACGCAACACAAGACCCGGCATTGACGGTCACCAAGTCAGCAACGACTTTACCAGTGGCCAGCGTCGGCCAGGTCCTGACCTATACCATCACCACAGCAAATACCGGCGATTTGACCTTGTCGGGCATCACGGTTGTTGATCCGCTGATCCCCACATTGTCGTGTTCGATTGCCAGCCTTGCCCCCGGCGCTTCTCAAAATTGTGTAGGCACCTACACAGTGTCTCAAGCCGACTTCAACGCCGGACAAATCCTCAACACCGCGACCGCCAATGGCATCACCCCGCAAGGCGTCGGTGTCAGTGACACAGGCAGCACAACGGTGCCGATCACCCAAGTCATCTCGGTTGCCATTGCCAAGGCCTTTGTCTCGAATGCTGATCAAGACGTATCTTCAAGCGTCACGCTGGATGATACGCTGAACTACCGGGTGACAGTGAGCAATGACGGCAATGTCACGCAGAACAATGTGGTGGTGAATGATCCGCTGTTGGCACCGTCATCAATCACCTGCGCCACGCTGGTTCCGGGTGGCACCTGTGTGCTTGATGGCACACTTTCGGTGACGCAAGCTCGGGTGGATGCGGGCACTGTTGCCAACACGGCGACGGTAACCACCACCTTGTTGCCAACGCCAGAAACAGCCAACCGCAGCGTACCCGTAGCCCAGCAAAGTGCCATGTCAATCGACAAGCAGATTCCTGTCAACGGCGATCAGGATGTTGGTGGCACCGTCACCCTGAATGATGTGCTGACTTACACGGTTGTCATGGTCAACACCGGTACGGTGACGCAGAATGCGGTTGTGGTGTCGGATCCCCTGTTGACGCCAACATCAAAAACCTGTGCCGCAGTTGCCCCCGGTGACACCTGTATCCTGAAGGGTACCCTCACGGTAACCCAGGCCCATGTGAATGCCGGATCGATTGCCAACACGGCCTCGGTTGTCTCCAGCCTGATCACCACAGCGCTGACCGACGGCGTGATCACCCCGGTGGCGCAGAACTCGTCGGTTGCCATCGCCAAGCTCATGTTCGCCAATGCCGATGGTGATACGTCATCCAGCATCACCCGCAACGACGTGCTGACCTACAAGGTGACGATGACCAATGACGGCACGGTTACCCAGAACAATGTGCTGGTGAGTGATGTCCTGTTGACACCCGCATCGACCACTTGTGCCACTGTCGCCCCCGGCGGCACCTGTATCCTCACCGGCACCTATACCGTGACACAAGCCAATGTGGATGCCGGTTCGATTGGCAACACCGGTTCGGTGACCACGACACTGCTGCCGACGTCTGAGACAGTCGTCATCTCGACCCTGATTCCGCAGGTCCGCAGCCTGGCGGTCAACAAGACCAGTCCGACGGCCAATTATGATGCGGTGGGCGATGTCATCACCTACAGCTATGTGCTCACCAACACCGGCAACGTCACTCTTTCGGGAACCCTCACGGCCAGCGACAACAAGACCACGGTGAGCTGTCCGGCCCTGCCAGCCCTCGGCCTTGCCCCGGGAGCCAGCCATACCTGTTCCGCCACCTATCCCGTCACGCAAGCCGATCTGAACAACGGCAGCATTACCAACACGGCTTCTGCCCGCATTGGCACAACGACTTCGCCAAGTGATCAGGCCACGGTGCCAGCCGTGCAACTTCCCGCCCTGACGGTTGACAAGACCAGCCCGACAGCCAGCTTCAATGCTGTCAATGCGCTCATCACCTACAGCTATGTCGTGCGCAATGCGGGCAATGTGGCGCTGACCAAAGCCATCACGATTACCGACAACAAGGCCACGGTGACCTGTCCGGCACTTCCAGCCGGCACATTAGCACCGGGCGCTACCATCACCTGCTCAGCCACCCATACGGTGACACAAGCCGACATTGATAATGGCCTGGTGCTCAATACCGCCACCGCCAATACTACCTATGGACCGGGCAATACCCCTGTCGCTTCTCCATCAGACCAAGTGTCCGTACCCGCCGTGCAGACGAGGTCCATGACTATCGACAAGACCGCGACTTCAGTGAAATTCATCAATATCGGCGATCTTATTTCCTATAGATATGTCATTACCAACACAGGCAACACGACACTCAACGGACCATTCACAGTTAGCGATAACCGCGTCAGCACCGTCAACTGCCCTGTCGGCAATATCGCACCAACTCGCACACTGACCTGCACCGGAAGCTATGCTGTTGTTTTCGGTGATCTTGATCTCGGATCGGTGACAAATCTGGCCACTGCCAGCAATGCAACGACCACGTCACCGCTGGATTCAGTCACCGTTCCGCCAGCTACACCTACCGCCCTGACCATCGTCAAGACTTCGTCCACGGCCAATTTCGATGCGGTCAACGATACAGTTGCTTACCGCTTTGCGGTAACCAATACGGGTGGTGCGACATTGACCCGCGCAGTTACGGTAACCGATAACAAGATCGGCACCATCACCTGCTGGACCCCGACGGGTGCCGACCCCACTTTCATACCAACTGAAACCGCAATCTGCACTGCGAACTATACCGTTGTGCAGGCTGATCTGGATCGCGGCTTCGTCACCAACGAGGCTTTTGCCGCCACGACCTATGGAGCCGCTAACATCCCGGTGACTTCGGCACCCGCCTCTGTGACGGTCAATGCCGTTCAGGCACCGTCTCTAAATGTGGTCAAATCTGTTGCCACACTACCTGTCACTGCAGCGGGCCAAGTGTTGACTTACACCATCACGGCGACCAACAATGGCACTGTGACACTGAGCAGTGTGGTGTTTAGCGACCCCCTGATCCCATCAATGTCGTGTACCGTTGCGAGCATTGCCCCAGCGGCTGCCGCAAGCTGCACCGGCACTTACACCGTCAGCCAAACCAATTTTGATACAGGCGTGATCAACAACACGGCCACTGCTGCAGGCATTACCCCGCAAGGGGCAGGGGTCAGTGACACAGGCACACTCTCAACACTGATGGCCGCAGCCAAGCCAAAGTTGACTTTGGACAAAGTGGCAGCAACAACCGCCTACGCCAACGTCGGTGATACATTGTCCTTTGGCTTTACCGTTACCAACAGTGGCGACGTGACACTCAACAATGTGGTGGTGACCGATCCACTGGTGCCGACATTCAGGTGCACCATCGCAACATTGGCTCCCGGTGCCGTCAATTCAACCTGTGTCACATCCTATCGGGTTACCCAAGCTGACATCAATGCCGGACAAGTCAACAATACGGCATCCGTTTCGGCCAACGCTGTGCGCGGTATCAATCCAACAGCAACCGACACAGCAACTGTCACAGGACCGCTCCGCGTTCCTTCAGCCTCCATCGACAAGACAGCCACTCCGGCAACCTATGCCGCCGTTGGTGCGATTATTTCCTACAGCTATAAGGTCACCAATACGGGCAACACCTCCCTCACAGGAGCCTTGACAGTCAAAGATAACAAGGTGCCGACAGTGGTTTGTCCTGCCTTGCCGATTGCCGGTCTGGCTCCCGGCAGCAGCCTAACCTGCACGGCTTCTCACACCATAACGCAAGCCAATCTGGATGCAGGATCAATCACCAACACGGCAACCACCAGTGCCAATTCGTCGACCGGTGCCATTATCTCGCCAGCCGATTCAGCAACCGTCACTGCAATTCCAGCTCCTGCCATTACCGTTGTGAAGAATGCCAGCACCATTGCTGACAATGATGGCAACGGCCAAGATGCAGGCGACACCATCAGCTACAGTTTCGTTGTCAATAATCCCGGCAACCTCACGCTGAAATCATTGACCATCACCGATCCGCAATTGGCGGGTGCCATACCTCCCGTGGCTGTGGTCTGCCCCGTCACAACCCTGTCACCCGGTGCAAGCACCACGTGCCGCGCCACCTACATCCTGACGCAAGCCAATATTGATGCAGGTTCGGTCACCAATTCGGCAACCGCATCAGCTTCTCCGCCATTGGGATCGCCGGTGTCTGATATCTCCGGCAGCACCACTGGCAATAACACCCCGACAACAAACTCAATCATATCGTCACCCGCTATTGCAGTGATCAAGTCTGCCGGAGCGGTCGTTGACAACGACGGCAATGGCGCGGATCCCGGCGATACCATTGCCTACACATTTACTGTCAGCAACCAAGGCAATGTAACCCTTGCTTCGGTCGCCATAAGTGATGCAAAAATCAGCGGCATCATTTGCCCCATCACTACACTTGCTCCCGGCATATCGACGGTTTGCAGCGGCACCTATACATTGCTACTCGCGGACGTGAATGAAGGTAAAGTGGTAAACACTGCTACGGCCTCCGGGACCTCGCCATCTGGCAGGATCGTTAGCGATCAATCCGGCAGCAGCATTACTGACAACACCCCAACCACGGCGCCCATCGAGCAGAAGCCAGCCGTTACGGTAGTCAAAGCGGCAGGCCCTGTCGTTGATCTGGATGGCAATGGCGCTGACGTTGGCGACCGAATTGTATATACTTTCACAGTCAGCAACCCCGGCAATGTGACGCTTACAGCCCTTGCTGTCATTGACGCCAAAACGGGACCGGTTGTCTGCCCGCTGACAGTGCTGCTACCAGGTGCCAACATGAGCTGTTCAGCAATTTATATTCTGAAACAAGCTGACATTGACGCAGGCACGGTAACCAATACGGCAATTGCATCAGGTCGTACACCTGGCGGCGCTACTATTACTGACACTTCAGGTTCAACATCAGGCGATGATGTTCCGACAATCAAAACCATTCCACAGAATCCAGCGCTTGGCCTCGTCAAAACCAATATCACGGCAAGCTTCGATGCGGTGGGGGATGGGCTGTCCTATTCCTATGTCGTGCGCAACACCGGCACTGTCACAATTACCAATGCCATTGCCATAACTGACGACAAGACCACCGTGAATTGTCCGGCCTTGCCCGGCGGTGCGCTGGCTCCTGGCAAGACAATCACGTGTAGCGCCAACTATACCGTGGTCCAAGCCGACATCGACAACGGCTCTGTCATCAACACGGCCTCTGCCGCAACCACCTACGGGCCCGGCAATGCCCCGGTTGTATCGCCCGCAGCCCAGGCCACAGTTCCTGCCGTGCAGTCTCCTGCCATGGTGGTGGCTAAGTCAGCCACAACCGTAAACTTCATCAATGTCGGTGATATCGTTTCTTACAGGTACGTCATCACCAACACGGGCAACACGACACTCAACGGACCTTTCAATGTCAGCGACAATCGTGTGACCTCTGTCAACTGCCCTGTCGGCATTATCGCGCCACAAGGTACAATGGCCTGCACCGGCAGCTATGCCGTTACACTTGCAGATCTCGATTTCGGATCAGTCACCAACCTTGCATCCGGCAGCAATGGCACAACCACATCGCCGCTGACATCAGTCACAATTCCACCTGGTGCCCCAACCGCCCTGGTGATTGCCAAGGCATCAACCACAGCAAACTTCGACGCTGTCGGTGATAATGTTGTTTACCAATTCACTGTGACCAACGCCGGCAGTAGATCCTTTACCCGTCCGATCACCGTGACCGACGACAAGATTGGCATAATTGCATGCTGGACGCCGACCGCAGGTGATCCGACATTCACACCAACAGAAAAAGCAACCTGCTCTGCAACTTATGTCATCTTACAGGACGATCTGGATCGCGGCTTTGTTACCAATGACGCTTTTACCTCAACAACCTATGGCAAAACCAATCTTCCTGTCGCCTCGGCACCTACCTCATTGACCGTCAATGCCTTGCAAAAACCGCTGCTTGACGTGAAAAAATCCGCTGCAACGCTGCCCGTGGCAATTGTTGGGCAAGTGCTCACTTACAGCATCACAGCCACCAACACAGGCAACATCACGCTGACCAATGTGCAAATCACCGATCCATTGATTCCCGCTCTTTCATGCACAGAACCCAGTCTTGCCGTTTCAGCCGTTGCAAGTTGCTCGGGTACCTATGTTGTCAGCCAGGACGACTTTGATGCTGGTGTTCTCAACAATACGGCCACGTCCACGGGTAATACGCCTCAGGGCAATCCGGTAACTCATACGGGCAGCAATAGCGTAACCATTGCGCAATCACCGGCTATTACGTTGGTGAAGACAGCTGGTGACATTGCAGATCTTGATGGCAATGGAGCCGATGCGGGCGATCAGATCACCTATGACTTCCTCGTCAGTAATACGGGTGACGTGACACTTCAGGCCATTGCCATCACGGATCCAAAAGTCGGCGCGGTTACTTGCCCAACCTCGCCATTGGCTCCGGGCCTCAGTACCCTTTGTCAAGCCACCTACACCTTGCTGCTTTCTGATGTGAACAAGGGTTCCGTCACCAACACGGCGAAAGTTTCGGCTCAGCCGCCATTCGGCAACCCTGTCACAGATGTGTCTGGCAGTGCGGGCGGCAATGATACGCCCACAGTTTCCACTATTCCATCCATACCCCGCATCACCCTGGTAAAATCGGCTTCACAGATTGCAGATATTGATGGTAACGGCCCGGATGTTGGTGACACCATTGTCTATTCATTCAAAATAACCAACAGTGGCAATCAAACACTCACGGGTGTTTCCATCGACGATCCGCTTTTCGCACCAACCACTGTTGCCTGCGTCGCATCCACATTGGCACCTGCCGCCAGCACCAACTGTGCTGCAACCTATGTGCTGACACAAAGCGACGTCGATAGGGGTAACATCACCAACTCTGCCACAGCCTTCGGTCTGTCACCCTCAAGCACTTCGGTGGCGGATGCGTCTGGTACGCTCAGCACCAACGACGATCCGACATTCTCTGGCATTCCCCGGGTTTCCAGTCTCGCCCTCAGCAAAGCTTCAGGCGCGATTTCCGATCCCGATGGCAATGGCGTCGATGCAGGAGACACGGTCAGCTATACATTCCAGGTCCGCAACACAGGCAATCAGACCCTCACCAACGTAACAGTCACCGATGCCAAGGCGACGGTTTCCGGCAGTCCCATCGCAATCCTGTTGCCCGGCGTCACCGATACAACAAGTTATACCGCTACCTATGTGTTGACCCAACGCGATGTCGATGCAGGCACAGTGCAGAACACCGCACTGGTGCGCGCCACTCCGCCGACCGGGCCTCCTGCCACGGATACATCAGGCACCGACTTTGGCAATGATACGCCAACCGACAAGCCATTGCCCGCCAGCCCGTCCATGACCCTGGTAAAAACCACCAACGGGATTACTGATACCGACGGCAATGGCCACGACGTCGGCGACACCGTCAGCTATACATTCACTGCCCGCAACACCGGCAACGTTACCTTGAGCAATGTTGCCATCAATGACCCGCTGGTTGGTCTTGCTGCACTTGAAGGCAGCAACAGTACCGCAACACTTCTCGCCATGGCAGCAACCGATTTTGATCCCCTGACCACGGCTTCAACCACCCAACTGGTGGCACCCCTGCCACAACCAGAAGGGAAATCACTTCCGGCACAGGTTTCGGAATTCCTCTTCGGCGCAGGTCCGGGCGCGCCAGAGATTGCAACGGCCCTGTCGGTCAAGCGCACACTTGTCAGACTGCAACCCGATGCAAGGCCACTCGCTGCAGGTGACAGGCTTGGCATTTACTTCACGCTTGTAAATGCCGGTGAAGGCCCGTTGACGACGATTTCAGCCGAACAGCAGGGTGCTGAACTGCTGGGATCCGGCTTGGAAATCCTGCCTGCCAATGCGGCCTATATTCTGCCTGCCGTCTATACTTACACACTAACCAGCGCCGACATTGATGCAGGCCAGATCAGTGCTCCCGCCACATTGAATTTCCGGTCTCGTGCACAGGCATTGTCGCAATCCGTGGAAAGCCCATTGGCCTTGGCAGATGTTGAACTCCAGGCTGACCTGTTGACAGGCAGCATCACGCCAGCCCTCGTTGCCACATTGGCACCCGGCCAGACGGCGACCTTCAGCGGCACTTACCAACTGACCCAGGCCGATGTGGATGCGGGCGGTGTTGACAACACGGCGACGATTGCCGGCCGTGCCCCGGATGGATCGAGTGCCGGTGATACATCCGGCACAACTGAAACCAATGATACACCGACAGGCACAACCATCGACCGCACCCCCGCCATTGCGATGGTCAAGTCGGCGGCTGACATCAATGATAAAGATAATAACGGTCCCGATCTTGGCGACACCATCCTCTATAGCTTCGACGTCAAGAATCTTGGCAACGTCACGCTCTCTGGCATTGCAATTACTGACGCGAAAGTCGGCGCTGTATCCTGCCCACAAGTGGTGATCGCATCGGCCAGCAACATCGTCTGCACGGCAAATTATACATTGACGCAAGCTGATGTTGACGCAGGCAACGTCACCAACACAGCCAAAGTTACGGGCACCGCTCCCGGCAATACACCTGTCCAAGACACCTCAGGCGGCACCATCACCGACGACATTCCAACCGTATCGGTTATTCCGCGCAAGGGCGGATTGACCCTGGTGAAAATTGCCGGAGCACCGACAACGGCCCAAGGTCTCGATGCGGCCATGACGGATGTTGATGATACGATTGATTATGAATTCGTTTTGCAGAACATTGGCAACGTCACCCTGACGCCGATCAGCATTGCTGACGCCAAAATTCCTTCGATCTCATGCCCGGTCAATGTTTTGGCACCCACCGAAAGCACAACTTGCACCGGAACTTACACACTGCTGCTAGCTGACTTTGACCTCGGCACATTGCAGAACACGGCCATTGCTTCGGGCGCAACGCCGGATGACCAAACCTCCACGGATGTTTCGGGCACCAACACGACCAACGACACGCCGACCCAGACAATCTTGCCGCAAACGGCCCGCATGACTGTGGTGAAATCAGCAGGAACCCCAACCACTTCTGGCGGTGCCAATGCTGTTCTGGTGGATGCTGGTGATACGATTGAATACAGCTTCCTCGTTGCCAACACGGGTAACGTGACGCTGAATGACATTGCCATTGCCGATGACAAGGTGCCCGATGTCAAATGTCCGGTGCCCACGCTGGTTCCCGGTGCCGACACCACTTGCACCGGAACCTACACCTTGACGCAGGCCGACCTTGATCTGGGCCAGGTTGACAACACGGCTACGGGCACTGGCTCTGGCCCGAGCGGCATTACCACCTCTGATCCCTCCGGCACCGACACCACAAATGACACGGCAACCCAAACCCCTTTGCCACAAGTCGCCTTGATCGCACTGGTCAAGACCGCATCGCCATTCGTTGATGTGGACGGCAATGGCGTCGATATTGGCGATACCATCCAATATAATTTCGCCGTTACCAATCAGGGCAACGTGACGCTTGCTGCATTGAAAGTCACCGACGAAAAAATTGCATCCATTGCCTGTCCGTCAGCCACGCTGGCACCTGCAACGACAATTACCTGCACGGGCATATACACCTTAAAGCAGGATGACCTTGACGCTGGCCAGGTCGAAAACCAGGCCCTGGCCACCGGCACCCCGCCCTCGGGCACCCCCGTCACCGACTTGTCCGATCCACAAACACCGGGGCAGGGACCAGGCGAAAATGACAAGACCATTACCTCACTGACCCAACGCGCCGCCATGACCGTAGTCAAGCTGGCAGATATTTCCGGCCTCGCCTCACCACCCCAACCCGGCAACAAGATCAAATACAGCTTTGCCATCCGCAATGCCGGTAACGTGACCTTGACCGACATTACCCTTGTCGACATCCTGCCAAAAATCGTGCGGAAAGGCGGGCCAATTGCCAAGCTGCTGCCTGACAATACCGACAGCACCACCTTTAAGGCGGAATACACGATCACAGCGGCTGACATTTCCGCAGGCTTTATCGAAAACAGCGCCACCGCCACCGGCAATTTCAAGAATCCGTTGGGCGAGCCACAGTCCACGTCTGACACCTCTGGAACCGATGCCACCAACGACACGCCGACCCGCGTTCTGTTGACCGCCGTACCCCGCATCAGCATCGTCAAAAAGGCAAAGTTCAACGAAGTTTCACCCCCAACCGGTGCCAGCCTTGGTGACACCATCACCTATACATTTACCGTCGCCAATATGGGCAACGTGCAACTGACCGATATCAAGATTGCCGATCCGATGTTGTCAGGAATCAGCTGTGATAAAACCACGCTTGACGTCGGTGAAAACACAGCCTGTTCCGCCAATGTCTATGCATTGAACCAGGACGATATCAACGCCGGCGAAGTTCGCAACCAGGCCACCGTGTCATCAACAGCGATCGTTGAGGGTGAACCCACTGCGACCAACGACGAATCCGGCACATCCGGCAGCAATGATGAACCCACCATCACCGGCCTGCCCTTTGTTCAACCTACATTCACCAAGACGGCCAGCAAATCTGTGGTCAAGCTGGGCGAAACCATCACCTTCACCATCAAGGCAACCTCAGTTGTATTCAGGCCTGCCGACATCATAGACCAGTTGCCAGGCGGCCTCAGCTATGTGCCGAATTCGGCCATCGTCAATGGTGTCGAAGTGGACCCGATTATTTCGGGCCGCAGGCTGACCTTCAACAACATCACGCCAATCGCCAACAACATCACCATCTCCCTGCGGGCGGTGGTCAATGCCTCGGCAACCGATGGCCCCTTGACCAACCGCGTGCAACTCATCCATCCCAACGGCAGTGTGGTGGCGGAAGCCAAAGCCACGGTTGAAGTCAGGCCTGATCCGGTATTCGATTGTGGTGACATCATCGGCAAGGTCTTTGACGATGCCAACAGCAACGGCATTCAGGATGCGGCAACCTCGCCCTATGTTCCAGAGCGCGGCCTGCCCGGCGTGCGGGTGGTTACAGTCAACGGCACGCTGATCACCACCGACAAGAATGGCAAATTCCACATTGCCTGTGCTGATATTCCCAATGCCAAGGTTGGTTCCAATTTCATCCTGAAGCTTGATCCGCGCAGCCTGCCGTCGGGCTACCGCATGACCACCGAAAATCCCCGTGTGGTGCGCCTCACCCGCGGCAAGCTGTCGAAGATCAACTTTGGGGCCTCGATTTCCCGTGTCATCAAGCTTGACCTCACCGACAAGGTTTTCACATCGGGTGGCATCGTCGTATCGCAAAAACTCAAAGCTGCCATACTGAGACTGGTTGATGTGTTGGATGAAGAACCATCAGTGGTGCGTCTGCAATATCATCTCGGCAGCGAGGGCAAGGCCATTGCAACGCGCCGCCTCAAGCTGATTTCGGAATTCATTGCCGCAAGCTGGGAAGAAAAGGGTGGCCGTTACAAGCTGCCAGTTGAACAACGTCTGCTCCTTGGCAAGCAGCAGGGGGCACTACAATGAGAAAGTCTTTCGCAATGAATTCGGGCATCGGACTCCGCTCCATACTGTTGGGAACCGCAGGTTTGGGCTGGCTGGTTTTAGCGCCTGTCATTACTGTGGCCCAGGCAGCCCCGGCAGAAGAACCATGCTCGCCGGATGTTGGCTGCGAAACGCCAGCGCTTTACAAAGTGTTGGATGATTCAACACCCCCCGACACAAGCAATGGTGAAAACACTGAAACTGCCGAAGATACCGCTGCCCTTGCTGAAGGGGATGGCTTCTCCCTGAGCGTCGACGGTGAAGTCATTGCGGGCTCTGCAACCTTGGCAGACCAGCAACGCGTCGTAGATGCGGAAGTTGATGAAGCCGATATCCAGGTCAAGTTTGATGGCCTCGAAGTCCGCCCCAAACTGAATGTCTCAATTGTTCCTGCATCAAACAAATATGTGGCCGGCGATACATTGGAATTCCAGGCCAGCCTGAATTATGCGTCCTGGGTATCGCGCGCTGAAATTGTGGTGACCGGATATCAAGGTTTCCGCAGCGATGAGATTGCCCGGCTGCCCGTGGACAGTGACGGCAAGGCCTTCTGGCAAGTACCAGCCGACGCAACGGGTAAAATTTCATACGTCCTCCGGGTCTACGATAGTGAAGACCGCTACGATGAAACCCTGGCTCGCCCTCTCACGCCTGCCTATGTTGATCCCTCGCTTCGTGCTGATGTTGAAGACGGTCCTGGACTCAACCCAGCCAACAAGAATGAAGCCCCCACAGGTCTCAATGAAGACTACACCGCCATTCGCAACATTCCCGTGCAGGGCGGTGCTGTCACGGTTTATGGCCGTGGTGTTGACAAGGAAGGCGTGGTTCGGGCCTTTGGTGAAAGCGTTCCGCTGGATGCCGATGGCAACTTCCTGATCCAGCGCATTCTGCCGCCGGGTGATCACGCCATCGATGTGGAAGTGCGCGGCTCTGGCAAAAACACGCTTGACTTCACCCGTCAGATCAACATTCCAACAAATGACTGGTTCTATGTCGGTCTGGCTGATCTGACGCTGGGCAAACGCTTTGCCAACAAGGATATGAAGAAAAGCCATCCCGGCGAATTTGAAGGTGTCTACAACAAGGGTCGCTTCGCCTTTTATCTTAAGGGCAAGATCAAGGGCAGCATGTTGCTCACCGCAGCGCTGGATACCGGCGAACATGACGTGCGCAATATTCTCAAGCGCATGGACGAAAAAGACCCGCGCCGCTTCCTCAAGCGCATCGATCCTGATGATTATTATCCCGTCTATGGCGATGACTCCACCTCAATCGAAGATGCACCAACCTCTGGCCATTTCTATGTGAAGCTCCAGAAAGACGACAGCCATGTGATGTGGGGCAACTACAAGTCCTATATCAGCGGCAACAAATTTCTCACCAACCAGCGCTCGCTCTACGGTGCCCAAGGCGTTTATAAGTCTAAACGTCTGATGCTGGATGGCACGCGCTCCACTGAATTATCTGTGCATGCCGCAGAACCCGGCACGCTTCAACAGAACGACATTTTGCGCGGCACGGGCGGCTCAGCCTATTTCCTCAAGCACCAGGACATCACACAAGGCACCGAAGCCGTCAGCATTGAACTGCGCGATCCCGTCACTGGTTTTGTCGTCAGCAAATCAAGTCTCAAAATCGGCACCGATTATGAGTTTGACTATTCGCAAGGCGTCATCCTGCTCAACGCACCACTGGCCTCATCGTCTGCCGGCAAGCATGCCTATCTCGTCGTCAACTATGAATACACGCCAGCCACCACTGATGTGAAAGGCTACGTGGCAGGTGGCCGTGCCCATCAATGGCTCGGCAAGCATATGCGTGTCGGCGTAACCGCTATGCGCGATTATTCAGGTGAAGCCGAACTGACTCTGGGTGGTGCCGACGTGCGCTTTCAGGCCACGGAAAAAACCTACCTCGACCTGCATGTGGCTCAATCGCGGGGCAATGGCTTTGGCTACTCAACATCGACTGACGGTGGTTTGACCTTCACCGAAATTGCACCGCTTGCAGGCGGACGCAAAAAGGCCAAAGCTTGGGGCGCCGAAGCCAAAGTTGATCTTGAAGACATAACAGGCGGTGCCGTGAAGGGTGACCTTGAAGCCAATTACGCCTATCGCCAAAAAGGTTTCTCCACCCTCGACAATCAGGTGACAGACCGCAAGGAAGATATTCGTGTCGCTTCCAAAATCGAAGTGAGTGAAAAAACCTCTCTCGGCCTCGAAGGCACCCAGTCACGCAATGGCAAGGCGACTGACCGGGCGCTAAAGGCCGTTGTCAGCCAGAAGCTTACTGACAAGACAACACTCGACGTTTTTGCCAAGGAAACCCTGAAGTCCACAACCACCGCCACAACAGCTGAAAAAGGCAACCGCCTCGATCTCGGGGCAAAACTTTCCCATCAGGTCGACGAAAACACACTGACCTATGTATTCGGCCAAGTCACAGCTTATCGCACCAAAAACCGCCATCGCGACGACCGCATTGGAGCTGGCGTCAAAACTGACCTTAGCGAAAAAGTTTCCCTTGAAGCCGAAGCCTCTATCGGAACCGAAGGGCCGGGCGGTCTGGCAAAATTGGTCTACGCTCCGAACGCTGATTCAAAATATTACATCGGCTATGAACTCGATTCCTATCGCGACATCGACAGCAGCCTTGGCTCGTCACTCTCAGGTTCAGACCTGGGCCATTTCATTTTTGGCGGCCGTCAAAAAGTCAGCGACGAACTCTCCTTCTTTGTCGAAGACAGCTACGATATGTTTGGCCTCAAGCGCACGCTCGCCCAAACCTATGGCATTGATTACAAGCCCATGGAAAACTGGTCCATGGGTGCCGCCATTGAACTGGGTCATGTCTATGACGATACGGCCACCAAAGTTGATTTCGACCGCAAGGCTGCGAGCCTGACTGTCAGCTACCGCAACCCCGATGGCAATCTGGCCCGCCTCAAGGTTGAAGCCCGCCGCGACTCTTCTGAAGATTCAGCCAAGGGCGATCTCGATGCCCGCCTGCTTGAAGGCACCGTGGATTGGCGCGCCAATGAAAACTGGCGGCTTCTGGCCAACCTTGATGCGGTGTTCACCGAAGCCTCGGTTTCAACCCGCGATGGCGATTATGTGGAGGGCTCAATCGGCTTTGCCTATCGGCCGGTTGAAGATGACAGGCTAAATGCACTGGTCAAATATACCTATCTCTATGATCTTCCGGGTACGGATCAAGTCACGGTCGATGGCACCACCAATGGCGATTACCAGCGCAGCCATATTTTCTCGGCTGACGCGATCTATGACCTCAATGACATTTTCTCGGTGGGGGCCAAATATGGCGTTCGCTATGGCGAAACCCGGGCCCGGTCAGGTGGAAACTGGGAGAACAGCATTGCCCACCTTGCAGTGTTGCGCGGCGACCTGAACATTGACCAAAATTGGGAAGTCTTGCTGGAAGGCCGCATGCTCTGGGTGCCCACCAGTGACAGCACGCAATTTGGAACACTTGCCGCCGTCTATCGTCAATTGGGAGAAAACTTCAAAGTCGGACTAGGCTACAATTTCGGACGCTTCTCAGATCAGCTATCCGACCTGACAGCTGACGATCACGGCGTGTTTGTCAACGCCATTGGTAAGTTTTGATGTAGCATCATGGTGGAACAGTGCGTGGCCTGCCGCCACTATCAAGCGCCACAAATGTAAACGTTGCCTCGGTCACCTTGACGCGGTCATCACCATCGCGCGACCGCCGCCAAGCCTCGACCTGGAATTGCATGGAGGTGCGGCCAACCTTGATCAGGTTGGCATAAAGCGTCACTTCATCTCCAACCTGCACAGGCGTGAGAAAACTCATCTTGTCAATCGACACCGTGGCACAACGGCCCCGGGCCCGGCGTGCTGCGGCATTGCCAGCCGCGAGATCCATCTGGGCCAACAACCACCCGCCAAATATATCCCCTGCCGGATTGGTATCGGCAGGCATCGCAATGGTCCGGATAACGGGTTCTGGCTGAACTGGTTCCATGATGCAAAAAGGCTATGCCCTTATTGCCGTTAAATCCAGTGGCAAAATTTGAGATACCCCGAACCGTGGACGGGGTTCAGCGACGAAGCAAGCAGGTCACTTTCGAGTGATCTCGTCATCTGTCGCTGGAGTTTGATTGAGTCTTCAAAGTAACAAGCTACAAATCGAATCAATGGGTGGAGCCGTAGCAACTTGATCAAAAAATTATCAAAGAATGCCAGTATTGCAGTTTTGGCCGTCTTTTTGTCGATGAGCAGCATTGAAATGGTTTCTGCACAAGACAAGTTCCAATCGCCGGATATCCTGGTGCTCGGTGACTCGCAGCTGAGCTTTGGTGCAGGAGTTGCTTTCATCGAATTCTTGAAGAAGAACGGCAAAGCCTGTGGCCTCAATCCAAATTGGTCCGTCGGCGTGCTTGGGGTGCGGTCAAGTTCATTGCGCGCCTGGACTGCCAAAGATGGTGGAGGCAAGAAAGCCATCTGCGATATTGATCCGAAGTGGAAAGTGAATGCAGGTTCATTTGGTGTCATCAACAAGACCAAGAACAAATATGTTCAGATCGGTGAAGGTGAAGCCTATCAATTCTGTGAGGGTGGACGATCGCCTTTCCAATCCATGTTTGCCGGTGGGTATTATGCCCCCAAGATTTTCGTCATGGCATTTCTGGGGAATGCCACCGAACGCTGGGCGAACAGCGAAGCCGATGCCTTGGATGACGTCCGGCGTACAATGCAAGACCTGCCATCTGAACTGCCTTGCATTTTCATGACAACGGCGCCGGGCTACACGCCAAAAATCAATGGCGAACGCCAAAGGGCACAAGACAATATTGAAAAAGCTTTCAAGACGGCAGGCAAACGTTGCACATTCGTTCAAGGCTATACATCTGCAACTATTGCAGCCAACCAAGGCAATGCGGCCAAGTTCCGCTTGAAGCCAGACGGCACGGTCAAGGATCCCTATCACCCGACTGAAAACTCGGCGCGCGAATTCCTGTCGTTGATCAAGGGGACATTGTGCGACGCATTCAAGTCAGAGCTCCGGGGCTAAACCCATCACAGCCGATCACAAGCGCGAGAGTTCACGGACACGTCAATACCACGTGTTGCAATATGTGTTTATGCATATGGACATTGAAAGGATAACCAAATGTTCAAACGCACTCTGATTTCGCTCGTGTTCCTCGCCGGACTTGCTGGACAAGTATCTGCTGGACCGCAATACGTTGATGGTACAGGCTTTGCTGTTTCCGGCTATGACGCCGTGACCTACTTCAACGGAGGTCCAAAGCCAGGGAAAAAGGAATTCTCAACAACCCATAACGGCGCAAAATTTGCCTTCTCGACTGCCGCCAACCTCGCAATATTCCAGGCAAACCCCGGCAAGTATGTTCCTGCCTATGATGGCCATTGCGCCTATGGTGTCGCCCAAGGTGGCAAGGTTCCAGGCAATCCGAAGCTGTGGAAAATTGTCGGGGGTAAACTCTATCTCAACATCACCAAATCCGTGCAAGGCGACTGGGAAGCCGACATTCCCGGCAACTTGAAAAAATCCACGGTCAATTGGAAGAAGCTGGCATCCAAGGGTGCATCGAAGCGACCAATCCCCGCTTTCAGTTCAACAGCTCCAAATTGAGTTTCAACAACAACTTAATATGCGATAGTGGGGGGCGGAGAATCGGTCATTCCGCCCCTTTCCATGATTGATCAACCCATGTCCACCGCACTCTCCGGAATCCGCGTACTTGATCTCTCAAGAATTCTGGCGGGGCCAACGGCTACCCAATTGCTGGCCGATCTTGGTGCTGAAGTTATCAAAATCGAAAAGCCTGGCAGTGGTGATGATACGCGGGGTTGGGGCCCACCCTTTCTGAAAAATGCAGAAGGCAGCGAGACCCGTGAGAGCGCCTATTATTTGTCTTCCAATCGCGGCAAACATTCCGTTGCCATTGATATCGCAACACCACAGGGGCAGTCGGTGATCCGGCGCATGGCCGAAACTTCAAACGTCTTGGTTGAAAATTTCAAGTTCGGCGACCTTGATCGTTATGGACTTGGATATGATGACCTCCGCAAACTCAATCCAAAACTCATCTATTGCTCGATCAGTGGCTTTGGTCGCACCGGCCCCAACAAACACCGTGTCGGTTATGATTTTCTCATTCAGGGTGAGGGCGGTCTCATGTCACTCACGGGTGAAGCTGCTCCCTTGAAGGCTGGCGTTGGCGTTGCAGATGTTGTGTGCGGGCTTTACGCGACAATCGGAATTCTGGCTGCCATTGAAGCGCGCCACAAAACCGGTAATGGCCAATTTATCGATATCGCCTTGATGGATGCGCAAGTCGCACTTCTCGTCAATCAGGGTGTTGCATATCTGACCGATGGACAGGTTCCACCCCGGCGCGGCAATGATCATCCGACAATCGTACCTTATGGTGTCTTTCCAGCCTCTGATGGTGACTTCATTCTGGCAATTGGCAACGATCAACAATTTCAAAAATTCACGGCGCTGGCGGGAGCCCCCGAATTGGCGATCAATCCGCACTATGCCAAAAATGCAGATCGCGTGCGAAACCGAACGTCGCTGGTTCCGGTCTTGAGACAACTCACAATCAAGCGCGCTGCTTCTCAATGGATCAGTGTGCTGGATACAGCTGGCGTTCCGGCGGGTCCCATCAACAGTTTGGACCGTGTCTTTGCCAGTGAACAGGTGAGCGCGCGACAGATGCGCATTCGGATGCCCCATGAAAAAGCAGGTTCCGGCTTTGTTGAACTCATCGGCAATCCCTTGAAATTCAGCGACACGCCGGTTTGCTATCAAAAGCAGCCACCGCGCTTAGGCGAAGATACCGACCAGGTTTTGAAAACTGTTTTCAATTTCAGCGATCAGGACATCGAAACCCTGCGGACACAAGGCATCTTGGGGAACGAACAATGACGCAAAGCACGCTGGGTGGCGACATCATTGGGCGCGAATTGAAAAACGCAGGGGCCACGCACGCCTTCGGCATTCCCGGTGGCGAGGTCCTGGCCCTCATTCAGGGCCTCAATGCTGCTGATATCCGGTTCGTTCTGGTAAAACATGAAAACAGCGGCGGCTTTTTTGCCGAAGGTCATTGGCACATGACTGGAGCGCTTCCTGTGCTTGTCGCAACCCTGGGGCCGGGAGTTGCCAATGCTGTCAATGTGGTGGCCAATGCGATGCAGGACCGTGTGCCATTGATTTTTCTCACGGGCTGTGTGGAAGGCACGCTGCTCGGCAGTTTTACCCATCAAGTGGTGGACCACCAGGCCATGCTTCGGCCAGTTGTGAAAGGCACGTTTAGGCTGGAGCGCGGTAAAATTGCTGAAGTTGTCCGAGAGGCGATTGCACTTGCGCAGTCCGGTCAACCGGGCCCGGTGCATATTGACGTTCCGGTGGATGTGGCTGAGTCCGAATCCATCGAAGCTGAGTTAATGCCAATCGTGAAGGCTGCATCGCACCCGCCGGTTCAAAAAAATATCAACGAGGCACGCGGGTTGCTTGCATCATCGCGGCGGCCGCTTGCCATCGCAGGCGTAGATGCTGTGCTGGAAGGGGCTGGTACTGCGATCTCGGCATTTTGTAAAAACCACAACATTCCTCTTGTAACAACTTACAAAGGCAAGGGGCTTCTAAATGAAAGCGATGCGTTGTGCCTTGGCGCTGCTGGACTTTCGCCACTCGCTGACAAAACCCTGATGCCGTTGATCGCACAATCTGATTGCCTTCTGCTTCTGGGCTATGATCCGATTGAGATGCGTGTGGGTTGGCGCAATCCCTGGGGCAAAGACAAGCCAGTCATCGAGATTGCGCCAGTTGAGCGCAATCACGGCATGCATGCTGTAACCGTTTCCATGATTGGCGAGATTGTTTCAACACTATCACATTTGCAGCATGCCGTTCCGGAACGCTGGGTGGAGACGGAACCGGCGAAAGCACGGGCCAAGCTTCAAAAAGATTTTTCAGGACCTCAAACTTGGGGACCACATGCAGCGTTTCGCACGCTGCGCGAAGTCTCGCCTGATGAGGCGGTGGTCACAGCTGACTCTGGAGCGCATCGCATTCTGCTGAGCCAAATGTGGGAGTGCCGCGTTCCGCGAACACTGCTGCAATCATCAGGTTTCTGCACCATGGCATGTGCCTTGCCATTGGCTGCTGGTGCCAAATTGGGTCGAGCGGATGTGCCAGTAATTTGTGTCGTCGGGGACGCTGGCCTTGACATGGCCGCGGGCGAGCTTGCCACACTTCGGGATTTGCAATTGCCGGTTATCGTCTGCGTGCTGGTTGACGAGACGCTGGCACTGATTGATCTGAAGCAGCGGAAAAGCCAACTTCCATCGATAGGCGTCAAGTTTGGAAAGACTGATTTTGCTGCGCTGGCGCGGGCCTATGGCGGCCAAGGTGCTGACGTCGATTCGGCATCTGGCTTAAAACTTGAACTTGAACGCGCACTGGAACGCCATTGCTTTTCAGTCATTGCCATTCACATTCCACCCCGCGCCTATGACGGTTACATATGAAAACCTGTCGGCAGCGATCCTTGGCAATCAAATCTTTTCACAGGCGCGTGATCTCACGGGGAGTTGAGCACACGAAATGTTTCCTGCTGCTAGATGTATTGTGCATTTCAGGTTTTTGCGGGCCGTGTTTTGCTATGAAAACAAAAAAAGAATTTGGGCGACATGCAAACAACAGACCTCAGCGGATTACCGGCCAGCCTTCCCGCAAGCCACATTGAATTGTGGAACAGGATCATTCTGGGCATCCTCAGCCACAGCGCTGCTCCCGGACCTGACCTCCTCAAACTGCTGGCTGATCAGCCGGATTTTGCTTTGGGTCATGCCATTCGCGGCTTCGCCTGCAAACTTCTGGCACGTTCTGAAATGGATGCTGTGGCAGCAAGTTCGCTGGCAAGCGCCAAAGCCTGCCCACCCGGCACAGCGCGGGAAAACAGTTTTGTCTTGGCACTTGATGACTGGATCAAGGGCGCGCCAACGCGCGCAACAGCCCGCTTGCAATCCATTCTTGATCAATCCCCCCGTGATGCCCTCGCAATGAAGCTAGTCCAGGGCATTCATTTCATGATGGGACGTCCGCAGGAGATGCGAACTTCAGTTGAGCGCGTGATGGGACAATGGGACGACCATCCCGCCAAGGGTTATTTGCTGGGATGCCACGCCTTCACTTTGGAAGAAACCGGCGAGTATGAACGCGCTGAGTTGATGGGGCGCAAAGGCATCGAACTGGCACCCGACGACGCTTGGGGGCTGCACGCGGTGGCTCATGTTTATGACATGACGGCCCGTTCCAAGGAAGGTCTGAAGTGGCTGGAAGGTCGCGAGGCATCTTGGGCCCACTGCAATAATTTCCGCTATCATGTGTGGTGGCACAAGGCGCTGATGCATCTCGACATGGGTCATTTTAGTGAAGCGCTGGACCTCTACGACCGCGATATCCGTGCTGACAAAACCGATGACTATCGCGATATTGCCAATGCAGCATCGCTGCTTTCGCGGCTTGATCTCGAGGGAGTGGATGTTGGGCAACGTTGGTCGGAACTGGCGGACCTTTCAGAAAAACGGGCAACGGATGGCTGTCTTGCCTTTGCTGATCTCCACTACATGTTGTCGTTGTGCGGTGGCGAGCGACAGGAAGCAGCCGCGGGCCTAATCTCGCGCATGGCCACCGCGAGGTCCGAACTTTGTGAAACACAACGCATTATCGCCCATCCTGGTTTGCGGCTGGCCAAGGGAATGCAGGCCTTTGCCTCCGGAGAATATGCCAGTGCATGGCTCAATCTGCGGGATGCCAGAGCCGACCTGCAAGCCATCGGCGGCAGCCACGCCCAGCGCGATGTGTTCCAGCGCGTTTGCATAGAGGCCGCAATTCGCGGAGGCTATCTCGATGCTGCCGAAGGCCTGTTGTCGGAGCGTTCGATACAGCGCAACCGCACAATGGATGGTTATGCATCGAGGCGATTGGAACTGATCAACCGTGCCAAACGGTCAGTTGTCTGACGAAATTCCGGAAAGTACGGGCGATGACCATTGTATCAACCAAAGAGCCTGCCAAGAAACACCGCGATGTTCGCCTCGATTTCTTCCGTGGTCTTGGCATGTTTATCATCCTCATTGCCCACATCACAAACAATCCGTGGTCGCTTTACATTCCCGCCCGTTTTGGATTTTCAGATGCGACGGAGATGTTTATTTTCTGCTCTGGCATGGCGTCTGCAATCGCCTTTGGCACAGTATTTGCGCGGGCTGGTTTTTTCATGGGCCTGTTTCGCGTGTGTTTTCGCATTTGGGAAATCTACTGGGTGCATATTGTGACCTTCATGCTGACAATTGCAGCCATGTTCATCATCAACCGCACAGGATTGTTCAGTCGTGATGAAGTGAATGCCCTCAACCTTGTGCCCTTCCTGAAAGCTTCCGGCAACCAGGTGATCGGACTTATTACACTCACCTATGTGCCCAATTATTTTGATATCCTGCCGATGTATATTGTTATCCTGGCCTTGCTGCCTGTGATGATGCTGCTGGCACGCGTGCACGTTTATCTGGCGTTGGCTGCAAGCGTAATGCTTTGGCTTGCAGCGACCACAACAAATCTTAACCTGCCGGCGGAATATTGGTTCTCCAACAATTCAACCCGGCAATGGTTCTTCAATCCCTTTGCGTGGCAACTGGTGTTCTTTACCGGTTTTGCTTTCATGTCAGGCTGGCTGCCAGCGCCACCGCGCAACCTTGGCTTGGCGATTGCTGCTGCCGCTTTTGTTTTGCTCTCGCTGCCTTTCGCCTGGCATGTCACCATTGGCGAATTTGACTTCATCAAAGTATGGCGCACGGACTGGCGAATTTTCATCGACAAGACTAATTTTGGCCTCCTGCGCTACGTGCATTTTTTGGCGCTGGCTTATCTGGCCTGGCTTGCTGCCGGAACAGCGGGAGCCAACCTGACCCAGACGCCATTCATGCAAGGCCTTACCCGAATATTGAGCCGTGTTGGCCAGCAATCCCTGGCGGTTTTTGCTTCATCAATTGTTCTCGCCCGCGTGTTGGGCGCTGTTCTCAATGAACTTGGTTCAGGTTTTTGGGCCTCGCTATTCGTCAACGTGCTGGGCTTCTTTTGCATCTACGCCATTGCCAACCTCGTGGCTTTCGCAAAGTCCGAACCTTGGAAGAAATCGCTCCCCCAACAACAATCAACGGTGGAAACTGAAGCAGCCCCGCGAACCTCCCCCAAGCTCGTGGTTGTGAGATGAAATGCTGAAGTCACTTGCGCTGCAAAAGGACTCGGCTGAAACTCTGCGAATGCCCGATCAGGTTCTCGGTGCGCGGTTTACGGATCAAGCGGCAGCTGGTCTGTCAAGCAGGGCAATTCCAAAAGCTGCCCGGCTTGTTTTGTTCGGCCTGCCACTTGCGTTTTCAGTCATTGTCGGAAGCATTCTCGCGGCCGCTTTTCGAACCGATGGCCAACTCTCGTTTGTTGAAGCCACCTTGGTGGCTTTGATGGCGCTGTTGTCGGGGTGGGAAGCCTTTCCAACGGCGAACGCGCTGATAGGCTTCAATACGACACCAAAATCTTCACACATTAAAGCTCAATCACCACTCTCAATCGCAATCCTCGCAACCATCAGGGGGGAGAATGCCCATGATGTGATTCCTGGAAAGTTGAATCTTTTGCGAGCATTGCAGCAAAAATCCAACCACAGCTTTGCAGTGCATGTTCTCTCCGACAGCCCCTCACTGGTTCAGGTTGAAGACGAGCGGCACTTGGTTCGAGCGGCTTCCGCGCTCTCCGTTTTTTACCATCACCGACCAGTCAACACCGACTACAAATCCGGCAACGTCCGCAACTGGATCAACGGGCATGGTGCAGCGTATGACGCATTCATTATTCTCGACGCCGACAGCGAACTCAACCTTAATACCGCCTTGGCACTTGCAAATTCCCTTGCTGCCGATTCTGCATGTGGATTGATCCAGACTGTTCCCGCCGTCTTGGCTGGAGGCACACACTGGCAGGGCATGCAGGCTGTTGCATCTCGCGTCTATGGTGGACTGCAGGGGCGAGGCCTTTCGGCATGGATGGGCGACGAGGCCAACTACTTCGGCCACAACGCCATCATCCGCACAAAAGCCTTTGCTGCCTGCGCCGGGCTTCCGCACCTCGAAGGGCGCGGCCTGTGGAACGGCACCATTCTCAGCCATGACTTTGTCGAAGCGGCATTGTTGCGGCGGGCCGGTTGGGCAGTGCGACTGCTGCCTGCCGAATCCGGTAGCTTTGAACAGGCTCCGGCAGATGTAATCTCGCATTTAAGACGTGATGCGCGCTGGTGCCTCGGAAACTTTCAACATAGTCGCATTCTGGGCGCTGCTGGACTGCACCCGATGTCACGATTTCATTTGCTCGGCGGCATATTCACTTATCTGTCGAGTGTGGTGTGGCTGGCCACACTCGTTCTTTGGGCTACGTTGGACGCTGCTCAGGCAGGCGCAGGCGGCAATCTGGCGACCAGTGCGTTTCTCCTGATTGCAATCAATCTGCTTCTGCCCCGTGTTTTGGGAACCCTCTATGTGACTGCGCGATTACCCGGCACTGTCTTTCGCTGGAGAATTGCCAAAACCGCAATAATCGAAACGCTCTTCTCGTCGCTGTTTGCCCCGTCACTCATGTTGCAGCGGGTGATGATCATCGGACGTATCCTTGCCAATCGGCGTATCACGTGGGCACCACACGAAAAGGCAAACCGCAATTTTATGGATTATTGTGTATTTCACGTTCTCGAACTCATAGCAGGACTCGGCTTGCTCGCCTTTTTGGAACGCGGCTTAATGACCTGCTGGTTCTTGCCCTTGGCCATCTGCCTTGCATCCACGCCAGCGCTCTCATGCTTTGCCGCACAACCAACCAAGCATGGTGCACACGAAAATTTGAATGAAGCGTCGTCGTTGTGATGAGGCGTTTAGTAGATGCTAAGATAAAGCTGTACGCAACAACATAGGGGTCCACACATGATTTCTCGCCGTTCTGTTTTGCTTGCAACCTTGGCCGCGACTCTCGCGCCACTGCCAGCTTTTGCGCGCAGTGCTTTTTCCGATGCCGCATTTGAGTCCGCCACTTCGTCGGGTAAGCCTGTTCTTGTTGAGTTTCATGCCGATTGGTGCCCAACTTGCCGTGCGCAAGACAAAGTGATCAACTCGTTCAGATACAATCCAGAATACAACGGTCTCGTCATTCTGCGTGTTGACTTTGACACCGAAAAGGCAACGCTTAAGCGCTTTGGTGTTCGCCGCCAGAGCACGCTCATTGTGTTCAAGAAAGGGGCGGAGGTCGGGCGCGCTGTCGGCGAATCAAGTCCAGACGGCATCAAAAATCTTCTCAACAAGGCATTTTGAGTCTTCGAAGTGAAACAGCTTAAAATCCTCGGAATTCTGGCGCTCGGCTATGCATCTTTTGCGCCATCTGCCCAAGCAGCATGCTTCGAGTCTGCCAGTGCCTGCAAAGTTGCCGGTGGCAGTTATCACGTAGCCTGGCCTCCCGGCGTGCCACGCGACAAAACCGTTCCTGCAGTTGTGGCCTTGCATAGCTACAAGGGATCAGGCCTTGGCTTGATCAAAAGCGGCAAAATGGTGAAAGCCATTTTGGCGCGCGGCTATGCCGTCATTACCCCTGAAGGCATCAACGGCAGCTGGCAATTTCGCGGCGGCGGACGCGATGATGTGGCATTCATCCGCGCCGTTGCCGATGATGCTGCGAAGCGTGGTAAAATTGCACGCGGTCGCATGATGCTGGTGGGCTTTTCCGTTGGCGGCTCAATGGTGGCCTATGTGGCTTGCCGCAGCCCCAGCGCTTTCAAGGCCTATGCGCCTGTGTCGGGAAATTTCTGGAAGCCGGAGCCAAAGAGTTGCGCAGGCCCTGTGAACTATTTGCATACCCAAGGTGCCGCCGACACCACGATGCCGATTGCCGGACGCAGTGTGGGCAAAGGTCTGCGGCAAGCCAATCTGCTTGAGTCTTTGGCGACATTCGCGCGGGCCAGCGGATGCGGTGATGCAGAAGTGAAATCTGCAATCACCCGCAAATGGAAGGCGTGCAACAGCAGCCTCCGCCTCGTCATGCATGGTGGGGGACATTCCGTTCCCCGTTTCTGGGCTGGAACCGTGCTGGATTGGTTCGCAGGACTCTGATGCTGGCGACACTTTTCTTTGCATTTGTGGCGGGCACATTGACTGTATTTTCGCCCTGCGTGTTGCCCGTCCTTCCAATGGTGCTGGGTGCCGCGTCTTCAAAAGGTCGCTCGGGGCCGGTTTTTCTGGCGTTGGGCCTCACCCTTTCATTTGTCGCCATCGGCATGTTTGTGGCACTCTTTGGTTTTGCCATTGGACTAGATGAAGGCGTCTTTCGCCAGATCGCCGCCGTGCTGATGATTGTCGTCGGCACCGTTCTGGTGATGCCAGTTTTGCAGACGCGGCTTGCAACAGCTGGCGGACCAATGAGTGGCTGGATCAATGACCGTTTCGCTGCATCTGGCGATACCGGCAATGGCGGCCCTTTTGGACTCGGCGTTTTGATGGGGGCCATCTGGGCGCCATGCGTCGGACCAACCCTGGGTGCCGCATCGGTCTTGGCCGCACAAGGTGAAAACCTGCTCGAAGTAACCCTGACCATGATCCTCTTTGGCATTGGCTCTGCCCTTCCACTTTTGCTGCTCGGGCTTTTGTCACGGGAAGTGCTGATGCGCTGGCGTGGCAAGATGTTGTCGCTCGGCGGCGGCCTGAAATCGTTTTTGGGCTTGCTGCTTGTTGTAAGTGGTTTTCTTGTTCTGAGCGGCTATGACAAACAGGCAGAAGCCTATCTGGTCGAAACATCACCAGACTGGCTGACGGAACTCACCACACGCTTTTGAGGAATTGAAATGCCAATCACACGTCGTCACTTCGTAACTGGCATTGCAGCCTATGCTTTGGCAGCCTCCGCATTGCCATCACATGCTGGTGGCATTTTGACCGCTCCTCAAGCGTATGCGCAAGCCGCGTCCGGCAAAATCCTGCTCATTGACATTCGCACCCCTGAGGAATGGCAAGCGACCGGCTCAGGCAGTGGTGCCAAACGCCTCGACATGCGCCATGAAGATTTTGTGACTGCATTGGATCACCTCTTGGGCGGTAACCGATCAAAACCCGTGGCATTGATTTGCGCTCGTGGCGTTCGCTCAAGTCGCTTGTCTCGGGCTTTGCGCGAAGCTGGGTATGCCAACGTCTTTGATGTGCCAGAGGGAATGCTGGGATCATATGCGGGTCCTGGATGGCTGGACCGCAAACTGCCACTTTCTCAGTAGCAGAATTCTACAATTCTGGCAGCTTCATCAACACATTGTTTACCCTTCCCGGTAAAGTTGCTCCTCACTGCTTTGTGAACTTTTTACAGCCGAGTTGATTTCCAATTTTGACGGCTACACTTTAGTTAAGGACCAAGGCCAATATGATGGACCTTTCAAAAAATGAGGAGTTTTACATGAACACCACCCGTCGCGTTTTTAGTGCCGCCGTCCTGGCTTCTGCTGTCACAGCAGCTGTCGCCGTTGTTTCGACATCAACACCCGCATTCGCCGCCAAGAAGGAAAAGTGCTATGGCGTTTCCTTGAAGGGTGGCAATGACTGTGCTGCCGGAGCAGGAACCACATGCGCTGGCACCTCCACAAAGAACTACCAGGGCAATGCCTGGAAATACGTCAACAAGGGAACATGCGTGTCAATGTCATTGCCGGGCGGTCGCAAAGGTTCGCTCACAGCTTTGTCCCGCGACACATAATCTGAAAACCAGGGCAGGCGCAGCATATGGTCCAAATCCATGGTCAAACACTGTCGCGGCTTCGCCTGCCTATTTTCCCAACGCCACTCAAAGCTGGTGCTGGCTTCAAACAAGAACATCTCGAAGATGTTTTGCGGGATGATGATGGAGTTGGTTTCTTCGAAGTCCATGCCGAAAATTTCATGGGCGATGGCGGCGCTCCCCACGCCGCGTTGACAAAGCTCCGTGAAGACTATCCCATATTCCTGCATGGTGTGGGCATGTCACTGGGTGGAGAAGCGCCGCTCAACCGCGAACACCTCCAGCGTTTCCGCCAGGTTGCCGAGCGCTATGAACCGATGATCGTATCTGAACATCTGGCCTGGTCTTCCCACGACACAACTTACTACAATGATCTTCTGCCGGTACCTTACACCAAGCCGGTACTGAACCGCGTTGTCTCCCACATCCACCAGTTCCAGAATGCACTTGGACGCAAAATGCTGTTGGAGAATCCATCAACTTATGTTGCATTCGAATGCTGCGACATGAGCGAAACTGATTTTCTTCGTGAGATTGTCAGGCAGACCGGTTGTGGTCTGCTCCTTGACGTCAACAACGTCTTCGTCTCCGCCACCAATCACAATTATAGCCCGGAACAATATCTGGCAGAGTTCCCCCTCGACCACGTCCGCGAAATCCATCTGGCAGGACATGCGACAGAGGAAGACGAGAGGGGTGCACCCCTGTTGATCGATGCCCATGACAGGGAAGTGTGTGATGCGGTGTGGTCGATCTACGAAAAGCTGATTGCGCTCACGGCCCCTGTTCCGACATTGATCGAATGGGACAATGATGTGCCCGCCTGGCCCATGTTGAAGGCAGAAGCCAAGAAGGCCGATGCCATCCTTGCGCGCCACACGCGCCAGTCCTTTTTGTTGAAGGCTGGCTGAAGTGGCTGATACAGCAGAATTTGCCGCAGGCCTTCTCAATCCCCATCATCCGGTACCTTCGCTGGTCAAAGGCCGGATTGCGCGGCGCTACGCAGTTTACCGCAACAATGTGACTGTTGGCCTCATCCGGGCGCTGGAAGCAAACTTTCCGGTAGTGCGCAGGCTCTTGGGGGAAACATACTTCGCAGGCTTTGCCCGCGACTTCGCGCAAAACCACCCGCCCCAATCACCGCTGATGTTCCAGTATGGCAAGGATTTTCCGCTCGCCTTGGAAAGTGACAAAGACCTTGCCAGCTACCCCTATCTGGGTGATGTCGCACGGCTCGAAATCCTGTGGCGGGAAAGCTATCATGCCGGCGATGCGCCGTCGCTTCCAGCTGAGGCACTCACGTCGATTGATCCCGATACTCTGTTCGATGGCCGCTTTGAAATTCATCCGGCAATGCGCCTTATCCAGTCGGGCTTTGCCATTCACGCCATCTTTGCCGCCAACAGGTCCGGTGTTGAGGGCCACGGTTTTGATCCCGCTGAACCCCAATGCGTCATGCTCACCCGTCCGCTGTATGACGTCGAATCCCACAACATCACGCCTCAACAATTCGAATTTTTCACCGCTTTGAGAGGTGGCGCAAGTCTGCGAGATGCTTTGGACCGTGCAGCGAACCTCGACATGAACTTTGACCTTCCCGGCACCTTGGCGCTGCTGCTCCAATCAGGCGCTTTTCAATCCATTCAAACAGGCAACGAGCATTTATCATGATGAAACTGATCCACCGAATTGAAAACCTGATCTCCAAATGTGTGCCAGCCTGGTTCGCCAGCCTTGCACTGCGGGTGGGCGTGGCAATCCCGTTCTGGAAATCCGGACTCACCAAATGGGACGGTTTTGGTGTTCTCTCCGAAACGCCTGTGCTGCTGTTCGAGAATGAATTCGTGTTGCACATTTTTGGAAAGGAATACGGTTTTCCGTTCCCAACTCTCATGGCCTACGCTTCCAGCATTGGTGAAATCATACTCCCCATTCTCGTCGTACTCGGACTCTTCACCCGATTTGCAGGCCTTGGGCTTCTTTTCATGACCCTGATCGTCCAACTCACGTTTCCGGATGCCTGGCCAGTTCACCTGACATGGGCCGCCATGGCGCTCGGCGTCATTCATCTCGGCGGGAACCGGCTGTCCCTGGACAGATTTTTGCTGAAAGGCTGAAAGTACCCGACCCGCACGTGGCGAAGCAAGTGGGCACCAATGGATTCCACAACGAATTGTTAGGCTGCACGATTTATTCTGGGGCATGACCAATATTCCCCAGAGCCCGGAGCCAAACCCGAATCGGGCCAGCCGACACGCAGGGCTGCGGCTGTGCCTGATGCTTGGCTTGCTCCTGGTGCCTATCGCTTCATTGCTGTATTTTTACTCCATCGGCGCTTTGCAAGACATTCGCCTGGGTGAACGCCAAACCATTGGGACTGCATACCTCAAGAAAATCACGGCGGTGTATGTCGATGCTCTGGCGGGGAAAGCGCTTGAACCGGCAGAAATTGCTGCGTTAAAAAGTGTTCCCGATGCCATTGCTGCACGAAGGCCCAGCCTGCGGGAAGATGCTCAAACCCTGACCGAGCAATTGTCGCTGGCAAAGATCAATGACCCCGGTCAACTTTGGTATTTGCGCAACCTGACACTTGACGTGTCAACAGCAGCGGACCTCGCACTTGGTGAATATCGCGACCAGCAACTTCTGGCCCTTGCCGTGTCTGCCCACCTTCCAGAACTTGCAAACCAGGTAAAAGCAGCCAGCATGGGGCAAAAAAGCGAAGCATCGCAAACAGAATTTGCGGTTCTTCGTTCTGCCGCCTTCCAGGCCTTGAGTGAGGCAGTCAAAGAAGATGCGACCGGTGAAGCTGCAAACTTGTTGAACCAGTCCCTGTCAGGTTTTGACGAAGCCGCAGAGCAGTTTGACAATGCATTGCCATCCCAGGGCGTGACCAGCATTCACGCCCCAACTGCCAATGTCATTGACCGGATCAACGCACTCTCGGTGCAATCGCTCGACTTGCTTGAAACCAGGATTGAAAATCGAACACGTTCACTGAAGCGGCAACTTGCGTTGATTCTTGCAAGCATCGGTGTAGCGTCCTTGTTTGCCCTGGGCTTTGCTGTTCACATGTTCAAAGCCACGTTCAGGGAGCTGGATACGGTTGAAGCCGCCAAAGGATTACTGGAAGCATCACAAGCCCAGGCCGTTGCGTTTGCAGGAGATCTCCAGAAACTGAATGGCGAGATCGCAAATCTGAATGTTGAACTGACGCAAAATTTCAAGGTTCTTCAGGAAACACAAGACGATAACATTGCGAAAAGCAAGATGGCACAACTCGGCGCCCTGACCGCGATGGTTGCACATGAATTGCGCAACCCACTGGGTTCGGTCCGCACGTCGAGTTTCACAATTGACAAGCTGTCGCGCAAGGCCGGGCTTGATTTCGGCAAACAGACCGCTCGCATCGCCCATGCCGTCGAGCGCTGCGATGCCACGATTTCCCAGCTCCTGCATTATGCGGCGAGCAATGAAATCAGTGTCCAAGAGGTCGTCCTGGCAGACTGGCTGGAGCAGCTGTTGCGCGATGAGGCTGTCAAACTTCCGGCCTGGATCGAACTCGACTTTCTCGATGAGACATTTGGCGTGGGTGTTGAGATTGACAAGAAGAAGCTGGGCCATTCGATTGCCAGTCTGCTGGCGAATTCGGCACAAGCCTATGAGTCGATGCGAAAAGACGGTGACAATGATTTGTGGCGGATAGAAATCAGAAGCCGCAATGCCAACCAAGGCATTGAGATCATTGTAGCTGACTTCGGGCCCGGTATTCCGGAAGACAAGCTATCGATGGTAAAAGAACCGTTGTTCACAACAAAAAGCTTTGGACCTGGACTGGGACTGGCAATTGCCGACCAGATTGCACGGCAACACGGCGGAACGCTCACAATTGTATCTCAGGCAGGAAGGGGGACAACAGTGAGCATCCTGTTGCAGGTTTCCAAAACTCTGCAACGTGCTGCTGCCGAAGGCGGAAAGATGGCCTTCAAGCCACGCGTCACGGTGTAAGGTCGCCAATACAGAAAAGCAGCTGACCACGCACGCCACGCACGCCATGCCAATCAAGCGCGCGCCAATCTTTTGCGGTCAGAAAGTGAACAAGCGCGTCCACCCTCCACAGCGGGTTGGACAAAAACTGAAAATACTCCAACAACATCAACAGCAATAATGAAAAAATTGGCGCGCCCGAAAGGATTCGAACCTCTGACCCCTAGATTCGTAGTCTAGTGCTCTGATCCAGCTGAGCTACGGGCGCTTGTGTTTCGTGTTGGCACCGCAGTGCCGGAAACGAGGTCTCCTTAGCCCGCTGTTTTCATAAAGGCAAGCACCTTCGCTGGTGTGTGTCGGTATCATTTTGATCGGCGTTTGGGCGCAAGTCGTATGATTTCTCTCGCCTGACCAGAAGGTGCATCTGGAATAGTGACAACAAACACACTGCCGCGCGCGGTCGATTCTCCAACATTGATTTCGCCGCCGTGGGCATGGACGAGTTCTGCTGAAATGGCAAGACCGAGGCCCGTGCCACCGGGTTTCGCTGCCGTCTGAAAAGCTTCAAAAAGTTTGTCACGCACCGCAGCCGGGATGCCGGGACCATTGTCTGCCACTTCAATTGTTGTGACGCTGCCTTGTCGTGAGCCCCTGAGAGTGACGCGAGGCAAAAGCTGTTGTTCAGGCGCGGCATCAAAGGCCTGAATGGCATTGCGCACCAGATTTGTGAGAATGCGGTTAAGGTGTTCCCGGTCCGCATCTATCAACAAGTCGTGTGGCACTTCGTTGTCAAGATTGAGTTGGTTTGATACCAGTTGGTGACTTTCAATCACATCCTGCGCCACACCATGCACCAGCAGCTTGAACCGCTGGGGAGGCCGCTCTTTTGCCTGACCATAGGTCAGTGTCTGGTTCAGGAATGATATGGCCCGGTCGAGCGATGTAATTAGCTTGGGGGCAAAGCGCTGGACATTGGGGTCGCGCACATCTCCCAACCGGTCCGAAATCAATTGCGCGGATGTCAACATGTTGCGAAGATCATGGCTGACCTTGGCCACCGCAAGGCCCAGCGCCGCAAGCCGCGACTTCTGTTGCAGCAGGCTTTGCAACTGGCTTTGCATGTCATGCAACTCATGTTCGGCGATGCCGATTTCATCTGATCGGTTCGATGGTTTGATGATGCGGCTCTGGTCTTCGGGCATGTCGCCAAAAAGCGTCATGTTGCGCGAAAGATTCTGCATGGGCCGCACCAAAACGCGGTTCAGCGCCGCATAAATCATCGCCGCCACAGCCAGCGACAGGACAATCGACAACAACAAAATGTTCAGGGCATAAGACCGCATGGCCTTGGTCAAAGGCCCTTCGTGCAGCGCCACGTCGATGAGGTCTCCCGACATGTTGGGTGGATAATCCGTTACCTTGATAACCCTGTCGGTTGTCCGCACCAAGGTTTGCAAGGCTTCAAACAGTGTCAGGTAATTGCGACCGGCGCGCAAATCGAAAGTTTCCTCAACAGTAGCGGCTTCATTGCTGCTGAGCATCAATTGGCGCGCATCGCCCCGTTTCAGCGAAACCGCAACCACGCCCGCCCCCATGAGTATTTCCTTGCGCAGGGGTTCATCCAGTTCCCGGTTGGGTGACGCTTCAGCAGCCAGGGCGGCAATCTCGGCCATTGAAATGCGGGTCTTCATCCACTGGATGCGGAAGTTGGCGATGGATGGCAGAAAAATCAGCACTTCGCCCAGCATCACGAAAATGATGGTGAGGGCAAGAACCTTGCCGGAAAGACCGCCGAGGCGGGAGGGGAGGGGAGGTGAAGCGGCCATGAAAGCTGTTTAACCGAATTTTTTCAAAAATCCGATGACCCTGCGGATCAGGGGTTTTTTGGCAAGATCGGCATAGTAGGTCACAGCAGCGCGTTTGCCTGCTTCTCCAAGTGTTGGGTAGGGCAAAACCATGCCTGCAATCGCCGAGACTTTGAGTTTCTGGCTGATGGCAAGTGTCCACATGGCAATCAGGTCACCAGCATTGGGGCCAACAACCGACGCCCCAAGAATGACGCCCTTGTTGCTGGTGACAATTTTCACCAACCCCTTGGCCTTGCCTTCCGCAAGTGCCCGGTCATTTTCCTTGAAATGCCAACGCAACACCCGAATGCTGTCGCCATGGATTTTTCGGGCATCGGCTTCAGTCAGCCCTACATGGGCCAATTCCGGATCGGTGTAGGTGACCCAGGGAATGATGTCGGTGCGGTTTTTGACGGGTAAACGGAACAGCGCATTGCGGATGATGAGGCCCGCGTGATAGCCCGCCACATGGGTGAATTGCAGGCCGCCTGCCACATCGCCTGCGGCATACACCCGCTTGTTTGATACACTGCGCAATCCTGCATCAACAGTGATGCCGCGCTTGCTGAATTCTACTCCCGCTGCTTCAAGATTCAATCCCTCAACATTGGGCTGCCGCCCGGCTGCCACCAGCAAGTGCGATCCCTCGATTTTTTCCGCATTGGCGGCGTGCACAATAATGCCATCCCCGGATTTTTCGATACGCTCAATCTTGATGCCTTCGCGCAGTTGAATGCCCTCAGCTTTCAATGCATCCAGCACCACGGTGGTCAATTCTGGATCATCCTTGGCCAGCGCCTTGAAGCCTTCCAGCACCGTTACGTCAGCACCCAACCGCCGATGGGCCAGCGCCATTTCCATGCCGATGGGACCGCCGCCGATGACAATCAGATGGCGTGGCAATTCGCGGTTTTTGAAAATGTTCTCATTGGTAAAAAACGCCACATCGGCAAGGCCGGGAATCGGCGGCACCCCGGCGCGCGAACCTGTGGCAATAACGATGCGCCGCGCCTCATAATTATGCCCTTCAGCTTCCAAGGTGTTCGCTCCTGTAAACCGCACCGCAGCCCGCACAACTTTGACACCCAAGCCTTCGAAACGTTCCTGGCTGTCCAGGGGTTCGATGGTCTTTATGACGGATTCGACATGGGCCATGGCCCCGGCAAAGTTGATTTCCGGCTTATGGGCCGCCACACCAAACATGGCAGAAGAACGATGGGCCTGGGCCGCCTTGGCAGCAGCTAGCAGCGCCTTCGAGGGAACGCACCCCGTGTTCAGGCAATCGCCACCCATTTCGGCTTTTTCAAACAATACAACTTTTTCACCAAATTGCGCCGCCGCTGCGGCAACCGACAATCCGGCAGAACCAGCTCCAATGATGGCGAGATCATACAACATGGGCATTTTTCCATTTCTTCAGGGCAACCGGGATCAGGGACACCACGCCCAGCAGTGCGAAGGCAATCAGCAGCTCTTTGGTAATCAAAGCGGAGGCCGAAAGTTCAAATGGACAGGCAGCTGCACCCTTTGCCGCAACACAAGCGTCATGAGTTGCCGTCTGGGCCGTTATCAAACTATCCAAACCTTCACCAACAAAGGCAAAGGCAAATGTGCCGGGAATAATGCCGATCAAGGTTGCCAGGGCAAAAGTCCGTAGCTTCACGTTGGCAAGGGCAGGCGCAATATTCACCAGCCAGAACGGGAAGGCTGGCACCAGGCGCAGGAACAGCAGATAATTGAAGGCATCAGCGGCAAATCCCGCATTGATGCGCGACAGCAAGGGACCAGCTTTTTTGACCAGGACATCACCAAATGACGTGTTGACGATCTTGAACAAGATCACAGCGCCAATCGTGGCGCTGACCACTGCGGCAACACCACCCGCCAGCCAGCCAAACAACAGGCCAGCCAGAATGGTCAGCACGCTGGCTCCCGGAAAAGACAGGGCAACTGCCACAATGTAAATCAGCATGAACAAGCCCAACGCGAGGAAAAGATGCTGGTCCGTATAGGCCTGAAGCGCTGCCCGGTTTGCGGCGATGGCTTCCAGAGTCAGGTACTTGTGCAATCCCAAGCTGAAGCCAAGCACCATCAGGGCAACGATGACCGCAGGCCCGGCAAGCCTTTGCCACAAGGGTTTGCCAACTATGACTGGTTCATCCATCGGGTTTGCTTTCAATTCAGCCTGCTTTGAAGGCTTTACAATTTTCGTATGACTGATCCTATACGCGGGAAATTGCTGGTGAACAGGGGGCCTCACTACCTCGTGATGAGAGTTAAGCCAGCGTGTTCATCTGGTGATCTGCCAAAAGCCAAGCGTGATCACAGGTTTCTCTGCCGGCGTCGTTGACATTTCCATGAGCATTGGCCATAAGCCGCCCAACCTTAAGGATATTCAAGCCTTCGGAATGCGGGTTCATGACTTTTTCATGGGCCAATTGATAACAAATAACTGTTTGTGATCAAAAGCTTGCCCGAAGACTTTGGCAAATACGGAGTTTCGACGTGAAGCGCACTTACCAACCTTCCAAGCTTGTTCGCAAGCGCCGCCATGGCTTTCGGGCCCGCATGGCAACTGTGGGCGGTCGCAATGTGATCCGTCGCCGCCGCGCTGCTGGCCGCAAGCGTCTGAGCGCCTAATTCTTTTAAATGGAGCGGCTTCTGCGTCGGAGTGAGTTCCTCGCTGCGGCCAAAGCCCCTTCTGCCGCTGCAACGGCTGTTGTCGTGCAAGTGCTGCAACGTGCCGACGGCAAGGCCTTTCGCGTGGGCTATACCTGCACCAAGAAATTGGGCAACGCCGTTATCCGCAATCGTATCAGGCGGCGCATGCGCGAAGCCGCAAAGCAAGTTTTGCCTGAGATTGCCAAAGCCCACACCGACTATGTGCTGATTGGTCGTATGGGGGCCGAAAACCGCCCCTTTGACGCGCTTCGCAAAGACATTATATCAGCCGTCACCCGCGTTCATTCCGGCGAGGGCCAAAAGCCCTTCCGACGCCAAAAGGACAAGCCTAAACCATGAGCCAGAAACCCGTAATTCCGGACCAGAAGAATTTCATTCTGGCCATTGTGCTCTCCATGGCCATTGTCTTTGGCTATCAGTATTTTTTCATGCCCTTGAAGCCGCAAGTTGATCCGGCGCAGCCACAACAGACTGGGCAAATCACTGGCGAGGCGGGCCAGGTGCCTGCCAGCCCCGTGGCTCCCCTTGTTGTTGAACGGCAAGCTGCCCTCACCGCCTCAAAGCGCGTGCCGATAGATACACCTGAACTGTCAGGCTCGATCAATTTGACTGGTGCACAGATTGATGATCTCAAGCTGAACAATTACCGTGAGCAGGCTTCGCCGCAAAGCGCGGTCATCACGTTCCTTTCACCATCAGGCACTGCCAATGCCTATTTCGTTGAGCAGGGATTTGTCGCTTCAAAGGGGCAAACCCTGAAGCTGCCTGATTCCAAAACCCTGTGGACGGCTGCTGAAGGTTCGGTGCTGGGCAAAGACAAGCCACTGGTGCTCACTTGGGAAAACGGCGAAGGCCTGATCTTTCGTCGCGAAATCTCGATCAGCGAAGAATATGTTTTCACAGTTCGCCAGATTGTTGATAACCGTACAGCAGGCATGGTTTCGCTGCTGCCCTATTCCCGCGTGCAACGCCAGGACACACCAAGAGTTGACGGTTATTGGACATTTTTCGAAGGTCTGCTGGGTGTACAAAACGGCAAGCTGACGGAAGAATCCTATTCATCCGTGGCCGACGATGGCGGCAAGGTTGAATTACCATCGCGCGGCGGCTGGCTGGGCTTCACCGATAAGTATTGGGCAACTGCCATCATCCCCGAACAAACCCGCCAAATGGTGGTGACATACCAACATCTTAAACAAGGCACGCGTGACGCATACCAGGCCGATTACCTGTCAACTGATCCTTTGATTGTGCCTGCCGGTTCCGCCGTTGTTGCAGAAGACCATCTCTATGCCGGTGCCAAGATTGTCGATACAATCAACAAGGTTGGTGAGAAGTACAAGATCGAAAAATTCGACCTGATGATCGACTGGGGCTATTTCGGCTTTCTCACCCGCCCCATGTTCAAATTGCTGCATTGGGCCAATAGCATCATGGGCAACTTCGGCCTCGCCATCATGCTGGTCACAGTGATTGTCAAACTGGCGGTCTTCCCACTTGCCAACAAGTCCTACGCCTCCATGAGCCGCATGAAGAAGCTCCAGCCTGAGATGGAAAAGATCAAGGCGCAGTTTCCTGATGACCGGATGAAACAGCAGCAGGCTACGATGGAGCTTTACAAGAAGGAAAAAGTTTCGCCACTTGCGGGCTGTTTGCCGATCTTTGTCCAGATTCCGATTTTCTTTGCGCTCTACAAGGTCATTCTCACGACAATCGATTTGCGCCACGCGCCGTTCTACGGCTGGATTCACGATCTGTCGGCACCTGACCCCACTAATCTTTTCACGCTGTTTGGCCTCATCCCCTGGACACCGCCCCACATCATGATGCTTGGCATCTGGCCGATTATGATGGGCATTACAATGTGGGTGCAGATGCGCTTGAACCCGGCACCAGCTGACCCCATTCAAGCTTCCATGTTCAACTGGATGCCAGTGATTTTCACCTTCATGCTGGGCACCATGCCTGCCGGACTGGTGATCTACTGGACCTGGAGCAACCTGCTGTCGATCATTCAGCAAAGCTACATCATGAAGAAGAATGGCGCTGACGTGAATATTCTCGGCAACATTCGAGAAAGCATTCCCTTCCTTAAAAAGAAAGCGGCGACGTGAGCCAACTCCAACCAAAATACAATGAAGATGAATTGCGCGAGGGGCGGAGATTGTTTTCCGCCCCCAGTCTATTCCGTCTGGGCGTGGCCAAGCTCGAACAATTGCCGCCCGTGCGCGGCGTTGAGATTGCATTCGCCGGACGCTCCAATGTCGGCAAGTCGTCGCTGATCAATGCCCTCACGGGCGTCAATGGCTTGGCCCGCGCCTCCAACACACCGGGCCGCACCCGCGAGCTCAACTTCTTCGATGTGGCAAACCGCATTACCATGGTGGACATGCCGGGCTATGGTTACGCCAAAGCCCCGAAGCACGAAGTGAAACTCTGGCAAGCCGTGTTGCGCGGTTACCTGCGCGGAAGGCCCGGCCTCACCCGCGCTTTTGTGCTGGTTGATTCGCGCCATGGCATAACCGCCAATGACACGGAAATGTTCGACATGCTGGATGAAGCAGCTGTGGCCTATCAGATCGTGCTGACCAAGATCGACAAGATCAAGCCCGCCGAAGTCGATCCGCTCATGCAGGTCACTATGGAATTTTTAAAAAAACGGGCTGCTGCCATTCCAACACTTCACGCCACCTCAGCCGACCGAAATCTTGGCATGGATGAATTGCGCGCCGATATTGCGAAAATGGCGGTGTGAGATAAACCCCCACGCACCCCCTCCGCCCTTCGGGCACCTCCCCCAGCGAAGCTGGAGGGAGGGCATTTGTTTGGCTTCTCCCTAAACTTTTTAGCAAGCCTGAATCTGAGGGGCGGTCTCCCATCAAACTCAATGCACAGATCAACCGCTCACTGGATTCAGCCGAGCTCAAGGCGCGGCTGACAAACGAA
>JANOVS010000049.1:0-14939 GCA_031417515.1 Hyphomicrobiales bacterium
TTCACCCTCCAACCCGATTCTTCATCGGGGAGGAGGTGGCCGAAGGCCGGAGGTGGGGGAATTGCAATGACTTTCGATCAATACATACGCCGCAAGTCCAAAACCTACGCCACCGCAATATTATCAATCAGCCGCGTTGTGCCCATCCACGCCGCTACCAACAATCGCAACGGTTCGGCGTTCGATTGCGGCACGGCCAAGGTTTCGGCGTTACGGGCTGTGACATAATCCACTTTGAAACCCAATGTCGTCAATGAACGCGAAGCTGCTCGTGTGGCTGACTGTTGATCAGTGCCGTTCCGTATTTTCTCTGCCGCCTGCTCCAAAGTGCGGATAATCGCCGTGGCTTGATGGCGTTCATGCTTCGTCAGGTATCGATTGCGCGAAGATTTTGCCATGCCATCTTCATCGCGAATGGTGGGAACGCCAATCACCTCAATAGGAATATCCAAATCCCTCGCCATCTGCCGCACCACGAGCAGTTGCTGGTAATCCTTCTCGCCAAATATCGCCACATCGGCTTGCGATTGGATAAACAGCTTGGCCACAACAGTTGCCACACCTTCAAAAAATTGCGGACGGAATTTGTCTTCCAGACCTGCCTTGGCAGGTCCGTTGACTGAAACCGTCGTAGCAAATCCTGCAGCATACATCGTGGCGGGATCCGGCGCATAAACCAGATGTGTCCCCACTGTTTCCAACATGGCAACATCGGCTTCCAGATCGCGCGGGTAGCGGGAAAGGTCTTCCGTGGGAGCAAATTGTTTGGGGTTGACGAAAACCGTAACGACCACACGGTCGGCATGGGCAAAGCCTTCGCGCACCAGCGTCAAATGACCGCCATGCAATGCGCCCATGGTGGGCACCACAGCAGCCTTCAGCCCCTCGACATGCCAAGCCTGCACCATTTGGCGCAGCTCGGCAATTGTATGAACAACCTGAGGCATCAGCGCGAAATTTCCTTGGCAGTGGGAATCGGCAGTAGCATGGTTTCTTTTACTTCTTCCATGACAAAGTAGGAATGCGTCCCTTCAACCATCGGAAGTTCCCCAATCACGCCACCGAGGATTTTGCGGTACTCCTCCATGTCGCGCACCCGGATTTTCAGCAGGTAGTCAAACCCGCCACCCGTCATATGGCATTCGAGAATTTGCTTCATCGGTTTTACGGCCGTATTGAAAGCCCGCAATGTCGCTTCATCAGTGGCCCGCAGTTTCACCGACACAAAAACCAGCAATGCAACATTCAGGGCTTTCGGTGCAATGCGGGCATGATAACCCAAGATGATCTTGGCCTGTTCAAGTTTTTTGATCCGTAAAGCGCACGGCGTCGCCGATAAATTGACCCGCCGCGACAATTCAGTGATCGGCATGCGACCATCGGCCTGCAAGGCCTCAAGAATCTGCAAATCAAGCTTGTCTGTTTCAACTACAATTTTGTTCATGGCAGCACTATATCACCATCTTAAAAACCATCGATAGCAAATAATGCTGTTCTTAGAACAAACTGAAGTGAGTAATGAATCCGAAACTGCGATAACTTTGGTGCCACTTTGCAAGGATCGCCAAAATGCCCCTCAGCCGTGCCCGAATCGCCAATCATCTCTTCCGACCAGAAAAAGAATTGGTCCAGGAATTGGCCGCATCTGCCACTTTAGCGCCCGAACACATGCAGCGCGTCACGGCCTATGCCACCCACCTTGTGGAAGCCGTTCGCAACAATCGTAAGAGCCAAGGCAGCATTGATGCCTTTATGCAACAATTCTCCCTGTCATCTGAAGAAGGCGTAGTCTTGATGTGCCTCGCCGAGGCCTTGCTGCGCATCCCCGACGCCGAAACCGCCGACAAGTTGATTGCCGACAAGCTGGGGGATCGTGATTGGTCCACCCATGTGGGGAAATCCGACTCGCTGTTCGTCAATGCCTCGGCCTGGGGCCTGATGCTGACTGGCCGCTTTGTCGAATTGGGACGCGATACCAAAACCGATGCCAAGTCATTTTTGAAGCGTTTGGTCACGCGCTCCGGTGAACCCGTGGTGCGCACCGCCATGCGACAGGCCATGCGCATCATGGGCAAGCAGTTTGTGCTGGGCCGCACCATTGCCGAAGCCCTGCAAATTGCCCGGCCACTGACCACGGAGGGCTGGCGGTTTTCCTTCGACATGCTGGGCGAAAGCGCCATGACGGCAGCCGATGCCAATCGATATTTTCAATCCTACGAAAACGCCATCACGGCGATTGGCAAATCCGCCGGGCAGGGCGACGTATATGCCCAACCGTCTATTTCCGTCAAACTGTCAGCGCTTCATCCCCGCTATGAAGAAAAAACCAAAAGCCATTGTTTGGATGCACTTTTTGACAAAATACTGCAACTGGCAGTGCTGGCCAAACAGTCAAATTCCGGCTTGACCATGGATGCCGAAGAAGTGGCAAGGCTTGACCTCTCATTGGAACTTTTTGAACGTTTGGCCAAAGCCCCTGAACTCACGGGCTGGAATGGCTTGGGTCTTGCCGTACAAGCTTACGGTCGCCGTGCCAAACCCGTATTGGAATGGCTTGCCGAACTGGCAGTCGAAACCAACCGCGTTCTGCCAGTCAGACTTGTCAAAGGCGCCTATTGGGACACCGAAATCAAACGGGCTCAGGAAGCAGGCCTTGAGGATTTTCCGGTCTTCACCCGCAAGGTTTCAACTGATGTGAGCTATCTGGCCGGTGCGCGATACATGCTGGATCGGCGTGAATTATTCTACCCACAATTTGCCACCCACAACGCCCAGACTGTTGCCGCCATCAGCGTCATGGCGGGCGATGACAAGCGCTATGAATTCCAGCGCCTGCATGGCATGGGCGAAGCGCTTTATGCGCAAGTCATAGCTGGGCAACCCTGTCGGATTTACGCGCCCGTCGGCAGCCACGAAGACTTGCTGGCCTATCTGGTGCGAAGACTTTTAGAGAATGGCGCTAACACCAGCTTTGTCAATCGCCTAGCCGATGATGATGCGCCGATTGCCGACATTGTGGCAGACCCGGTTGCAACCGTTCTGGCTTTGAAAGAAGTTCCCCACCCCCGTATCACAACGCCGCGACACCTGTTTGGCGAGCGCAGGAATTCTGCCGGGCAACCCTACTGGCATGAGCCCGCCCGCCGCAATGCCATGGCAGGCATTTTAGAAGCCCTCAAACAGCCCACTGCCGCCACAGCTTTGGTTGACGGCAAAGCCCGCGCAGGCAGGGAACGGCAAATATTTTCGCCCCATGACAATGCGGTGGGGGTTGGCAGCATCATCGAAACTTTCGATGAAGATATCAGCATCGCTCTTGGTTCAGCTTCCAAAGCACAAACCTCATGGAGCAATCTCAAAGGCCATGCCCGCGCCGCCATTCTTGAAAAAGCCGCTGATCTTTTTGAAACCCACGCCCATAAACTTTTATCACTGCTCATCCGCGAAGCCGGAAAAACCCTCGACAATGCCCAAGCCGATTTGCGTGAGGCCGTGGATTTCCTGCGCCACTATGCCGAAGGCGCCAGACGCCACTTCGAACACCCGACAATATTTGGTGGACCCACCGGCGAACGCAATGAAATGACGTTGCATGGCCGGGGCGTATTTGCCTGCATCGCACCGTGGAATTTCCCGCTTGCGATTTTCACAGGCCAGGTCGCCGCCAGCCTTGCGGCGGGCAATGCGGTGATTGCCAAGCCTGCCGAACAAACCCCACTCGTCGCCTACATCGCAATCAAGCTGCTGCACGAAGCAGGTGTGCCGCCAGAAGTTTTGCAATTCCTGCCGGGTGATGGCGCACGCATCGGTGCCAGATTGTTGAAAGACCCAAGATTGGCAGGCGTCGCGTTCACGGGATCCAATGCCACCGCAACCATCATTGCCCAAAACCTTGTGGCACGATCCGGCCCCATGGCCGCGCTGATTGCTGAAACCGGTGGCATGAATGCCATGATCATGGACAGCTCCGCTCTTGCCGAACAAGCAGTGCGCGATGTCGTTGCTTCAGCCTTTGATAGCGCCGGCCAACGCTGCTCAGCCGCCCGCATTCTGTTTGTCCAGGATGATGTGGCGAACAGGGTCATCGAAATGCTCCACGGCACCATGACTGAATTGCAAATCGGCGACCCCTTGGACTACGCCACGGATGTTGGTCCGGTGATTGATGCCGAAGCACAATCAAATCTCAATGCCCATAAAACCCGTACGGCAAAAACATTCAAAACCATTGCCGATTTGACCCTGCCTGAAGCTTGCGCTCGCGGCACCTATGTTTCGCCCGCTGCTTACGAATTGCCGGACTTAAAACCACTGCAACAAGAAGTCTTTGGCCCCATACTCCACGTCGTGCGCTTTCAGGCCTCCCACATGACAGCCGTCGTCGAAGCCATCAACGCCACCGGCTTTGGCCTCACTCTCGGTTTGCACACCCGGATTGAATCAACCATTGAAATGGTGCGCCAGCGTGCCCGTGTCGGAAATCTCTATGTCAACCGAAACCAAATTGGCGCCGTGGTCGGTGTGCAGCCTTTCGGCGGTGAAGGATTGTCAGGCACCGGTCCCAAAGCCGGCGGCCCCCATTATCTGCATCGCTTTGCTGTCGAGCGCGTGATGTCACAAGATACAACAGCATCTGGCGGCAATGCCGCACTGATGTCGATGGAGAGTTGAAACGTACTCACCGATCCTTGGTGCGTGAAACAATGCCCCGCGCCACGGCATCACGACCGAATTTTTTACGAAGTGTATCAATCGCCAATTCCGCCTTGGTTTGAGCAGCTTCACGCGTATCGAGGGTCTGCAATTCCTGGTGTGATGCGACTTGCAAATTTGAAATGCCAACGCCCAGTAACCTGAATTTCGCACCCGTCGCCTCGCGCACCAAGAGGGACCGCGCCGCATCAAAAATCCGGTGCGCCAATTGTGTCGGGTCCGACAGACTTGTTGCACGGGTGCGCGATTTGAAATCGGTGGTTTTCAATTTGATATTGACAGTGCTGCCACAGAGTTCCTGCTTCTTCGCCCGCTCCGCCACACGTTCACACAAAGTCCAGAGAATGGCCTCGAGTTCCGCCGCGTCTTCAATGTCGATGTTGAATGTTGTTTCAGCACTCACCGACTTGGTTTCATCATCGGCAGAAACCACGCGCACATCCTGGCCTCGCGATAAATAAAACAGTCGCGAACCCATGGAACCATAGCGCCGCATCAGATCGTTGCGTTCCATCTCTTGCAACTGGCCGATACGCGAAATGCCATCTTGATTGAGTTTCTCCTGCATGGCCTTTCCCACGCCCCAGATCAGCGAAACCGGTTTCTCCGCCAAAAACACTTTTGCTTCGGCTTGCCCAATCACCGAGTAGCCCCGTGGCTTTTCAAGGTCCGACGCCACCTTGGCGAGATATTTGTTGGGTGCCAAGCCAACCGATGCCGTAATGCCGACTTCCTTTTCAATCTGCAAAATCAGCTTGGCCAGGGTTTTGGCAGGACTATGTCCATGGAGCTTTGTTGTTCCCGCCAGGTCAAGGAATGCCTCGTCGATGGAAATTGGTTCAACGGCCGGTGTGTATGACAACATGATTTCCCGCACCTGTTTTCCAGCGCGGGAATATTTGGCCATGTCGGGCCGTATGACAACAGCATCAGGTGCAAGTTTGAGCGCCTTGAACATCGGCATGGCCGATTTCACGCCACGAATGCGGGCGATATAGCAAGCCGTCGAAACAACGCCGCGCGTACCACCCCCGATAATCAACGGCTTGTCGGCCAATCCAGGATCATCGCGTTTCTCAACTGCTGCATAGAACGCATCACAATCAATATGGGCAATACTGAGATCATGCAGCTCAGCATGCCGCACGATTCGTGGACTACGGCAGGAGCCACAACGCGTGTCACCCGGCTTTGCATCGCCAAGACAATCGCGACAAAAGCCCGCAACATCAGCAGGGGTGGCAGACACAATCATGTCAATAAAAATAAGCCATCTTGCGCCGTAGCGCGAGGCCTAAACAAGCAGGTTTTTGATATGGGGCAGGGCGTCTGCCCATGTTCCCGTCGTCAGGGATACGTAGGGGAACGGCTGCAAATGTCTGGCAAAGCGTTCGTCATGCAGAAAGTGCACCAAATGCACATCCGGCGCATGCTCAAAGCTCGATGCAATGAAGCCGGGACTGTCATCAACAAAAACCACTTTATCCCTGGTTTGTGCCGCAAGGTGTTGAATGGCCGGTCCCTTGGGGCCGCTGTTGGTAATCACCGGAAAGGCAACACCAAGTCCCTGCAAGTTTCTGATCCGCTTGTCTCGGGCATGGTGCGGCAGATTTGTCAGCATCACCACCGAAGCATGGTCTGCCAGAGTGTTCAACGCCTCTACCGCTCCAACAATAGGTGGCAAGTGTTCCGTACAATCGACAAAGAAATCATCTATCAGGCCAGACAGATACGCTTCATCCAGGCTTTCTGCAGTGCCTTGCCGCCGCACATTGCCGTTCAGGGCAAAGCTTGTGGTTTCAAGATACAAGTCACGTTGACCAATGTAATCTTCAAAACTGCGGGTGAAATGTACCACAACCTCGTCAACATCGCAGATCAGCAACGGTCGATCCGGTGCAATTTTCAAAATGTCGAGTTGTTGGCGGGTAAAATCCGGAATCATTCTGTAAAACCTGGTAACTTGCGCCGTAGCGCTACAATTTTTTCCGGCTTTAGCTGTTCTGCCGCGGCAAACTCAAGCAAAAGCGCCTCATCCTGCAAAATATAGTCCAAAACGAATCCCTGGAAAGCCGGCAGGGCCAAATTGCTCTTGATGTCATTTTCCAACATTCCTGAAAGAGTGCAGAAGCGCTGCAACCGTTCGCCATCAGAAACCAAAAAAACCATGCAATTCATGGCGATGATGGAGGATTCTGCATTTTCTGGTGAAGTTGAAAATCCAGTCTGTTTCAGCCGATTAACCAATTCGCCCAACTTTCGCGATGTTTAATGTGTTAGTTACTGCTCGTCAGGCAATATGCAACCAAGAATTAAGTGGGAGAGGGTAAAAATGCTTAAGTCACCACCTGATTTGGGCATCCTGGTAAGCTGATGGATCGTTCAACATCGTCGGGCAGCAACTCAGTTCATCTAACTGGAATAATCAAAAATATGTCCAATCCCGCTGAAAAGCCGGCGCAGAAAACTGTACTGGTTGTCGAAGACAATGAATTGAACATGAAGTTGTTCAATGACCTGCTTGAAGCCCATGGTCACAGGGTTGTGCAGACGCGCGATGGCTTGTCGGCCCTCGACATGGCGCGCAAACACATGCCTGACTTGATTTTGATGGACATTCAGCTGCCGGAAGTCTCTGGCATTGAAGTAACCAAATGGTTGAAGGAAGATGATCAACTTCGTTCCATCCCGGTGATTGCCGTGACTGCTTTTGCCATGAAAGGCGACGAGCAAAAAATACGCGAGGGCGGCTGCGAAGCCTATATCTCCAAACCCATTTCGGTTATGAGTTTTTTGCAAACCATTGACGGTTTTCTGAGGGCCAAACAATGACAGCACGGGTTCTTGTTGTAGATGATATTCTCGCCAATGTGCGTTTGCTGGAAGCCAAGCTGACAGCCGAATATTTCGATGTCGTGACAGCCATGAACGGACTGGACGCACTGGAAGCCATCCAGCGCTGCAAGCCCGACATTATCTTGCTCGACGTGATGATGCCGGGAATTGATGGCATTGAAGTTTGCAAACGCATCAAGGCGGATGCCACCACCCAGCATATCCCAGTCGTCATGGTAACAGCCCTTGACCAACCTGAAGATCGCGTGCGGGGCCTTGAAGCCGGTGCCGACGATTTTCTGACCAAACCCGTCAACGATGTTTCCCTGTTCTGCCGCATCAAAAGTCTTGTGCGTCTCAAGATGTTGACTGATGAACTGCGTGTGCGGTCAGACAGCGGCGTGTCAATGGGACTTTTAGCCAACGCCCAAGATAACAAGGGCGACCAGGACGGCCGTATTTTGCTGGTTGATCCACGCAACTCTTCAGCCGAAAGAATCGCCACTACTTTTAACGGCAAGCATAGTCTGAAACATGTCACTGACCAGGCCCAGGCCCTGGAAGCCGCCTCAGAGGCCATCAATCCCTATGAACTTGTCATTATCAGTTTTGACAAGGATCATTACGACGGACTGCGGCTGTGTTCACAAATCAAATCCATGGAAGCGACGCGCCAGACTCCGATTCTGGTCATCGTTGATCCAGACGACCATAAAAGCCTGTTGCGCGCCCTCGATATGGGGGTGAACGATTATCTGATGCGGCCTGTTGATCGCCAGGAATTGTTGGCTCGTGTCAACACGCAAGTCCGCCGCTGGCGATATGCGGAACGGCTGCGCGCGTCAGTCAAGGCCTCAATTGAAATGGCCATCACCGATGCGCTGACGGGCCTCTATAACAGGCGCTATCTTGAAACCCATTTGGGCAACATGATCGAATACTACATCAACCGCGGCAAGGCCTTGTCTGTCATCTCTGTTGACGTGGATTTTTTCAAAGCCATTAATGACACCTATGGACATGACGTGGGCGACAAGGTTTTGCAGGAACTTTCGGTGCGTCTTCGCCAGAACACCCGCAGCATTGATCTGTGCTGTCGTGTGGGCGGTGAGGAATTCATCATGGTCTTGCCCGGCACCGCAACCGATCTGGCGCAAACCATAGCTGAGCGCTTGCGCAAAGCCGTTGGTCAAAAGTCATTTGCCGTCGGTTTGCCGCAACCCATTCCCGTCACAATTTCACTTGGCATATCAACCCTTTTGGGTGTTGAAGACAGCCTGGAAAAACTGCTGAAGCGCGCTGACTTGGCCCTGTACAAAGCCAAACACGAAGGCAGAAATCGCGTGGTTTTGGCGGCCTGAGGGCTTTCGAAGACCTTTCAATCGCCACTCACCTTTCATATTCAACACCATCTGGTGTAAGTGCGACTGCATGTCTGATGAACAAGCAATAATTCCCGAACGCGAGGGATCACGACCCTGGGGGGCCAAAGGCACCACCGGGCCGGTTTTTGCCGGCAATGTCGTGTTTGAAAATGTTTGTTTGTCTGTCCGCAGCAAACCCATTTTGAACAACATTTCACTGGAGTTGAAGGCGGGCCGCATTGCCTGTCTGCTTGGTCCTTCGGGTTGTGGCAAATCGACATTGCTGCGGCTTGCGGCAGGCGTGGCAAAACCAACGTCAGGCCGCATCCTTTTGGATGGACAGGAAGTGGCGGGCCCCAACAGGTTTGTCCCGCCGGAAAAACGCAACATCGGTCTGATGTTTCAGGATTTCGCGTTGTTTCCCCACATGACGGCCCTGCAAAATGTCGCCTACGGACTCTATGCCTTGAAACGCCGTGAAGCCGAAGCGGTGGCATCCCGCGCCCTCGAACGGGTCGGCCTCGTTACCATGATGCATCGCTATCCCGCCACCTTGTCAGGTGGTGAACAACAGCGCGTGGCATTGGCAAGAGCCATTGTGCCGCGCCCGCAAGTCATCCTGATGGATGAACCATTTTCAGGGCTCGACCAACGCTTGCGAGAAAGTGTGCGCGCCGAGACTTTCGCCCTGCTGCGCGAAACCCGCGCCACGTGCCTGCTGGTAACCCACGATCCGCACGAAGCCCTGGCTGTTGCTGACCACATCTTTCTGTTGCGTTCCGGCCATTTGGCGCAACAGGGAAGCCCCGAGCAATTGATCTCCAATCCCGTCGACGCCGCAGCTGCCCGGTTCTTCATGCACCACAATAAATTCAATTGCCGCATCGATCAAGGCCGTGTCGCAACACCGCTGGGTTCAATTCCAGCACCCCACTTGCCAGACGGCCAAAAAGTGCTGGTTCTCTTGCCCCCTTCAGCAATTGTCCTGTCCAAAGACAGCAAAGGCACCACGGCCCGACTGGTCGAGCAGCGCTTCATGGGAGATCATCGACACTATTATTTTGCCATCGAAGGGTATGATGACCGTGTGGAAGTCTATGGCGACCTGAAAAATGCCTTGTTGCCGGGGGAAGATTGCAAGCTTGTTGTTTCGCCGAACCGTGCCCATATCTTTGCCCAAGATGACGCCGCTGGCTGATCAATTTGGCACAAGTTCAAGCTTTGACTTGTTCCATGGTTGCAGGGCGGCAGGCTTTCTGCGATAGAAGTCCATGAGCGTGGGAAAACCACAAAACGGAATTTGAGGAGATATTGTTATGGGTGCATTTGCGTGGTGGCATTGGGTTATTCTGCTGGTTGTAGTGCTGGTGTTGTTCGGCGGCAAAGGCAAGGTCTCTGATCTGATGGGCGATGTGGCCAAAGGCATCAAGAGCTTCAAAAAAGGCTTGGCCGATGAAACAACTGACGTTGCCGCAACCGCCAAATCATTGGACGACAAGGCTGGTGAAGCCTTGAAAGACGCCAATGAAAAAGTGAAGAGCTGATCCACAGCAGAGGGCCTTCTACCTGACTTCAGGTGAGGCGGAGTAGATCATGGATTTTGGCTTCGGCGTCGGTTACTCCGAAATGTTCGTCTTGGCGATCATTGCGATCATTGTTATTGGCCCGAAGGATTTGCCTGCGGTGTTGCGCACCTTTGGCCAATTCATGAAAAAGGCCCGTGGCATGGCTCGGGAGTTTCAGGGCCATGTCGATGGGGCGATGAAGGAAGCAGGCGTCGATAGCCTGAAAAAGGATCTGAGTGATCTCAAATCCACCATCAACACACAAGCTTCTGGCATGACCACGCCCGGCAAATTCGCGGCCCCCTCGGCCTATAATGTGTCTGGCGGATCGAAAGACTTCGACACCTATTTCGGCAGCACGGGATCGACAGGTGAAACCCGGGTCGCCGGAACATTGCTGGTCACGGCGGAACCGTCACCCACACCATGAGCAAAGAAGATATCGACGCCTCAGAAGCCCCCCTGATGGACCACCTGCTGGAATTGCGCAGCAGGCTGGTGTGGAGCGTTGCGGGCTTTGCCATCGCCTTTATCGGCAGCTTTTACTTCTCCTCAGATATTCTGGCCCTGCTGATCAAGCCCTTCCGCTGGGGCACCGGCACTGACGTCGGCCTGATCTCGATCAAGCTGCTGGGCGTATTTCTGGTCAAGCTGAAGATTGCCATGTTTGGTGGCATGTTCATCGCCTTTCCGTTGATTGCCACGCAAATCTACCGCTTCATGGCACCGGGGCTTTACAAGCATGAACGGCAAATGCTGTTCCCCTATTTGATAGCCACACCGGTGTTCTTCGTGCTCGGCGCAGCACTGGTTTATTTTTTCCTGCTGCCTGTCGCCATCAAGTTTTTCTATGGACTGGCTGCAGGCACCGGCAGTGATGGCAAGCCTGGCATCACGCTCATGCCCGACATCGAAGCCTATCTCGATTTCGTCATGATGCTGATTCTGGCCTTTGGTCTCACCTTCCAGCTGCCCGTCATTCTCACCTTGCTGGGCCAGATTGGCGTCGTCACCGCGCAACAATTGCGCAAGGGCCGTCGTTTTGCGCTTGTCGGCGTCTGTGCCGTGGCCGCTGTGATTACCCCGCCAGACCCGATTTCCATGCTGGCCATGGCGGTGCCATTGGCAGGGTTGTATGAAATTGCCGTTTTCGCCGTAGCCTTCCTCGAAAAACGCCGCAACGCCGCCCGTGCGAAAAAGGAAGCCAAGGAAGCCGAAGAAGCAGCCGCCGAAAAGGCTGCGGAAGAGGCGGCTGAGGCTGCAAAGCAACAAGCGAAGCTTCCGACACCACCGTCCCAATCTTAACCCCCATCTTAAGATTGTCATTACCGCACTTGTTGCGGTAATCCATGGTTCAGCAAGCGCGGCGCAATCTTGACAAATACCGCTCGTTGCAAAATGGATTGCCGCAACAAGTGCGGCAGTGACAATTAGCGAGAAGAATAAACATGCACGACATCAAGGCCATCCGCGATAATCCCCAAGCTTTCGATCAAGGCCTTGCCCGCCGGGGCCTTGCTGCAATGTCCACGGGTCTCATCGCCATTGACCAGTCCAAGCGCGACGGCCAAAGCCGCCTGCAAGACGCCCAGAACCGTCGCAACGCCTTGTCCAAAGATGTAGGCGCCGCCATGAAATCAGGCGACAAAGACCGCGCCGAAGCCCTTAAGGCCGAAGTCGCCGCCTTGAAATCCGCTATCACTGACGGCGAAGAAGTGGAGCGCCAGCTCACCGCCCAATTGCATGAACAATTGGCGGCCATTCCCAATATTCCCCTCGATGAAGTGCCGGATGGCATGGACGAGCACGGCAATGTGGAAGTGCGTCGCTGGGGCAATCCCCCAAGCCATAACTTTGAACCGCGCCAGCATTTTGATGTGGGCGAAACCCTAAAGATGATGGATTTCGAAATCGCTGCCAAAATGGCTGGCTCCCGATTTGTCGTGACCAAGGGACCACTGGCAAAACTCGAACGCGCCCTTGCCCAGTACATGCTCGACACACAAACGGAAAAAAACGGCTACACCGAACATAATGTTCCAATGCTGGTGAACGACAAAACCATGTTCGGCACAGCACAATTGCCAAAATTTGTTGATGACCAGTTCCGCACCACCGATGGCCGCTGGCTCATCCCCACGGCCGAAGTCTCCCTCACCAACCTGGTGCGCGAATCCATTCTCGAAGAGACTCAACTGCCGATGCGCCTCACCGCCTGCACCCCGTGCTTTCGCGCCGAGGCAGGATCAGCGGGCCGGGACACCCGTGGCATGATCCGCCAGCATCAATTCACCAAAGTCGAACTCGTCTCCATCACCACGCCAGAACAATCGCGCGATGAACTGGAACGCATGACAGCTTCGGCGGAAAGCATCCTGCAAGGCTTGGGCCTGCATTACCGTGTCATGCGCCTGTGTGCCGGAGACATGGGTTTTGGGGCCCGCATGACCTATGATCTGGAAGTCTGGCTGCCCGGCCAAAAGGCTTTTCGCGAAATCTCATCTTGCTCCGTATGCGGAGATTTTCAGGCCCGCCGCATGGATGCCCGTTACCGCCCCACCGAAGGCAAAGGCACCCGCTACGTCCACACCCTCAATGGATCCGGCCTCGCTGTCGGCCGCACATTGGTGGCGGTTCTTGAAAACTACCAGAACGCTGATGGCAGCGTCACCATTCCCGAAGTTCTGAAACCCTATATGGGCGGCATGACCCGCATCGAGGTGAAATAATGCGCATTCTCGTCACCAATGATGATGGCATCCACGGCCCCGGCCTCGTCGTTCTCGAAAAAATCGCGCAGGCCATCAGCCACGATGTTTGGGTGGTTGCACCCGATGAGGAAAGATCAGGGGCAGGGCATTCCCTCTCGCTGTCCAATCCCCTGCGCTACCGCAAGATTGCCGAGCGGCGTTTTGAAGTCTCGGGCACCCCCACCGACTGCGTGGTGATGGCGGTCCGCAAGATCATGCCGGGCCTGCCTGATCTGCTGCTTTCCGGTGTCAATCGCGGCCAGAACATCGCCGATGACGTGACCTATTCCGGCACCATCGCCGCCGCCATGGAAGGCACGTCGCTTGGCATCAAATCCATTGCGCTTTCACAAGTCACCGGCATTCACGGCAATGGCGAAAGCTTCGCCGTGGCTGAGGCCCATGGCGAGGCCATCATCAAAAAACTCCTGAACTTCAGCTTCGGTCCCGGCACCCTGATAAACGTAAACTTCCCCGATTGCCGCCCCGCTGACGTGGCCGGCATCGACGTCACCCTGCAAGGCAAACGCGACCAGAACTATCTGACAGTCGACGAACGCATCGACGCCAGAGGTGGCACCTATTTCTGGCTGGGCTTCGCCAGAGAACGCGGCACCCCACCCTTGGGCACAGATATCGGCGCCGTGTTCAACAAACGGATTTCAGTGACACCCCTGCATATGAACCTGACGCAAGTCGATGCCATGGAAGCATTGCGGGCGGTGTTTTGACTGCAACAGCCCACCCCATGATTGATATTGGCCCCTCCCCGAGAAGAGCGGGTAAGGGTGCGTAATCTCACCCCTCCCCAATCTTTGGGGAGGGGCAGGGGTGGGGTGGCCAGGCTAGTGGCAGCATTTCCAGCCTATGCACGAAATCTTCAAGGTTGTGGAAGCGACTAAACGAAAATCGGAATTGACGAACAGTAGTTTGTAAACTACAATCATCTCACAAGATGGACATCAAGCAAACCGCAACTTTTCGCGATTGGGAAGCCAACCTCAAGGATCGTCGAGCCAGAACCATCATTGCGACAAGGATCATGCGGTTGGCTGAAGGTTTGGCAGGAGATGTTGCGTCGGTTGGCGATGGCGTGCAGGAGCTGCGAATTCACTATGGACCGGGTTTTCGGATTTATTTTCAACAGCGTGGCAACATGATCATCGTGCTGCTCTGCGGCGGAAACAAGGGCAGCCAGAAGCGCGATATTTCCGCTGCCAAGAAACTCGCTCAAACATGGGAAGATACAAATGGCTGAAAAACTCACAACCTACGATCCGGCGGCAGCACTCGTTGATGACAAGGAAATTGCGTTCTTCATGGCCGATGCCTTGGCGACCGCCGATGCCTCTTACATTGCAAAATCCATCGGTGTCGTCGCCCGAGCCAAAGGCATGTCCGACATCGCCAGCCAAACTGGGTTGTCGCGCGAACAACTTTACCGCTCCTTCAGCGAAAACGGCAATCCAACCCTGAAAACCACCCTCGCCGTCATGAAGGCCTTGGGGATTGAGCTGACGGCAAAGGTGCCGGATGCGGCTTAGCGATAAGCAGTCCATCACTTGCACCGCAATTCTCACTGTGACTAAATCAAAGCCAATCTAGGACTGCAATCAGCAGCGAAGAAATTTTGAGCTTAGAGCGGTTCCGGGTTAGTTTGAATGAAGGCCTCAAATTCCGTCATTCCCGCGAAAGCGGGGAACCAGACTTTC
>JANOVS010000050.1:0-11668 GCA_031417515.1 Hyphomicrobiales bacterium
CATCCTGATGATTTGGCTGCTGTTGAGGAAGGTTTGCGGCAGGCTGATGCGGGCATATTTGCATCAGAAGAAGAAGTTGAAGCGATGATCTCCCGCTTCATTAAATGAGGATTAGATATACGCAACAGGCAATTGGAGACCTGACTTCGATAGCCAATTACTATGAGGGACTCAATCCACAAGTGTTGCCTCGAATTCGATCTGATATCGAAGCAAAGCTTGAATTGATCAAAGCTTATCCCGAAGTTGGTCATCAGCAACAAGACTTAACCGTCAGAAAGGCAGCAACCCGGCGCTTTCGCTACATCATTCACTATCGAATATTTAGGGAAATGGATGAACTGCAGGTTCTCGCCATCCGGCACTTCAGGCAAGCTCAGCTCCATAAAGACAATTGAACAGGCCAAAACGTTGAAAATTTTCGCCCCACAAATTTTTTGCCTGGCTCTTTAATGTTCTGGTCCTTCATCATTGCTTCAATCCTGATCGAACTCACACCCGGCCCCAACATGACGTGGCTTGCCGTGCTGGGAGCTGCGCGCGGTCGCAAAACGGCTTTGGCCGCGGTTGCTGGCGTCGGTCTAGGTCTATCGATTGCCGGTGCCATTGCAGCCGTTGGCATGACCACCGTGCTCACCCAATGGCCGGTGTTGTTTCAGGCATTGCGCTGGATCGGCACAGCCTATCTGCTGTATTTGGCTTGGGACGCCTGGCAGGATGCCGACGACCCTGAAGCCGCTGCGCAAAGCGATGCCAGGCAAGCATTTCAGCAAGGTCTCTTCAGCAACATTTTGAACCCGAAGGCCTATCTGTTTTATGCGGCGATGCTTCCACAATTCCTGTCTGCAACAATGACCGTGGCAACGGAAATTGCCAAGTTGACGGCTGTATATGTGGCGATTGCCACGCTGATACATGCAGGGATCGCAATTCTCTCCGGTTCACTGGCAGCCTTCCTGAAAACTTCACCCAAAGCCATCACCATCCGAAAAATTCTTGCGGTTCTGATCGCTGTTGCCGCAGTGTGGTTTTTTTATTCAACGAAAGTTGCCCAATGACAATCCTCGCCATGTGGTCCGGCCCCCGCAACATCTCAACGGCCATGATGTACGCATTCGGCAATCGTTCCGATTGCGAGGCATGGGACGAACCGTTTTATGGCTACTCGCTAAAAAACAAAGGCAATGACCATCCCATGCGCGATGAAATCATCGCCGCCATGGAGACCGATTGGGAGAAGCTGGTGGCAAAATGCACCACGCCTTCGACCAAGCCCCTGCTCTATCAAAAGCACATGACGCATCATATGCCCATCTCCAGCGACCTGGGTTTCATTCACCAATTGACCAACGCCTTCCTGATCCGCGATCCGGCAAAGGTCTTGGCAAGTTATACCCAGAAATGGCTGGAAGTTGACCTGGCTGCCATCGGCATTGTGGAACAAGTTGAAATATTTGATCGTGTTGCCCAACGCCTTGGCCACGCGCCGCCAGTTGTCGATAGCGACGATATTCTCAACGATCCTGAAGGCGTGCTGCGCAAACTTTGTGCCGCCTGCAATATCACCTTCGACACCAACATGCTGCACTGGCCCAAAGGCCCAAAAACCTTCGATGGCATTTGGGCATCACACTGGTACAATGCTGCATGGGCTTCAGAAAGCTTTGCCGCACCAAAAAAAACTGCAACGGTTCTACCGCCACAACTCCAGAAAATTGCCGACGAAGCCCGCCCGCATTTTGAGAAATTGGCCGCCTACAGGATGACCTTAAACACAACACGGCCGTGTTGCCCCGGCCGCTTCGTTTTCCCCGGTCGCTTGAATCTAACGTGCGATGGCCTGACCAATCATCATGCCCGACGGTGTCACCACAGGCATCGGCTTTAGAGAACCGCCTTCTTTTTCAACCAGCATTTCGACCTTGCGAAGTTCGCTTTCCTCATCCCTGAGGCGCTCGATCATGCTTTCGTGCTGATCGCGCAATTCACCCACCGACTTCAGCAGGTTTTCCAGGCGAATGCGCGAAGACTTGGCGGCCATGGAATAATTGACATGATTGGGGTCAGAAATGCCTGACCTCTGCTCTTCAAACTTGATGTGCTGTTCCAGATCATCGTGCTTGCGCATGAGGTCCTGGATCATCAGGTCTATGTCGGCGGCCTGGCGCCTGACATCCTCGGTACGGAAGCGGTGGAGCCTCAACAGGCTGTCGCGTGAACGCATTGTAACCTCACTTTACTCAAACTCACTGTCGACCACTCTCTTCCCGCTACATTCTGACTCACCCCTGACTCTATCCAGGAATCAGCGAATCAACTAGCAAGGACCAACCACGGTCAACGGCGTTTATGATGAACAAACAGATTTAAGACCGGGTAAATCAAACACCATGAAAAGCGCTGCAGGCAAAATAAAAACGGATAGACGCACGTCGCAAGATGTAGACGATTTTGGCGAAGACCTACTACATGTAGACCGCTCCTGCTTAAAATCACCAGGGAGAAGCTTAGGTTTTGTTAACCTTTCTCAGTCTATCTTAAGTATCAGAGTTAACGAAACGTAGCCATCCCGTTTGACGGCGGGGGAATGGCGACGAAAAAGATGGCCACGCAACGGCGCGGGGCAACACCAAAGGGGATTCGCATGCGGGTATTGTTGATCGAGGATGATACAGCCACGGCTCAATCGATTGAGTTGATGCTGAAGTCCGAAGGCTTCAACGTTTATACAACCGATCTGGGTGAAGAGGGTGTCGATCTCGGCAAGCTCTATGACTATGATATCATCCTGCTCGATATCAACCTGCCCGATATGTCAGGTTATGAAGTGCTGAAGGCGCTGCGTGTTTCGAAGGTCGGCACGCCAATTTTGATCCTTTCCGGTCTTGCTGCCATCGAAGACAAAGTGCGTGGCTTGGGCTTTGGTGCCGATGACTATATGACCAAGCCTTTCCACAAGGACGAACTGGTGGCCCGCATCCACGCGGTTGTCCGCCGTTCCAAGGGCCATGCCCAATCGGTTATTCTCACCGGCGAACTGCTGGTCAATCTCGATACCAAGACCGTCGAAGTCGGCGGCCAGCGCGTGCATCTCACCGGCAAGGAGTACCAGATGCTGGAACTGCTCTCGCTTCGCAAGGGCACAACGCTGACCAAGGAAATGTTCCTCAACCACCTCTACGGCGGCATGGACGAACCCGAACTCAAGATCATCGACGTCTTCATTTGCAAACTCCGCAAAAAACTCGCCGCCGCCGCCATGGGCAAAAACTTCATCGAAACCGTCTGGGGCCGCGGCTACGTGCTCCGCGATGGCGCACCCCCTATGGCTGGACATGAAGAAGAAGAGCTTCTCAGGATTGCTTGAGCGAAGGCGGATTGAAATTGAAAAGGCACCTCAAGGGGTGCCTTTTTTTTGTGTTTTTGGGGGAAAATTTCATCGATCAAGAAAAAATGAAATCATCCGCAACCAGTTGCGATGCATTAAGCCCGGCAAGTTTGATCAACCCGTTGACAAGTTGAATATCAACTCCTGTCGCGGTTTGAATAAAATGTGAAGTCAGTTCATTAAAATTCGCAACCCCCTGCTGAGCCAGTGAAATGCGATCTGTCCGGCCAATTCCTGCTGCGAAGTCTGAAATCATGTCAATTCCAAACGCACCCTCTTCAAACAGAAACACGTCCTGGCCCAAACCTCCCGTCAACGTGTCTTCGCCAAGCCCACCGAGCAAATAATCATTGCCGCCACCAGCGTTCAGCATGTCACCCCCAAGGCCACCAACCAGTCGATTGATCAAAGCATCGCCGATGATTTGATCCGCAAATTCCGATCCATACACATACTCTATGCCAGAGAATGTATCGCCTGACGCTTCTCCCAGGAAACCACCAAGTGCCAGATTGATGCCGATGGCTTGCAACGCGTCACGATAGTCTGCAACGTCGCGGTCACCCGCACCTCCCATAAATGTATCTGCCCCTTCACCACCGATCAGGATATCATTGCCACCTGCCCCGCTGAGAACATCGTTGCCCAGACCACCAGTCAGCCGATTGATTGCATCGTCACCAAAAAGTTGGTCACTTTGAGTTGAGCCAATAAGGTATTCTATGCCTGAAAGCAGGTCGCCCTCTGCATCTCCTCCCGTACCAAGGCCCGACAGCAAATTAACAATGACACTCGTGAGAGAAGTGCCATAGTCGGCTGTGTCTGTGCCAGCGCCACCCTTTATCAAGTCAGCGCCGCTTCCACCAGCAATGTTGTCATTGCCTGTTCCGCCCGAGATGTCGTCGTCGCCACCATTGCCCACAATGCGGTCATTGCCATCAAGGCCGAGGAATTTTTCCTGCACATCGTTGCCTGTCAAACTGTTCGCCGTATCGTCACCATTCAGAGTAACTTTAAGCGTCGAAAGCGCATTATCGGCATCAGCATTAGGATCGACTTCAATGCCATAGACACTGGAATCTGCCTTCAGTTTTTCAATCGCTTTTTGGAAAGCCGCAATGCCATCCGACAACAAATGATAATCTTCGGTGGCTGAAATATCATCGAAGATTAAATCCGCCAGAAAAAACAGCTTCAAATTGATGCCATAATCACCCGGTTGATAATCATTAATGACAGTCGTCGACAACAGTGTTGCCGGATCTTCTTCCGTCGCACCAGGGCGGGTGATCAAGATTTCGAGTCGATGTGCAGCGACATAATGCCGATATTCAAAGGTCAAGCCCGCCTCGGAAACAATGTCTACGCCAGACTCGCGTGAGAATGGTGCATCAACATAAAAATATTGGCGATAACTTTCACCTGTCTCATTGTCAGTTAAAACATTGGCATCCGGGTCGTGCAGTCCGGCATTGTCATCCCATGAGTTGCCATAACTGACCACGCCAAACACGCCACCCGTCAAAGCAAACGCTGCGTGCTTGCCATCAGTGCTTAGCGGTCCGCCCAGCATCTCCTTGTATACTATCAGCCGATCACCCGCATCACCGCCCTGCAGTTCAACCCGATCTCCGCTCCCGGCACTGATCGCAACATAGTCGGTGCCTGTACCAGCGTCGACTTTTTCAGCGCTGGCATAAACTCCAAAAGCCCCTGAACCACCAAGTTCGCCGATCAAGATGACATCAGCCCCTTCGCCGCCATCAAGTTCATCTCTGTCTGCCCCACCAACAATTTTGTCAGCGCCGCCACCCGCTGACAAGATGTCATCACCAGTGCTGCCAGCAAGCAAGTCATTCATGGCACCGGAGTAAAACCAATCCGCCCCCGCCGTACCGGAAATCGTGAAGGTGACTTGATCGCGGATGTCCCAATCGCCCGTTATCGCGCCACCTGTTTGGACTGCGCCGTAGTACTGCTCTGCATCGATTCCGACGGCCAGCAACATCGAGTAAGCAAATGTGTTGCTGTTTTGGCTTTGGAAAAGGCCATTGTAGTAGGGAAAATGCATGGCCTCAAAATCAAAAGCGGCTTGCTTCAGTAGTTCCCAGACATTGTTCGAATCTCGGGTGCCGATATCCAGCGTCGTAATGGCGTAAGAGCCTTCTTCTCTGTAATGTGCTGATTGCGTATGGTCAACGTCTCCATCATGACCTTCAACATTCCAGAAGTCGGCTCTTTGCACCTCTATTTCATACTCTGCTGAACCCGTATCCAAAACGATTTGCAAGTGAGTTCCTAGTTCTCCTAAAACTGAATTTCCAGCGAGACGCAGTGTGGACATGTTATTTCCCCATTGTTTTCAAAATTTAGAGTGGCTCAATTACTTTGACGGGCCCAAGTCGCCCGCCTTCGTCAAATTCAAATACAAATGCTTGATAGTCATAAAAGCTAGTCCAACTCAGCGGATTGAACCAAGACAACTTAAATGGGGCGAACTTCTTGCGATTGTAGTTTGCCTCAAAATGTTTCAGGGACTTTTTGGGATACTCAGGGCTTCCATGAATGTAGAAACCTTGGCAAGAAAGCCACTGCCCCAGGTCCGCCGCGCTGCCGAGTAGTTTGTATTTTCCCATCAGATATGCGACCGCTTCCAGCTCTGATTCCAACGTCTGCCAAACCGGATCTCGGTTTTCCGGCAGCACGGGCTCGGCGCATTTAACTGCTGCGGAAAACGCGCGCAGATCGCAGTCCCACTCGCCGACTTCGACTGGCACGCACAGTTGTGAAGAAGTAGCATCGGCAAGTGCACCCCGTTGCCCTGCAAGAACAAGCGCAAATGCCAGCGCCGCATAAAGCCCCAAATAAAGTACCCATTTCTTTTGAAATAACTGATCCAAATCACGCACTCCTTGTGCAGCATAGGTTGATGCCCCCCCCCGGTTGTCAAGCGAAGGCCTGTGGACAACGTGATATCACGATTCGCATGCGTGACTTGTTGATCGCAGATGATACAGCCACGGCTCAGTCGATTGAGTTGATGCTGAAATCCGAAGGCTTCAACGTTTATACAACCGATTTGGGTGAAGAGGGTGTCGATCTCGGCAAGCTCTATGATTATGACATCATTCTCCTGGATATCAATCTGCCCGACATGTCGGGCTATGAAGTCCTGAAGTCCCTGCGCGTCTCAAAAGTCGGAACGCCCATTCTCATACTTCCCGGTCTCGCCGCCATTGAAGACAAAGTGCGCGGCCTTGGCTTTGGCGCTGATGATTACATGACCAAGCCTTTCCACAAGGACGAACTGGTGGCCCGCATCCACGCGGTTGTCCGCCGTTCAGCACAAGACCAAAGGTCTTGTGCCATTTCAAAAATGGCGTATCTGAAAATACGCAGGGCCACGCCCAGTCGGTCATTCTCACGGGCGAATTGTTGGTGAACCTCGATACCAAGACTGTTGAAGTCGGCGGCCAACGCGTGCATCTCACCGGCAAGGAATACCAGATGCTGGAGCTGCTCAGCTTGCGCAAGGGCACCACCCTCACCAAGGAAATGTTCCTGAACCACCTCTACGGCGGCATGGACGAACCCGAACTCAAGATCATCGACGTGTTCATTTGCAAGTTGCGCAAAAAACTCGCCGCCGCCGCCATGGGCAAAAACTTCATCGAAACCGCCATGCCTTGATTCAAGAAGGGGCCGCGGCTACGTGCTCCGCGACGGAGCACCGCCAATGGCGGAACATGAAGAAGAAGAGCTGCTCCGGATTGCTTGATCAACAGTATGCGGACGAAATGAAAAAGGCACCACACGGGGGTGCCTTTTGAGTTTGGTGTGGATCGTTCGAACAATTTGAAAATCGGGTAGTCAATGGGAGAATTTAACTCAACAACATCCTTTCCACTTGCTTGTCACAAGCGCTAGTCGCTCAACCTCATCTTCAAAGTACAAATTGTATTAACTGAACGACAATTATTTGTTCTTAAAACAAAACCAACTTTTTCTGGGGCGGGTTGAATGAAGAGCGTTATCGTAAAACACGGGTTATTTGGCGTTGGTTTTGGTGGATGTTTCGTTGCCATGGCCTATGCGATTGACGTTTTGACGTCCAAGTCAGGTCTGATTTCATATTTGTCAGTGATTCAAGACAATCCGGTTCAGGCTGTTGTGTCGAGTGCACCACTGGTGCTGGGAACCGTGTTTGCATTGGTTGGCGTCAAGCAGGTTCGCCTGCAAGCTCAACATGATGCCATTCGCGCAGCAGACAAGAATATTCATTTTCTTGCCAACCACGACGCGTTGACGACGCTGCCCAACCGCAACAACTTTGTCGAAAATCTCTCCGTCGGTCTGAACGCCGATCACGACACAGGCAAATTTGCGACCTTGAGCTTTATTGATCTGGATTTTTTCAAAGACCTGAATGACCGATTTGGTCACGACTTTGGCGATGAAGTTTTGAAGGTGGTGTCGGCGCGCCTGCGGACAGCGCTTCGCATCGGCGACATTGTGGCCCGATTTGGCGGTGATGAGTTTGTGGTTGCCCAATTCGGATTCACCACGAATGACCAGATACTGGCAGCAACGGCCCGCATTGCGAATGTATTTAAAACACCCCTGCAGGTTGCTGGCAAAGAAGTGTCCCTCACTGCGAGCATTGGAACAGCCATCGGTCCGCAGCACGGCGCAACTTCGGAAGCCTTGATCAAAAGTGCTGATACAGCAGTTTACGTTGTGAAGGCCCGTGGCCGCAATGCGCAAGCGTATTTTGACCCCAAGTTTGACGAAGAGAGAAACAAGCGACTCAAGCTTGAAGTCCTCGTTCGCAGCGCTTTGGCGAAAAGTGCGTTGGAAATACATTATCAACCCTTGTTCGGTTTCGGCAATGAACAACCCAAAGGGTTCGAAGCATTGTTGCGCATGAAAGACGAAAACGGCGTTGCCGTTTCCCCCATGGATTTCATTCCTGTTGCAGAAGAAATCGGCTTGATTGATGAAATCGGGTCGTGGGTTCTCACAAATGCCTGCACCACAGCTTCGACCTGGCCGAATGACATGCAAGTTTCTGTCAATCTCTCAGTGGCACAGTTCAGGCGTCGCAGCATCGTGGGTAGCGTGAAATCTGCACTGCAAGCCAGCGGCATCAAGCCTGAACGACTGGTGCTCGAAATCACCGAAAGCCTGTTGATGGCAGAAACTGAAAGCATTCTCGAGCAGTTGCGTGAATTGAAAGCCATGGGTGTCGCCATTGCCATGGATGATTTCGGCACCGGCTATTCCAGTCTGGGGTACATGTTGAAATTCCCATTTGACCGCATCAAGATTGACCGCAGTTTCGTGCAGGAATTGACCACCAACAATGAAAATGCCAGCACCTTGGTGAACACAATCATCAGCCTGGGTCACACCTTGAAGATGCAAGTGACAGCCGAAGGTGTGGAGACTTTGGAACAAGCCGAAAGCCTGAAGTCCATGGCCTGCGATGACGCGCAAGGCTACTACTACGCCAAGCCCATGCCGGCGACAGATATTGCAGCATTCCTGTTGCGAACATTTGTATCTGATGCCACCCCCCGGAAAGATACGCCTGGAAAAGAACTGCGCCAGATCGCTTGATCGTTGCAGGAGTAGAAATGACAAAGGCGCCTCACAGGGTGCCTTGTGCGTTTCCAGGATGCGTGATCAGATCTCATGGCTGTCACCCACAACTCTCTTTCCCAAGCAAACACAGTGGAAAAACCCGACCGTATTCGCCGAAGCAGAAGTGCGGATTCCTGACCCCAAAAATGCTCTCCATTCTATCTAAATACAGAACTAACGTGGAGCATCACTGTAATCCTTCACCCCTCACCCAAACGAAGTTTGGGAAGGGGCAGCGGTGGGGCCTTGCAGCAGACCCAATGCCCAACCACTAGCAAGCCGAAAAACCCCCTCCCCCGTCGGGTATTCCCCCACGCGTGCCGCGCTAGGCAGAAAAGTGGGGTGGCATCGTATCTGCCGTATCTTCCTCTGTAACCGAAATTATCGTGTCTCTGTTATGGGGTGCGGTCCAAGAGCGTCACCTGAATATCATGTCATTACTTTCAAGCAGCCTCCCGCCTGAACGTGATGCCACCTGTCTTCTTTGAACGTGCGGTTGGGCGAACCACGACTTCGACGTCCCGTCCAAAGCTCGTGAGCATCAGCATCAGGCGTTCGATCGAAAAGCCGCGGAATTTTCCGCGCAGAAGGTTTGACAGGTCGGGTTGAGCAACACCAGAAAGCGCAGCGGCTTCTGCTTGTGTAAGTTTCTTTATTTTCAACAGCCTCGCAATCTCCGTCACGATTTGCGCCTTCAACATTAGTTCATCGGAATTGGGCAGGCCAAGATCAGCGAATATATTGCCCGATGATTTTTCAAATGCAGGAAGTTTGGCCATGTTAAATTGTCCCTTTGAGATTGTGAAAATGAAGCACTTCGGCGTCTTTCAACCGGCAAGCCACAAGTTCAAGATGCTGTTTTGGAGTGGCGATTCCCGATTTGGATTTCTTCTGAAACGCATGCAACACATAGATGCCGGTTGAATAACGCACGGTGTAGACTGCACGATAGGTGTCGCCATCATGGTTTTCCACAATCTCCAAAACGCCGCGTCCACCAAATCCCTTCAGCGCCTTGACGTTTTCAGCCTCGCCACCCACCTGCGCTTGAAAAAGCGCCAGACCAAAAGCAGACTTTACATCCTGCGGCATCACAGAGAGTGCGCGCTTCGTAGAACCTACAAAATAGCAATCCCTGATGCCAGTCATCATAATAATATAGTATTACTACTATAGTCCAGTCAACTCCCCTCAATCCTGAAACGGATCGCGCATCAAGATCGTATCATCCCGCTCTGGTGACGTGCTCAACATCGCCACCGGGCACTCGATCAGTTCCTCCAGAAACCGCACGTATTTCACCGCCTGCCCCGGCAAGTCATTCCAGCTTCGGGCACCTGCTGTTGTGCCTTTCCAGCCTTCGAAGCTTTCGTAGATCGGTTGTACGCGGCGTTGGGCGTCTTCGGCTGCTGGGAAGCGTTCGATGCGTTTGCCGTCCAACTCATAGCCGATGCTGACTTTGATTTCTTCGAGGCCATCCAGCACATCGAGCTTGGTGAGTGCGATGCCTTGAATGCCGCTCGTCTTGATGGCTTGGCGCACCAGTATCGCGTCGAACCAGCCGCAGCGGCGCTTCCGTCCTGTCACCGTGCCGAATTCGCGGCCGCGTTGGCCGATCCATTCGCCCACGTCATTGGCTTGTTCGGTGGGGAAAGGCCCCTCGCCCACGCGAGTGGTGTAGGCTTTGCAAATGCCGAGCACATAGCTCACCGCCGATGGCCCCAGCCCCAAGCCTGCCGCGGCTTGGCCTGCCACGGTGTTCGACGAGGTGACGTAAGGGTAGGTGCCGTGGTCAATGTCCAACAGAATACCTTGCGCACCTTCAAACAAGATGCGTGAGCCTTTTTTGCGGTGCTCGTCCAGCAAGTCCCAGACGGCATCGGCATAGGGCAGAATTTTTGGCGCGATCTCGGAAAGTTCTTTCAAGACCGACGCGGCGGTGATTTCCGCAACCCCCATGCCACGGCGCAACGCGTTGTGGTGCGTCAACATGCGGTCGATTTTCGGGCCGATGGTTGAAAGGTCCACGAGGTCATTGACGCGAATGGCGCGGCGTCCCACCTTGTCTTCATAGGCAGGGCCAATGCCCCGGCCTGTGGTGCCAATTTTCCCAGCCCCCGCTGCGGCTTCGCGCAACTGGTCGAGCTCCCGGTGCAGCGGCAAAATCAACGTGGCATTGCCAGCGAGGCGCAAATTCTCGCAGCTGATGGCAACGCCCTGCCCGCGCAGCTTTTCAATTTCACTATCCAGCGCCCAAGGGTCCACCACAACGCCATTGCCGATCACCGACAATTTACCGGGCCGCAAAATTCCTGAGGGCAGCAAAGACAACTTATAGGTCGTCCCATTGATCACCAACGTATGGCCGGCATTGTGGCCGCCCTGGAACCGCGCCACCACATCGGCCCGCTCCGACAGCCAGTCGACGATCTTGCCCTTGCCCTCGTCACCCCATTGGGCGCCAACCACTGCTACATTTCCCATTGCAGGCCATTCCAAAAAACCAAAAAACGGCTCCGAGGATTTTTAAACCCTGGGAGCCGTTGACCGTCCTTAAAGGATTCCAAAGCCCATGCAACAAGTGAAATTGTTAGTCGACAAGCCCCACCCGCTGGCCTTCAGGCCAGCTGATTTTAT
>JANOVS010000051.1:0-3440 GCA_031417515.1 Hyphomicrobiales bacterium
ATAAATTGCATGCCGCGCACGCCGTCTTCCGCACCACTGAGTTCAACAGTCCCTTCAGGCAAAACCGCGCCAGACCGCCGCGCCGCAATTGCAAGGCCGGCTTCCGCATAAAGATTGGACCAGGCATCAGCCATGGCTTCCGCATGGCCACGCGGCAGATGAGAAAGCCGTTCGGCGACGGGCAACATGCCAGAGCCATGGCCGCGCACAATCATTTGTTCAGCCCCATCCAGCGGAATATATTTCAAATGTTCGGGGAATTGCTGATCCCATTCCATGCCGCCCTTGTCGCCCCACACCCGAAGGCGCAGGCCACAATACTGGCCAGGTGCGGCTTGGGTGATCCACAACATGCCCGGCACATTTCCCTCAAGCCGAAGATTGACAAAGGCCGTGTCTTCCATCGCAGGGCTTGCGCCACAGCGGTGAAACTCCGCCCGCACATCTGTCACGTCTTTTCCCGTCACATAGTGCAAGAGATTATAGGCATGAGTGCCAATATCGCCAATCGCAGAAGCCCGACCCACTTTTTCCGGTTGCCGCCGCCAGACCGCCCCCTTGAAGTCAGGACTGGCGGGACCGGTTCCCCATTCCTGCAGATATTCGATGTGAAATTGCTTGATCGTGCCAATCGCCCCTTGGGCAATCATGTGCCGCGCCTGCCGCACCATGGCGTGATGCTTGTAGGGATAGGTCATCACCAGAACCAGTCCCGTCTGCCGTTGCAGCGCCAGAAGTGACTCGGCATCAGCCAGCGTCGTTGTCATCGGCTTGTCGCAGATCACATCAATGCCAGCCTTGAGAAAAGTGACGGCAATTTCATAATGGCTCCAATTCGGTGTGCATACCACAACGGCCTCAATGCCATCGGCCCGAGCGGCTTCCGCTTTCGCCATGGCGTGATAATCCGCATAGCTGCGATCAGCTGCAATCATCCAATCCCGCGCCGAGACCGCTGCATTTTCAGGATTGGAAGACAGCGCCCCCGCCACCACATCCCAATGGTTGGAAAGCCTGGCACCAGCCCAGTGCCATTCCCCCACCAATCCGCCACGACCACCGCCGACAAATCCAAGCCGCAACCGTCGTCCCAACGGCGGCACCCGCAACCGGCTCTTGTCTGCAAAACCCATGTGATACTCCTTGCAACATCGAAACTTGACGCATCGGACGGTCAGTCAATTCCTTCAAGCCCGTCATTCCCGCGAACGCGGGAATGACGAGATAAAGGGGGGACACCAACGACTGCCTAAAACTCTTGCCAAATGTATGACGATTTGTTCGACAAACAAACAGCAGAATTGTGCAAGCCATTCCATTTTCATTCAGATTTTACCATGTGATTCAATCCACGCTTAAGCACGGCGGATGAAACTTTCCATCACGCCTTGCAATTTCAGCATTTCCTAAGGTCCATGGCCGAGACTGCCCTCAAATGTCGTGGGACATAAGCTAGGGGAGTTGCAGGGATGGCAACGCGTTCGATTGATCTGGAAGTTTTGCAACGCCTGGCCAAAGGCTTTGATTTGATTGTGCTGGCGGGCGCCGGTCTCGTTATCACTACCATATTTGCAACGGGCCAAAACCTGCAAGCCGCAGGCTTCTTTGCCTTGCTGGTGGCCTTTGCCAGCTTGTTTGTCATCCGGGGACTGGGCCTCTATCAGATTGGCCACTGGGACAAGGGATTTGTAGTCGCCTCAAAATCACTCGTCGCGGCAGCCGTCACCGGTGGGTCAGTCTACTATCTGGCAAAACTCATCGGCATTGAAATCGCCAAGGACTGGATGTGGTTTTGGTTTGTGACGGTGGGAACGCATTTTGCCATCACCCGGATGATCGGACAGCTCTGGTCAGCCCCAGCCCGCAATCAGGGCCAGCTTACGCGGCGCGTTGCCATTGTCGGTGGTGGGCAACCCGCAGAGGACGCACTGAAACTGCTCGAGCAATCCCCCGACATCGACGTTGAAATCGTCGGCTTGTTCGATGACCGCTTTGACAACCGCAGCCCGGACTCCATTCGCAAACACCGCAAACTCGGCAGCATTGCCGAACTCTCGGATTTTGCCCGCAACAATGCTGTGGACTTGATCATCGTCGCCATTCCGCTTTCGGCCGAAACACGCTTGCTGCAAATCCTCAAACGCTTGTGGGAATTGCCCGTTGATATCCGAATCAGTGGTGCTGCCGGCAAACTCAAATTGGCCCGCGGTGCCTATAGCTACATCGGTGCCCTGCCCTTGCTCAGTGTTTTCGAACGCCCCTTGAGCGGTTGGGACGTGATTTTCAAAGACATCATGGATCGCACCATCGCCACGTTGGCCATCATTGGCCTCTCGCCTGTCATGGCCGCAGTTGCAATTGCCGTGCGCTATGAAAGCAAGGGCCCGATCATCTTCAAGCAGAAGCGTTTCGGTTTCAACAATGAACTGGTGGAAGTTTTCAAATTCCGCTCCATGTACACCGATATGTCCGATGCAGCTGCAAGCAAGCTGGTGACCAAGGATGACCCGCGCGTCACCCGTGTTGGCCGCTTCATCCGCAAAACTTCATTGGATGAATTACCGCAACTTTTCAACGTGTTGCTGGGAACCCTTTCACTCGTCGGACCGCGTCCGCATGCGACGCAAGCCAAGGCCGCAGGCTCGCTTTATGATGAAGTTGTTGATGGTTATTTCGCCCGTCACAAGGTGAAACCCGGCATCACCGGTTGGGCCCAGATCAATGGCTGGCGTGGCGAAACCGACACCCGCGAAAAAATTGAACAACGCGTCAAACACGATCTCGAATACATCGACAGCTGGTCGCTTGGCTTTGATCTTTACATTCTTGGCAAAACTCCACTTGCCCTGCTGAAAAGCGAAAACGCCTACTGATCGCGCCCACACAGCCCTGCCTTTTGCAGTTGCAATTGCTGCTATTGGTAGTTGCCCAACATGTGTTAACCTCCACTTGGCTTGCCCGGGGGGCAGGTTTGTAAAAACACAATGGGAGCGCATATTTATGGAATCACTTTTACCCCTCATCATCCAGGCTGTTGGTGGCGCAGTAGGCGGCAACGTTGGTGGCGCAGCCATGAAGAATTCGAGCCTCGGAACCGCCGGTAACACCATTGCTGGCGCTGTTGGCGGACTTGCCGGTGGCAATATTCTGGGTATGTTGATCCCCGCATTGGCCAGCGCGGCAGGCGGCGGTTTCAGCATCGGCAACCTGGCAGCCTCAGGCATCGGCGGCATCGTCCTGCAAATCGTTGCAGGCCTGATCAAGAGCCAAATGAACAAGTCGTAATTCGACTGTTGTTAAAAATTATGAAGGGCCGTCCTGAGGGGCGGCCCTTTTTTATTCTGTGCCATGTGGCCCCCACCTCCGGCCTTCGGCCACCTCCTCCCCGCGTAAGGCGCGGGTTGGAGGGCACTTGTTAAATACCGGTCTCTAGCTTCACC
>JANOVS010000052.1:0-18175 GCA_031417515.1 Hyphomicrobiales bacterium
TTCATCGGGGAGGAGGTGCCCGAAGGGCGGAGGTGGGGGATACAAATCGCCAACCATCCTTGCTTAAATGCACTGTCACCTATATACACCGATATACAGTCTAGGAGTGTCGTCACTAACCCCCTCACGTATTTTATGCATTGTCACCGATTATGGAACCGAAGCGGCGAATGCTGGAGTGGCATCGACAATACGCGATAACCAGATTGTCTTCCCTGAAAAATGGGCAACACCAACAATTCAATAAAGTGAACCGATCGGCTCCTGTTCCTTGGCAAGGCAGTGGGATACAAATGCGGCTGAAGTTTTTTGCTTTTGTATAAGCGTCGGCTCGCGGAGCAGATTTGCTTCATGTTTCGCAACATATTCTTTCGCATTGAGGTAGCCAGTTTTCAGTTTTTTCCCGCCTAAAATGGCGTTCCCAACCTTGGCAATGCCACCAGTTACATTGCCATACTCTTTGGACACGTGGCATTTGATAGCTTTTTTCGTGTCTGTAATCCGAAAAAACGAATATCCTGATTTCAAGGCGAACTTGGCAGCATTGAGTTGGGCAAGTCCATGAATGCGTTCAGGATGATCGGTCAATCCCCCTTCGACTTCTACAATCCATTTTCCTGGACCAACAATCTTGCGTTTGATTTTGTAACTCACATCCTCAGACCATCCCACATTGGCCGAAGCAAAGATTGCGACGAGGCTGACAGTAAATCCGATACGCCAAGCCTTTTTGGAAACCGATGGCGAAAATGACTGTTTCATTTTTTCATCCCCTCACAAATACCGCTCCGCCCCGATTCGCATCAAATCTGTATCCGTCGGTCCTGCGAGGAATGTGAAGCCGATTTCTTTGTAGGCTTTTACGCCGTCCAGTGTGCCGGCGAAGGCGGCGGGGATTAGGTGGTTTTTTTGGCAGGCGGTTACGACTTTTTTCATGGCGTTCAAGGTTGCCTCGCCCAATCGGTCGATCTTGGCGCCATTGCTCAAGGCAATCGATAAATCCGATGGCCCGACGAACAAGCCATCGAGTCCCGGCACGGCGGCGATGGCTTCGAGGTTGTCGAGGGCTTCCTGGGTTTCGATCATCGCCAGTACAAGTGTTTGGGTGTTGGCTTGTTTCAGATAGTCACCTGCCGCCACGCCAGCCGATTGCAGCATGGTATAACCGCCCCATGAACGCTGCCCGAGCGGTGGATATTTTGCTGATTTCACCAGCGCCTTCACCTGCTCCACCGTATTGGTCATCGGGGCAATCACACAAGCGGCCCCCATATCCAGCGCTGAATTGACAATGCCGGGATCATTCCAGCGCACCCGCATGATGGCGGGAACACCCACGGCATTGATCGCTGCCACCATTTGCGCGGCCTCGCCCATGTCGATGGTAGAGTGTTGCAGGTCCAGCGCCACGGCACCAAATCCCAGTCTGGCGATTTGTCCGGCCAGTTGTGCGCCGGGCGTGCCCACCCATGGAAACACCAAAGCCTCACCGGAAGCAAGCCGTTTGCGAAGGCCGAACGCCGCACCCGACATTCTTATTGTGCCTTGATCTGGGCAATGGCCTCCGGCATCAAATCTTCCAGCGTGCGGCGCACCTGATGTTCTGATTGGTTAACTTTTTTGTCGGCAAAATCCTTCATGATCTTCCGCATCACGTCTTCATCGCCCGCTTCTTCAAAATCGGCGGCTACCACTTCCTTGGCGTAGGCCGCTGCTGCATCGCCCGAAAGCCCCAGCTTTTCCGCCGCCCAAAGGCCCAACAACTTGTTGCGCCGCGCTGTGGCCTTGAACATCAATTCCTCGTCATGGGCGTGCTTTTGTTCAAAGCCGTCTTTGCGCTTATCAAATGTTGTCATGGGAATCTCCGGTCAATGAGGGGAACGATTGCCAATCACATAGCCATGCGGCCACTGCAAATCAACCATCGCAAAATTCGGCAAAAACCATTGTGCATTGCAGCAAAACACCCTATGGGAGAACCCGGTTTTCCCCAAGGTTTTGATACAGCACCCAGAATCTTATAGTTACAAGGCCCTCCCATGCTAATGAGGGCAATAAAGGCGTCCATTGAGGATATTTCAAATGACCAAGCAGCGCACCCGCATCTATGAGGGCAAGGCCAAGATTCTCTATGAGGGTCCAGAGCCCGGCACCGTTGTTGTGCATTTCAAGGACGACGCCACCGCCGGCAATGGCGAGAAAAAAGCTGTGATCGACGGCAAGGGCGTTCTTAACCAGCGTATCTCCGAATATATTTTCTCGCGCATCAACGACATGGGCCTGCCCACGCATTTTCTGCGCTCCCTCAACATGCGTGAACAATTGTGCCGCGAAGTTGAAATCATCCCGCTGGAAGTGGTGGTGCGCAATGTGGCCGCTGGTTCGCTGGCCAAGCGCCTGGGCCTTGAGGAAGGCACACCCCTGCCCCGCTCCATCATCGAGTTGTTTTACAAGAACGACAAGCTGAATGATCCTATGGTCACCGAGGAGCATGTGACGGCCTTTGGCTGGGCCAACCCCCAGGAGATGGATGACATCGTGCACATGTCGATCCGCATCAATGATTTCCTCTCGGGCCTGTTCCTCGGCATTGGCATCAAGCTCGTCGATTTCAAGCTGGAATTTGGTCGCTTTTATGAAAATGACATGATGCGCATTGTGCTGGCCGACGAAATCAGTCCCGACAATTGCAGGCTATGGGATATTAAAACCAACGACAAGATGGACAAAGACCGCTTCCGCCGCGACATGGGAGGATTAGTCGAGGCCTATCATGAAGTGGCAAAACGTTTGGGAATTATTCAAGCCAATGAGACGCCAGAACGGTCCAAGCCGAAGCTGGTGAAAACGGATTGAATGTGATGAAAGCCAAAGTCAAAGTCACGCTGAAAGACGGCGTATTGGACCCTCAAGGCAAAGCCATCGAAGGCGCCTTGGGCTCCATGGGTTTTGCTGGTGTCGAAGGTGTTCGCCAGGGCAAATATTTCGAAATCGAACTCGCCGAAACCGACAAGGCAAAAGCCGAAGCCCAGGTGAAAGCCATGTGCGAAAAACTCATCGCCAATACGGTGATTGAGAATTTTGTGATTGAGTTCGCTTAACCCCTCATGCTGAGGTGCATCGCCCCTATGCGATGCCTCGAAGCATGTGCAACACGTGGCCCTTCGAGGCCTTGCAAGGGCAAGGCACCTCAGGGTGAGGAATACAAATAATGAAATCCGCCATCATCACCTTCCCCGGCATCAACCGCCAATCCGATATGTCGCTTGCCCTTGAAGCCGTCACGGGGCAGAAGCCGATTGATGTTTGGCACACGGATACCGAGCTGCCGAAAGTCGATCTCGTCGTTGTTCCCGGTGGGTTTTCCTATGGCGATTATTTGCGCTGCGGGGCCATTGCGGCGCGTTCACCCATCATGGCAGATATTACGACCAAGGCGCTGAAAGGGCTTAAGGTTCTGGGTGTGTGCAACGGTTTTCAGATCATCACCGAGGCGGGTTTGTTGCCAGGTGCATTGGTGCGCAATGCCGGGCTGCGTTTCGTTTGCAAGGAAGTGAAGTTGAAAGTCGAAAACACCGCCACCTACTTCACCAACAAAATGACCAAGGGCCAAATCGTCGCCTGCCCTGTGGCCCATGGCGAGGGCAATTACATTTGTGATGCCGAAACCTTGAAAGAGCTTGAAGGTGAAGGCAGGGTGGTGTTCCGCTATGCCGAAAACAGCAATCCCAATGGCGCGATGAATGATATTGCCGGCATTGTGAACGAGGCCGGAAACGTCATCGGCATGATGCCTCACCCTGAAAACATGGTGGAGCGCCTGCACGGCAAGACCGATTGCAGGCCGTTGTTTGAAAGCCTCATGGCCGCCTAGTTCATGGCCGCTTGAGCCAGCCTTTGTAGCTCACCACGGACCCGACAACTGGCAGCCTGATTTCCACGTTGAAATTGAACCTGTCGTTGGCCCCATGTTCAAACATCCTGCCACTTGGCAGCAGAAAATTTGGCATGGGCAGTCCGAGAAACCGCCAGTTCCGGGGCATGAGCTCAAGCTGACCTTCATTTTCGACAATGGCCAAGCCAACGGTAATCACGCCAAACCGCTCAACGATCAATCCCGCCTCGCGTCCGGTGCCAAGTTCCTGAAATGAATACATGCGCTTGCCATCAAAGCTCCGGTCCCAATGCTCGCCTTCTTCGGTGATTCCAATCGTCACGGTCAGTGGACAATCAGTTCTGGCGTTTGGAAAACCAAAAAACCCGCGCGCGATTTTTGCCAAAAGGCCCTCGCCGTTGGCAATGTCGGCTTTGCCTTCCAAGGTAAAACTCTCTGACTGCCGATGAAAAACCTGCAAAGGCTTTTCCAGTTTTTCATAAGCCTCGCCCATAACCTGCTGATAGATGCTGCCGCCCAAATTTTCCTCCCGCCGTTTTGAACTTCATTTGCGCAAAACTTTCCGAAAACCAAAACCAATAAGTTAATCAATCATGAACTTCGACCCGAGTTAACACTGGATTAACGACGAAAAATGCAGCTTTATTCAACCACCACTGGACGCCAAGTGCATCATGAAGTGGACTGGTTTAAAAACTCTTTGGAGGAAGCAATGTTTGCATTTCTGTTTCGCACACCGACACAAGACCAAGACGACAACTTTGACATGGAAGCCGCCAGCCAGACCTTGCGGGGTCGCCTCGACACCATGTTGGAAAATGATCTCCGCCGCAAAACCCGCTTTGCCGTCATCGAACATCCGCAACGCTGATTGCCTAAAGTTTTACAATTGCCAGTAACAAGCTGTCAGGGCTGTGATTATTTTACAATCTATTCACATCAACATTTAGCTAAATCGAAAATGCCCAAACGCATAAACATATGCATTGCTGGAGAAAAACATGGCGACCTTTCTGAATTCTTTACTTGGTAAAAAAGTCAAAACAACAACCGTCGACGATGCGGGCGTTGAGGCGGCAAAGTTGTTGTTGGACGCCCGTGTCAACCGCATGCTGGACCACCACAGGCAGAACACGCGGACTATTGCCAATGCTGCCTTGCCTCCACTGGTGGGCTGAAAACAGCGCTGCAGAACACATTTAAGGTTTGAGATTCGGCCGGGCAACCATTAAACGCTGCCGCCATGAGCACTCAACATAAGCCCGACCCCACAATCACCCCGGAACTCGTGAAACAACACGGGCTGAAACCAGATGAATATGAGCGTTTTGTGGGCCTGCTGGGCCGCACCCCCAGCTTTACCGAACTTGGCATCTGTTCGGCCATGTGGAACGAGCATTGCTCCTACAAGTCATCCAAAAAATGGCTGAAAAAACTGCCCACCAAGGGCAAGCGTGTCATTCAAGGCCCCGGTGAAAATGCTGGTGTGATCGACATCGACGATGGCCAGGCCATCATCTTCAAAATGGAATCCCACAATCATCCGTCCTTCATCGAACCCTATCAGGGATCGGCCACAGGTGTTGGCGGCATATTGCGCGATGTCTTCACCATGGGCGCACGTCCCATTGCAGCGCTCAATGCGCTTCGCTTTGGCGAACCATCACACCCCAAAACCCGCCACCTCGTGTCTGGCGTTGTCGCAGGCGTTGGCGGCTATGGCAACTCCTTTGGCGTTCCCACCTTGGGCGGCGAAGTCAATTTCCATGCCCGTTACAATGGCAACATCCTTGTTAACGCCATGGCCGTGGGCTTGGCCGATGCCGACAAGATTTTCTATTCCAAAGCCAAGGGCGTGGGCCTGCCAGTTGTGTATCTGGGTGCCAAAACGGGCCGCGATGGCATTCATGGCGCTACCATGGCGTCTGCCGAGTTTGACGACAACGCCGATGAAAAACGCCCCACCGTACAAGTTGGCGATCCTTTTACCGAAAAATGTCTGCTCGAAGCCTGTTTGGAACTCATGGCCACAGGTGCCGTCATCGCCATTCAGGATATGGGAGCGGCGGGCCTCACATCGTCATCCGTTGAAATGGGAGCCAAGGGTGACCTTGGGATTGAACTCGATCTCGATCATGTGCCGTGCCGCGAAGCAGCCATGACGGCCTATGAAATGATGTTGTCGGAATCCCAGGAGCGCATGTTGATGATCCTGCGCCCCGAAATGGAAAAGGCCTCCCATGCCATTTTCAAGAAATGGGGACTGGACTTTGCCATCATCGGCAAGACCACCGACACCCTTCGTTTTGTCATCAAGCACCAAGGCGAAGTGAAAGCCGATCTGCCGATCAAGCAAATGGGCGATGAGGCCCCCGAGTATGATCGGCCTTGGGTCGAACCCAAAAAACCGGCGGCCCTCGGCGAAGTGCCAGCACCCGCTGATTTGAAAGCTGCCCTGCTGAAAATCACAGGTTCCCCCGACATGTGTTCAAGGCGCTGGGTATGGGAGCAATATGACTCGCTGATCCAATCCAATTCAGCCCAAATTCCGGGTGGGGACGCTGGCGTCATTCGCATCAAGGACAAAAAAGCCATCGCTGTTTCTTCCGACGTCACACCGCGCTATGTTGAGGCTGACGCCTATGAAGGTGGCAAGCAAGCCGTGGCGGAATGTTGGCGCAATCTCACGGCTGTGGGGGCGGACCCAATCGCCATTACCGACAACCTGAACTTTGGCAATCCTGAGCGCCCCGAAATCATGGGGCAATTCGTGTTGGCCCTGAAAGGCATCGGCGAGGCCTGCACGGCGCTGGATTTCCCCATCGTCTCCGGCAACGTCTCGCTCTACAACGAAACCAATGGCCAGGCCATTTTGCCCACCCCCACCATTGGCGGTGTTGGGCTGATGGCCGATTGGACCAAAATGGCCACTGTAAGATTCAAGAACGAAGGCGATGTCATTCTGCTGGTCGGCGGTCATGGCAGCCATTTGGGACAATCGATTTACCTGCGTGAAGTGTTGGGCCGCGAAGCAGGACCTCCGCCACCGGTTGATCTGGCGCTGGAAAAACGCAACGGCGACTTTGTGCGAAATCTCATCAAATCAAGCCAAGTCACTGCCGTACATGACATTTCCGACGGTGGCCTTGCTTCAGCCGTGATCGAAATGTCTCTTGCCAGTGGCTTGGGCGCTGAACTCAACGTCTCAGACCACAAGCAGCTCTTCGGCGAAGACCAGGCCCGTTATGTGGTAACCTGTTCAGCTGAACAAGCCGTCACAATCATCGCCCAAGCCCAAAACATCGTGATAGCCCAAATCGGCAAAGTCGCAGGCAAAAAACTGAAACTCGGCACCACCCAAATTTCCTTGAGAGAACTCCGTCACGCCCATGAAAGCTGGTTTCCGGCATTTATGGCGGGGTAGCAAAGTCTTGCGTCTGGCAAGTGAAAGCTTTCATACCAACCAACACTTGAATTGAATCAATATTCTTGGACTAGAGCGGTTCCCGATTAGTTTGAACCAGCAACCCACGCAAACCGTCATTCCCGCGAAAGCGGGAAACCAGACTTTCCGCGAGCGAGCTGGTTGAAAGTCTGGTTCCCCACTTTCGTGGGGATGACGCTGCGAGAGTGAAACTGCGATTCCAAGAAAACTGGAACCGCTCTAAACTCCGCTGGAATTCCCTCCGCCTTGTGGGAGACTATCCGATGCACACATCTACCATCGGCAAATTCCACGGTGCAAAAACGCTGCTTTTCCCATTGATCATGTCATCCCGGCGAACATCAAGCAGGGCATCAGACGGTGTGAAGGCAGAAAGTCCCCACCAGAGAATTGGCAAGAGATACAGCGCCACGACAGCAATTGCCGTAATGTCGCGCAGAATCTGGGTCCGGAGACTTGCCATCGTATTGACTTAACGACTTCGAAAAGTGCTGCAAAGCACGGATTTTCGGGATTTGACATGACGTGACTGTTCGACTAGAGACTGCCCAACGCGGAGCCCAAAAGGCTCCGTGTTTGCTTGCCTGTGATGGCCTTTTGGCCATCTGTCGATCGGGAGACCGATGTCGAGGAAGGTGGGCTCCAATGCAACTGGCATCCAGGAGAGCCGTAAATGACGAAGCGCGCAACCGCGAAGTATAAAATTGACCGCCGCATGGGCGAAAATATTTGGGGCCGTCCGAAGTCCCCGGTCAACAAGCGTGAATATGGCCCCGGCCAACATGGACAGCGCCGCAAGGGCAAGATGTCCAACTTCGGCACGCAGCTGCGCGCCAAGCAAAAGCTCAAGGGCTACTACGGCAATATTTCGGAGCGTCAATTCCAGGCCCTCTACAAGGAAGCCGTGCGTTTGACAGGCGACTCGTCGGAAAACCTGATCGGCCTGCTCGAGCGTCGCCTCGCGACAGTGGTTTACCGCTCCAAATTGGTCAGCACGGTATTCGCAGCGCGCCAGTTCGTCAGCCATGGCCATGTCAAGGTCAACGGCGTGCGTGTGACCATTCCTTCCATCCGCCTCAAGGTGGGTGATGTGGTGGAACTCACCGACAAGGCCAAGGAATTGGTTGCCGTGCAGGAGGCCCAAGCCTCGGCTGAACGCGATACGCCAGACTATCTGGAGATCGGCGGCGGTGTGGTCAAGTTCCTCCGCGTGCCCTCACTCGGCGAAGTGCCATATCCTGTGCAGATGGAACCAAACCTGGTGGTGGAATTCTATTCACGCTAAGCGGTTTGACAAAAGTTTTGAAAAAGGCGGGACTGGTTCCCGCCTTTTTTATTTTTGGACTATGGTTGGATTTTCGAAAGGTCACCGATGTGTTGTAATCGCAGCCGACTTGATTTCAATATATAGTCTTCGTACAGATGAATTGGAACTTATTGTCCATTCATTTTGAATAAGGCTCAGTGCAGAATTCAGTCTGTGTGCCGCTTGGGGCGACTTGCACGAAAGTTTGACCAAACTCAGTTTCTTGAATCTTTCGTTACTTACACCAAATTTTTTCACCATTTTTTTCATGTCGCCATCACACGCCACCAATATTGCTTCGTTCGCCTCTGCGGCTACACAAACAAGATCATCAGGTGAGCCAGTTGCGATGCAGTCTCGCAAGAAAATAATGGCGTGTCCGGCTTCATAGAGCACTCGGCCAACTGCATCCGGGACACCTTCATCTAAAAAGAACTTCAGGTGTTTCCCCTATTGTCTAAGCGGCCTTCGGGTGATTGATAGCAGCTAAAATATCAGCGTCGGTGAGAGTTGGATACTCAAGAAGAATATTCTCCACAGTAAAACCTGCTTCGTGAAATTCTTGGATGCTGCGAATTGGAATTCGAGTACCAGAAATTACAAGCGAATTGTGAGCTATATTACGAGACTTTTCAATTTCGCCAACTTTTTCTTCGCTTCGTTTAGACAGAGACGCAATATCCCGCCTTGTATCGGAAAGTACATTTTCAAGTTCAATTCCAATCATATATTGACCGCTTACAACTTCTCGCCGGCGCCCACTCTGATGATCGTCAAATATAACTTTCCGGTTCAATACATATAGTATGGTTCTTAACCACGCAGCATTGTCCATATTGCCCAGTTTTGCAATCACTAGTCTGAGGTGCTGCAGTGGAACATTGAATTGGTTTATCAGCGAAGCGATCACTCTCAATGAAGCGATATCTGTAAAACTGTAAACACGACTATAGGAAGCCCGACGGTTGCTCGCTGCGAAACTTGGTTTGAAAAAATTTGTCCGATCCCAATACCTAAGTCGCGAAACGGCAAGACTTGTCAGACGCTCTACCTGCTCTTCGGTAAACGCTGAAACAACAACTGTTGAGTCTTTCCTTTGCATGGTGGTAGCTTATCCATAAACTTTGTCAGCATGAAGTGTTATTTTGGGTCATATTGCAAAGCACTTCTTGAACTGACTTTCATTCGGAAATTTTATTCTGAATTATATATCAATCACTTACAACCCAAAAGTCGCCGCGACCTTCGAATCCACAACAGCCACACAGCCTGCAATTTCTGCGCTGATCGGCAGTTCGCGGTAGCTGCCAAGCGCGCCTTCGGTTTTCAGTTTTCCAGCACTGCCCTCCACCACCCAGATAAACCCGAAGGCGGTTTTGCGGATGGGTTTGGCCTGGGCGCGGGTGATCGCAGCGAAGGCTTTGTCTTCTTCTGTACCAGGTTCAAATACCACGAGCATGACACCCGTGGCATCGGCGGGAAGTGCCGCGTCACGCATGATTGCGAACATGGCGACAAGCCAAACTGTGATGACACCGAAGAATGCGGCGAGTGCAAAGCGATGGCCGGGCCAGACCATACTTTAGGCCACAGCGAAGGATGCAGCGCGGGTTTCGCGGATGGGGATGTGAATCAGCGCTGCAAAAACACCAAGGCCGATGCACACCCACCACAGCAAATCATAGGACCCAAGCTGGTCATACAACCTGCCTCCCAACCAGATGCCAAAGAACGAACCAATCTGGTGGCTGAGAAACACAAAACCGTAAAGTGTTGCCATATAACGGGTGCCAAACATGACGGTGATCAAGCCCATGGTCAGGGGTACTGTTGACAGCCAAAGCGCCCCCATGGTTGCCGTGAACACCAATGTCGTCACGGGCGTGATCGGCAGCACAATGAAACCGGCAATGGCAAGGGAGCGCAACAGATAAATCAGGCTGAGGGGAATTCTTTTCTCGCCCCTGCCGCCAATGACGCCAGAGAGATAAGAGCCTGCAACATTGAACAAACCGATCAAACCAATGGCAATGGCAGCAAATTCCTTGGAGATGCCGAACTCAGCCAAATAGGGTGGCAGATGCACAGTGATGAACATCAACTGGAAACCACAGACGAAAAATCCAAGCGTCAGCAGCCGGTATGATTTGTGGGCAAAAGCCTGACCAATCGCGGCACTCATCGACAATCTGGTTTCATCGGCGGAAGCGATGCTTGACGTAGTATTCTGCACCAGCAGCGGAGCCGCAAAGATGATGATCAACAGGCTCAGGCAAGCAAGAACATAAAGCGTGAATTGCCAGTCATAGGCCGCGAGCAATGCGCCAGCCAAAGGCGCAAAAATGAATTGTCCAAGCGAGCCAGAAGCCGTGGCAAGGCCAAAAGCCCAGGAGCGCTTTTCCGGTGGAACAATGCGACCCAAGGCTGCCATGACAATGCTGAAAGATGATAGCGCAATGCCTGTGCCAACAAGCACGCCGCCACCCAAATGGAACATCATCGGACTTGTTGTCAGCGCCATCGAAACAATGCCCAGGCAATACATGACAGCACCTGCCATCAACACGCGGGCAGCGCCGTATCGATCAGCCAACATGCCAGCGACTGGTGTTGCGATACCCCACATCAGGTTTTGAATGGCGATGCCGAATGAATAAATTTCGCGGGGCCATTGATGGGCCTCGGAAATTGGCAGCGTGAACAGGCCGAAACTGGCACGCACACCGTAGTTGACGATGGCAACACAGCAGCCCGACAGCAACACAATCATTGGCATAAAATACCAGGGCATGGTTTTGGAAGTGGTCATGCTGTTTTCCCCAGTTTATTTGGTTTTGGATTCCACTGAGAGATTCCGACGCCCACCAAAATGATGATTGCAGCGAAAACAATATTGGTTGTTATTGGTTCATTCAAGATAGCCCAACCTGCGATAACGGCGATGATCGGCAGTATATAGAGGGAGGAACCCAGCAACGAAGGACGTAATTTTCCAGCCGCATAATTCCATGTTACCACAGAAGCAGTGGCACCGAGGGTTGACAGAAACACCAAACCAAATATGGCGTCGTTATTCAAATTTATGGTTTTTGTGATCAATGAAGGGTTGGCCAATGGCAACAACGGCAATGCAATGATGATATTCGACAAGCCGGTGATTTTAAGTGCGCCATAGGTTTGAATCAGGGATCTACTGAACACCACAAAGATCGACCAGGCAGCGCCTGCAATGAATATCAAGCCGCAGCCCAACGCAATTTCAAACCCCGCCGCCGAGCCATCGCCAAAGCCATTGCCCCACACCAGCAGCACCGAACCTGCAAATGAAATCAGCAGACCGATGATGGTTTGGAAGTAAAGTCTATCTGAGCCGACGAAACTTGCCAGCATGGCAATCAGCATGGGTTGGGTTGACATGATCAAGGTGCCGATGCCAGCGGGTGCATGGGCAAAGCCAAAGATGGAAAACACAAAATAGCCAAACAGGCCAATCAGTGAAATGGCCGCGAGCATCACCGCATCCATGATGGCCATGCGAAAGCCCGTGGTGAACAACAGCACCAAGAAGAATATCAAGGCAGCAAGCACAAGCCGCACCACCAGCGCATCAGACGGGCCAAGCGCCAATGATACGCCGCGGACAAAGACGCTGGTTACACCCCATATCAAGATTGTGAAAACCAGCGCGAACAGAGCCAGTGTATTGGTTTTAGCCATGCCGTGTGGTGCCTGTTTTTACAGGTGCTTGTCAATCACTGGAAGCTTGCGTGCTGCGGCATGTCTGGCTAGGCTGCCATGCATGCGCGTTATTGTATCAATCATATTTTTGTTGGCAGCGTTTTCTCCACTTTATGCAGCCCCTGCCGATGACCTTGTAAAGCAAGGCCGAAACGCCTTGCAGGTGATGGATATCCCCGGTGCCATGTCGGCATTTGACAATGCTTTGAAAGCTGATCCAAAGCACGGGCAAGCGGCTTTTGAGCGCGGGCGCATCCTATTAAAAATAGGCGAGGCCAAGGGGGCTGTTGCGGATTTTACAACAGCAGTGCTGGACAATCCAAAATTTGGTTTGGCCCATGCCCGGCGTGGCGAAGCGCTGGTGTTGCTGAAGGATTTTGAAGGCGCCTTTGCGGATTTCGAAAGGGCCGTGGAGATTTCACCCGAGGTGGCAGAAGTATATATCGTCAGGGCTACCTATCGCTTCAAGATTGGCAATCTGGCCGGCGCAAAGCAGGATATTGAGGCAGCACTTGAAGTGGCAGAGAGCTCACAAAAACCAGCGCTGCAGAAAATGCTGGAACGCATGAATTGAGTTCGTCACCCGGCGCTTTAAACTGGCAAATCCAGCACCAGATGCCGGGGAAATCCCATCGTTGCGTAGGCTGCAAGCGAGCCTGATTCACTGCCCCGCGCCGATGTCAGAATAACTGTGCCATGTTCTGGCACGTCGTCACTGGCCCCTTGCAGGCGCGTTTCTTCCACCAGATCAGCCGTGCGCCGGGCAATGGCAGGGGATGGATCAATATAGGTCACAGGCCATGGTGCCACCTTCGCGATATCTTCGGTCAGCAGCGGATAATGCGTGCAGCCCAACACCACGACATCCGTGCGCTTTCCCTCGCGTTTGCGAAACACCGGTGCCACTTCTTTGCGCAATTCATCCAGATTGACCGGCTGCCCACGCAGTTTTTGTTCGGCAATTTCCGCAAGACGCGGCGCACCATGCAGCAGCACCTTGCAGTGAAAGGCATAGGTATGGATCAGCGAATGGGTATATTCGCGGCTCACCGTGCCCGGTGTTGCCAGCACGCCAATCACGCCGGTTTTGGTTTGGGCCGCAGCAGGCTTGATCGCCGGAACCGTTCCTACAAACGGAACTTTGTAGGCCGCCCGCAATTCTGTAAGCGCAATGGTCGAGGCCGTGTTGCAGGCAATCACCACCACATCGGGTTTTACGGTAGCGATCAGTTTTCCAATGACCATGACAATGCGGTTAACCAGCGCCTGTTCTTGCCACGCGCCATAGGGAAAACCTGCATTGTCAGCGGCATAGACCAGATGCGCTGAAGGCAATTGGCCAGCCACGGCCCGCGCCACGGTGAGGCCGCCCATGCCTGAGTCAAAAAGCAGAATTCGAGGTGACGACATTGTTTCCAGTTCAGCGAATAGCGAATAGCGAATAGCGAATAGTCTTTAATCCCCCTATTCGCTATTCGCTACTCACTATTCGCTTTTTTCCGCAAATGCTTCCGCACCAGCGAGGAAACCACCCCCCGCAAACTACGCACCTCTTGTTCCGACAAGTTGGCCCTGGCAAACAGATTACGCAAATTCCGCAGCATGTTGGGTTTCAGTTTATCTGTTTTGAAAAAGCCCGCCGCATCAAGCTCCATTTCCAGATGATCGTAAAATCCAAAAAGTTCGTGCTTGGTGGCAGGCCGCGTGTCAGTCATTTGCAATCCAGGGCCGGAGAGGGCTGGCAATTCCTTGGTCGCCATCCCCAGGCTTGTTGCCTCGTGCTTGAACCATTCATAACTCACCAGCAAAACCGCTTGGGCAATGTTCAAGCTGGCATAGGCCGGGTTGACAGGCGCTGTGATAATCATGTCGGCGAGCGACACTTCATCATTGGTCAGGCCATAACGCTCGCGCCCAAATAAGATGGCCACCTTCTCACCCCGACCAATCCGCGCCCGCATATCGAGTCCAGCCTGCTCCGGCGTCATCACATTCACCGTCATGTCACGCGGCCGCGCCGTCGTTGCATAAACATAATGCACGTCCTTAAGGCACTCCTGCAACCTGTTATGAACGCTACAATTTTTAACAGTCTCAACCGCCCCCGCCGCCGCCGCATCCGCCCGCTCCCGGTCCCACCCTTCACGCGGATCAACCAGATGCAAATCAAACAACCCAAAATTCGCCATGGCACGAGCGGCCATGCCAATGTTCTCACCGAGCTGCGGGTTTACCAAAACAACGCGGGGTGACGTGCCAAAAAGTGTTCTGGGAATGGATTCAGTGCCAATCATGGCGTTTGGATAACGACTCAAAACTTGTTTGAGAAGAGAAAAGTTCGTTGAATTACAGTATCAACAGCAGCTTCGCAGGAATACACTTTCTGTGGATAGCGTTCAAAAAGCCGAAATTTCTCTGCACCGCTTAATTGCGCCTTCTAAGAAGGTTGCCATGAGAAAATCAGAAGTTACGATTCATTTGAGCTTTACGAGCCATTTGCTATACTCTGCTCATGGACCAGTCCTTGCCCAATCGCATCACCATGATTCCCGGCCTCTGCGGTGGCAGGCCGACCATTCGTGGTATGCGGATCAGGGTGATAGACGTACTGGACTTGCTGGCAGCGGGAGCCGACCGGGCGGAAATTCTGGAGGACTATCCCTATCTGGAAGACGCGGACATAACGGCGGTGCTGGAATTCAGCTCGGCTCAGATATCTCACAACATCATCGCAGCAGAGTGACCCAGCTTTCGTTTATCGTTGACGAAAATCTGCCTCCCCATTTGGCTTATTGGTTGCGAGACAAAGGCCACATTGCCACCCATGTCAACTATGAAGGTTTGGATAATGGTCCCGACGACAACATTTGGGCATGGGCGGCCAAACGCAATGCGATTGTAGTTTCAAGGGATGAGGACTTCCACAAAAGAGTCATTGAAGGCAATCCGCCTCGACTGATCTGGATCAGATGGCACAACGCCCGCAAAAAGCCGCTGATAGAAAAAATGGAACTAAACTGGCGAAAAATCGTACAAAAGTTTGACCAAGGTGAGTGGTGCTGTGAACTTGTTGGTCCCTAACTCCCCCGTCCCTCCAACCTCTTCGCCTGCCTTAACGCCGGGAACATCCAGCTCCACAATCCGGCGACAGCCATGGTCCCTGCCCCACCGATGACAACCGCTGCCTTTGCCCCCAGCAGCGCCGCCACAGACCCGGCACGGAATTCGCCCAGTTCGTTCGATGCGCCAATGAACACGCGGTTCACGGCGTTCACCCGTCCGCGCACAGCGTCAGGCGTCCACAGCTGCATCAGGGTTTCCCGGATATAAACCGACACCATATCCAGCGCCCCCATCATGACAAGTGCAAACAGTGACAGTGGCAACCAGGTGGAAAATCCAAACACCACGGTGAACAGCCCAAAACCCGCAACACATATGAACATCAATTTGCCGGCATGGTTTTTGATGCCGAACTTTGAAAGCCACAGCGCCATCAACAAGGCACCAACCCCGATGGCCGAGCGCAACAACCCTAAGCCCACTTCATCGACTTGCAAAATATCTTTTGCATAAATCGGCATCAGCGCCATGGCCCCGCCCAACAGCACTGCAAACAAATCGAGCGAAATGGCCCCCATGACAATTGGCTCCGACTTGATAAAACGAAAACCCGCCAACAATGTGCCGATCGTTGTTTCTTCAACGTGGTTGTCCTGCGCCACATGCCCGATATGTGCCACACAAGCGATTGCCAACACCAGCAAGGCCGCCGCAACACCATAGGCCACATGCCCACCCAAACCAAACAACAGCCCGCCCAGAACCGGCCCGGTAATTGTGGTGACTTGCCAATTCATCGAATTCAGCGAAATGCCATGGGGGATGGCCTCGCGCGACAGCAGGTTTGGCGACAGCGCATCCGATGCCGGATTGAAAAACGCCCGCGCCGTGCCCAGCAAGGCCAATATGCCGAACACATAGTTCACGTCAGTTTGCTTCGCCACCGTAAACCAGACAAAGCCAAGTGCTGCAACCAGTTCCAACCCCAAACACAAACCCAACACAAGCCGCCGGTTAAACCGGTCCGCCACCAGACCGGTGACCAGCACCAAGCACAGCGCTGGCAAAAACTGTGAGAGTCCAATTAACCCCAAATCCCACGGGTCGTTGGTAATTTCATAAACTTGCCAACTCACAGCCACCACCATGATTTGCGCCGCAAAACCATGGGCAGCGAGTGCTGCAAGATGTTTTACAAAGCGTGGGTAGTGCAGAGCATTTGAGGAGGCCGTCATACCCCGTCGTGCCACGGCCCCATCCTCAAGTCAAAACAATCACCACAATTGCAGCCCCTGCCCGGCCCTGCTAGAAGCGCGCAATTCTCCACCGCACAAAGCAGAGGCCTCCATGGACAAGATCAAAGTAGCCAATCCCGTCGTTGAACTCGATGGTGATGAGATGACTCGCATCATCTGGGACCAGATCAAGAAGGAACTGGTTCTGCCTTATCTCGACATTGATTTGCATTACTATGACCTGTCGGTTGAAAACCGCGACAAGACCGAGGACAAGGTCACGATTGAAGCCGCCCATGCCATCAAGAAGCATGGCGTTGGCGTCAAGTGCGCCACCATCACGCCTGACGAGGCGCGGGTGAAGGAATTCAACCTGAAGCAAATGTGGAAATCACCCAATGGAACGATACGCAACATTCTGGGCGGCGTGATTTTCCGTGAACCTATCATTTGCCAAAACGTGCCGCGCCTCGTGCCCGGCTGGACCAAGCCGATCATCATTGGCCGTCATGCCTTTGGCGATCAATATCGCGCCACTGACTTCACCTTCCCTGGCAAAGGCACGTTGACCATGAAGTTCGTCGGCGATGATGGCACAGTCATCGAAAAGGAAGTGTTCAAAGCCCCGGACGCTGGCGTGGCCATGGCCATGTATAACCTTGATGACTCGATCAAGGAATTTGCCAGAGCTTCCCTCACCTACGGCTTACAACGCAAATTGCCGGTTTACTTCTCATCCAAGAACACCATTCTCAAAGCCTATGACGGCCGCTTCAAGGATATTTTCCAGGCCATCTATGACGCCGAGTTCAAGGCTGATTATGAGAAAAACCACATCACCTATGAACACCGCCTTATCGACGATATGGTGGCTTCTGCCATGAAGTGGACCGGCGGTTACATTTGGGCCTGCAAAAATTATGATGGCGACGTGCAGTCAGATTTGGTGGCCCAAGGCTATGGTTCACTTGGTTTGATGACGTCGGTGTTGATCACACCCGATGGCAAGACCGTTGAAGCCGAAGCCGCCCATGGCACGGTCACGCGGCATTATCGTTTGCACCAGCAGGGCAAAGCCACTTCAACCAATTCCACAGCCTCGATCTATGCCTGGACGGGCGGCTTGAAGCACCGCGCCAAATTGGACGACAACGCCAAACTGGCAAAGTTTGCCGATACATTGGAAAAAGTCACAGTGGCCACCATTGAAGAAGGCAAGATGACCAAAGACCTCGCGGTTCTCGTCGGGCCAGAACAACAATGGCTGACCACCGAAGGCTTCATCCAAGCGGTGGACAAAAACTTGGAAAAGGCCATCGGCTGATCAGCAGTTTGACACGCAGTTCTCCTTGAGTTGACTTCAATAGTATAGTCGAACTCATCCACCACCTCCGGCCTTCGGCCACCTCCTCCCCCGATGAAGAATCGGGTTGGAGGGCACTGATTGGAGACCGGCATTCAACAAGTGCCCTCCAACCCGCGCCTTTTCGCGG
>JANOVS010000053.1:0-1724 GCA_031417515.1 Hyphomicrobiales bacterium
CCACGATGCAAAGTGCTGTAGATCCTATGCTGACCACGAATGAATTGGTGTAGGCCAAATACACCTTGCAAATCTGCGGCTCCATGTAAGTCACGTCAACAATCGGCGAGATCAGGAACGCCAAGGAATTATAAACATACAAGCCAAGCTGACGGCCAATGGCGGGCAGGTCACAAAACGGATCAGTCAAAAATTGCTGACGCCAGCCATCGAGGGTTGGTTCAAAATCCACAAACGGGATGAAATAAGGACCTTCATTCACAAGCTGCCGGCTTTTGAAAGCGGTGATGACAACCCAATACAATGGAAACAGCACAAAGGCCGACCAGAAAGCCAGAAAACCATAGGCAACGAACTTGGCTACCGGCGCCATTTTACCAACCGCTGGTGGCTCGAACAAACGCTCCATCAGGCTGCGGCGGTTTTTCTCCAGTTTATAGGACGCGTCGCTCATGCGTGGGCCTTCCGCAATTGTTTCAGAACCACGTAATTGAAGAACGATGAACAAACCACCACTGTAAGGATGAGCAGCAAATAGGCGATGGCAGCGGACTGTCCATAGTCATTGGCCCGCCAGATGAAGAAGGAGTGCAGCGACATGGATTCGGTCGCAATGCCGGGGCCGCCAGAGGTCATGATATTGGGAAGGTCAACGATTTTGAAGGCTTCAATCATGCGAATGAGAATGACTGTCGCGGCAACCGGAACAATTTGCGGCCAGGTAATTTCGCGGAATATCTGAACACTTGATGCACCATCGACTTGCGCTGCCTCTACATGGTCCCGTGGCACGTTTTCGAGGGCGGCCAACATGCAGATGAAGATAAACGGAATCCATTGCCAGCTATCACCCACAATGATGAACCAGCGCGCGGCCCAAGCGTCCGTGGACCAAGCCCAGTCATGCAGGCCGATGAATTCCCAGAACGGTTTGAAAGGGCCTTTGGTGATGTCGAGGATCATCTTGAAAGCATAACCGACACCCAAGGGCGTGATCATTAGGGGAATGAAGAAAATAACCCGGAAGAAATTTTTGCCTGCAATGGGTTGTGAGCACAGGAATGCCAATGCGGTGCCGATGACGAACTGGATGCCGCAGCCGACGATCACATAAAACAATGTAGTAAGAAGTGTGCCCCATTGATTGCCTGAAAGAAGTGTGAAGCCCAGCAACAAGGCAATGAAGGCAGCGCCAGATGCAGAGATCAACCGGCCAATCATGCCGATCCAGGTGGCCCCGTTTTTGAGCGAGCGATAAAGCCACCACAGGCAGGCAGCAATGACGATGGTGCTGAAAATCCAGCCGACAATGCTCATGCTTTCGATGCGGCCGAGAAAATGGACTTGCTCGTTGCCCAGAAACTGTTTTTGAAAATTTTGCAGTCCGACGAAGCGGAATTTCAAACCTTCGGGCGAGAATTTGACGCGGCTCAGGGCGAAGACGATGGAATAGAACGTCGGGAAAATTGCGAAAATCAAAATCAGGGTGACGGCTGGCGCAATAAAGAAGGTGCGAGAATGGCGGTCAGCCCATTCGCTCCAGGATTCGGTGTAGATGATGTCAGTCGCTGCCACGTTGTCCCCGGTGTGAAGCTGTTCAGAGTAGTATTCTTTGGAACCCGTAGTCGGCGGCCCTTCGAGGCCCGCGAAGCTGCGGGCACCTCAGGGTGAGGTCTACTGAGAATACCTCACCCTGTGGTGCGAGCCCTTGCGAGCCTCGAAGG
>JANOVS010000054.1:0-6066 GCA_031417515.1 Hyphomicrobiales bacterium
AGGTGGCCGAAGGCCGGAGGGGGTGCGAGGGCGTTGAGGTGCTCTCTTAGCATCTTTTCTTCTCGCAAAATTGCCCTATAAGGCGCGACACCAACTTGGGGACCTGATTGACATGGCCGACTTTCCCGCAAACCAGACTGCCCAAATCCTGTCAGAAGCGCTGCCGTTTCTGCAGCGCTATGACGACCAGATCATTGTCGTGAAATTCGGTGGCCATGCCATGGTTGATGAAAAGCTGGCGCAACAATTTGCCAGGGATATGGTGATGCTGAAAGTCTGCGGCCTCAACCCGATTGTGGTGCATGGCGGTGGGCCGCAGATCAACAAGATGCTCGACAAGCTGCAAGTTAAGCCAGAATTCCGCGAGGGCCTGCGCGTAACCGATAATGAAACTATGGCGATCGTTGAAATGGTTTTGGCCGGGTCGATCAACAAGGCCATTGTAGCATCGATCCAGCAAGCCGGGGGCAGGGCCGTTGGCGTGTCAGGCAAGGATGGCAATTTGTTGATTGCCGAGCGCTACACCAAGCAGAAGAAAGATCCGGAAACCGGCAAGATGATAACCATTGATTTTGGCCAGGTCGGTGAACCTGCAAGAGTCAATTCCGAAATCCTCACCATGATCATGAAGGCTGATGCCATTCCGGTTGTTGCCCCCATCGGTGTGGGCTGGGATGGTGACACCTATAACGTCAATGCCGATACGGCAGCAGGAGCCATCGCCACGGCAACCGGGGCCAAGCGCTTGCTGTTGTTGACCGACGTTGCGGGCGTGCTCGACAAGAACAAACAATTGATCAGTGAATTGAAGATTGGCGATGTTCCAGCTCTCATCGAAGAAGGCACCATCACGGGTGGCATGATTCCCAAAATTGAAAGTGCTGTTGCCGTGGTTGAATCAGGCGTCGAAGGCGTGATTATCCTGGATGGTCGCGTGCCCCATTCCGTGTTGCTTGAATTGCTGACGCCCCATGGTGTTGGCACCCGCATTTCGCGCACCGGCGTATGAGCCCCTTCCGCCATATCGACACTTGGGTGTTCGACCTCGACAACACGCTGTATCCCGCGTCATGCCGGCTGTTTGACCAGATTGACGTAAAGATTGGCGAGTATGTTTCAGGCAAGCTGGGCATGTCATTTGCCGATGCCAAGCTTTACCAGAAGAAACTCTACTACAAGCACGGCACAACATTGCGTGGCCTGATGCAAGAGCACGCCATGAAGCCGGAGGGTTTTCTGGATTATGTGCATGACATCGATTATTCGCCAGTAACCCCGGACGCTGGTCTCGCCAAAGCCATTGCCGCCTTGCCCGGTCGCAAACTCGTTTTCACTGCTGGCACCGTGGCCCATGCCACCCGCGCCATGGACCGCTTGGGCGTCACACCGCTGTTTGACGGCATCTTCGACATCGTGCATGCCGACTACGTGCCCAAACCCCAGCGCCCGCCCTATGAGGATTTTTTGAAAACCCACAAGGTGAATCCCAAACAAGCCGCCATGTTCGAAGACATTCCGCGCAACCTCGAAGTGCCCCATGACTTGGGGATGGTAACGGTTCTGGTAACCCATGCAGACAACCGCGATGCCAAGCATTTGAGTGAAGGTGCAGATGCGGAACATGTGCACCATAAGACGGATGATCTTGCAGGTTTTCTGGTGAAGGTTATGATGGGAGTGACCCATTCACACACCGTCATCCCCACGAAAGTGGGGATCCAGACTTTCAACCAGATCGATGCTGGAAAGTCTGGTTTCCCGCTTTCGCGGGAATGACGGCATACCGTATTTGTTCATAGAAAGAGGTTCCATACAATGAAAAATGCCCAAACCATCATCGAGCAAGCCTGGGAAGACCGCACCAATGTGTCGTTGAAAACCAAGGGCAGCATCCGCAAGGCCGTTGATTTCGCCCTTGGACAACTTGATTCCGGCAAAGCCCGCGTTGCAGAAAAAATCGATGGCGATTGGCATGTCAATCAATGGCTGAAGAAGGCCGTGCTGCTGTCGTTCCGCTTGAATGACATGGAACTCATCAAGGGTGGACCCGGCACGTCAAAGTGGTGGGACAAGGTGCCCTCCAAATTCGAAGGCTGGACCGCCAAGAAATTCCGCGAGGCCGGTTTCCGCGCCGTGCCCAATTGCATCGTGCGCCGCTCAGCCTATATCGCACCCGGTGCCATCCTGATGCCGTCCTTTGTAAACCTCGGTGCCTATGTGGATACCGGCACCATGGTCGACACCTGGGTAACCGTCGGCTCCTGCGCCCAGATAGGCAAGAACGTCCATCTTTCCGGTGGCGTTGGCATTGGCGGCGTTCTTGAACCCATGCAAGCCGGTCCCACCATCATTGAAGACAATTGCTTCATCGGTGCCCGCTCGGAAGTGGTGGAAGGTGTTATCGTTGGCGAAGGCTCGGTCATCTCCATGGGCGTCTTCATTGGCCAGTCCACCAAGATCATCGACCGCACCACAGGCGAAGTCCACATGGGCAAAGTGCCACCTTATTCCGTCGTTGTCTCAGGCTCCCTGCCACAAAAACCCTTCGCCGACGGCTCACCCTCACCATCGCTGTATTGCGCCGTGATTGTGAAGCGCGTGGATGAGAAGACCCGCAGCAAGACCAGTATCAATGAATTGTTGCGGGATTGAAAGAATTCTGTAGGTTCTGACGTTAGAACCACAAGTATCGAGGCGATCAAATGAATGAGTTGATTCCAAAGCCGACCGCTGGAACATTTGACCTAAAGTATTGCCAAGGATGTGGCGCACAATTGCACAAGTCAGCAAAAGCCTGCCCGAAATGCGGTGCAATGCAACCCGGTGTAGGTGGAAAAAAAAGTCGCGTCACTGCGGCCCTCTTGGCCTTCTTCCTCGGTGGCTTTGGAGTGCATAAATTCTATCTTGGAAGGATTGTCTGGGGGATTGTTTATTTGGTTTTTTTCTGGACCTTTATTCCGGCAGTCGTAGCGTTTGTCGAATTTATTGTTTATCTCACAATGTCAGATGAAGCGTTTGCTGAGAAATATGGTTGAAACCAAAAATAGTGTTTTCTGAGCTATCAAGACTTTCGAACAGTTGGCTAGCTCTGTTTTGATCCTCATAATTTAGATGTCTCAAACGGTTTGGTCGCCACTTGAAGGACTATTGATTGCTAACAAGTTTTGCTTTCTCATCCCCCGTGACATGGTGCAGAAATTGCGCGATAAACATGCACGGGGGCGATAACCGAGCGGAGACATAAACATGAACATGCAAACTTTCACATCGATGGAGGGCCGGATTGGTCGGATGACGTGGTGGCTATCACAACTCGTCATGAGTCTGGTGATGATCATTCCCTATGGCCTGATAATTGGAATATTGTACGCGACGACTGACTTTACTGTGCCTGAACCAAAACCATCCGGACTTGGCATCGCCATGGCAAGTATTATTGGTGTTATATTGTTCGTGGTCATCATTTGGAGCAGTATCGTTATCAATGCCAAGCGCTGGCATGACCATGGAAAATCTGGCTGGATGCAGTTGCTGGCAATGATTCCATTTGTGAATATTTGGGTCTTTATCAAATGCGGCTTTCTGCGCGGCACTGAAGGTCCAAACCAATATGGCAACGATCCCGTCGGAAATTGAATAAATTCTCGATCAATCAAATGCCCGGCCGTGACGGACGGGCATTTTTGTTTGAGGGCAGAGTTAAGGACCTCATCAGTCGCGTTGCGACAGTTTCTCTATGAAGTATGGAGAAGCGACAACCACGTCCCTTCTCCACTCTATCGTGGAGAAGGTGCCCCGAAGGGGCGGATGAGGTCCCTTCCGCGCCGGGTGTTTCCGCAGTAAAAGACAACAATGAAAAACACACCCCACGATCCCGTCAGCATGTTGCAAGCGCTCGTGCGCTGCCCTTCTGTCACGCCCCATGAAGCTGGTGCTTTGGACTGTGTGCAGAGTTGGTTGCAGCCCGCAGGCTTTCACTGTGAGCGACTGATTTTTAAAGACCAAAACACCCCCGACATCGACAACCTGTTTGCCCGCATCGGCAATTCCGGCCCACATCTCTGCTTTGCCGGCCACACGGATGTAGTGCCGCAGGGTGATGAATCAATCTGGACTCACGCCCCTTTCAGCGCCGAGATCAAAGACGGTTTCATGTTTGGTCGGGGCACCACCGACATGAAGGGGTCAGTCGCAGCCTTTGCCGCAGCAGCACTGGACTTCACCCGCGAGAACCCGACGTTCAAAGGTTCCATCTCCTTTCTCATCACCAATGATGAAGAAGGCCCAGCCATCAATGGCACGGTGAAGGTGTTGCAATGGATGAAGCAACACGGCCACACTCCCGATCATTGTCTGGTCGGCGAACCTTCCTGTGTCGATGCCTTGGGTGACACCATCAAGATTGGCCGCCGGGGTTCCCTGTCCTTTGTTGTGACGGTCGAAGGCAAGCAAGGCCACGTCGCCTATCCCCACAAGGCCGACAATCCAATTCCAAAACTGGCACGCCTCATCGAACGCTTGTCAGCCAAACCGCTGGATCAGGGCAACGACCATTTCGATCCGTCAACTCTGGTATTTACCTCCTTCGATGTCGGCAATCCCGCCGGCAATGTCATTCCTTCCAAAGCCATATTGAAATTTAATATACGCTATTCCACTGAACAAACCTTTGACAGCCTGAAAGCCTTGGTGAACGGCCACATCGAAAAACTTTACGCGGAAATGGGTGGCCTCTGGAGTGTCGCGTTTACCGAGGGCGCTGAAGCTTTTATCACCCAGCCCGGCGCCTTTGTGGGACTGGTGGAAGATGCCATCGCTGAGGAAACCGGATTGACGCCGAAACTTTCCACGTCAGGCGGAACTTCGGACGCAAGGTTCGTCAAAGACTATTGCCCCGTGCTCGAATTCGGCCCGACCAATGCCACTATCCACCAGACAGATGAGCGGATTTCGGTGGCTGAGTTGCAGGCCACAACCCGCATCTACCGCCGTATCATCGACAACTATTTTGCCAATACTTGATTTTTATTGCGATCCCTGAAGCGCTGAAAAGCGATGGCCAGCACCAAGGTCATATACCACATGAAGGGCACCATGATGATCATGCTGGCCATCATCGCGTAGGACATCTTGTCCATGATGTCAGCGAGGAGCGGAAACACCAGTTCCGGATTTTGATTGCCCGACTGGAAGGCGGGGTTGTTGATCATGTCCTTGAGTGTCGGCCACATGAACAGTCCCATGATGATCATGATCGGAATATAGGCCACCAACATCGAGCCAATCACCCGCAACGGCAAACCCCAGGTCTCGCCTTTGCTCAAGGGCCACATGTCCTTGAAAAAATCCGGTGTGCTGCCCAGCGCCACGCCAGGCAATCCCACCATGAAGCGGAACATGAACCAGTAGAGGAATGCCAACAAACAGAGCACGCCGATAAACATCAGAATGCCCGCGCCAATAGCGCCTGCGCCTGAACCACCGATCAATATGGCGGGGATGATGGAAACAATCAGCAACGCGAACAGCGCCCCCATATAAGCCAGCATGGTCAACATCATGATGCCGATGGCGTAAAGCAGCGTGAACAGGGCGGCCTTCAATCCGGCCTTGTCGGTGATCAACCAGCGCACCTCGCCACTGTTGTGAAAACGGATGATCTGCACAAACATCAACATCATGAAAGCACCACCCAGCAGACTGCCGATCATGGTCAGGCCCATGGATTTGAAATATTCACCTATAAACGCCGGGTTGATCTGGTCGCCCTCAATCATCGACCCCATGCTGCGATACAGGTTGCCCAAGGTGCGGATTTGCAAGAATGTGGCAAGCATATAAAACGCCAGCGGAATGGCGCTGATTTGCAGCAGACTGCGCCAATGGTTGATGACCAGTCCGAGAGCTTCCCGCGATGTACCCGGCAGAACTTTTTGCATATCCATGCTCCTTGCAAGTTGTCCCCCACCTCCGGCCTTCGGCCACCTCCTCCCCGCGTAAGGCGCGGGTTGGAGGGCATTTACCCTCCAACCCGATTCTTCATCGGGGAGGAGGTGGCCGAAGGCC
>JANOVS010000055.1:0-1657 GCA_031417515.1 Hyphomicrobiales bacterium
TTCACGGGCGACGCACCGGTCGGCAACTTCAATCTCGACGACGACGGCAGCGAACTCAACGCGCTCGCCAGCTCGAAGACGGTTACGGGTGTCACATCGACTTCTGTTGCTGGTGCCACCTACACGGTCACCGAAGGCGTCACTGATGGATGGAACCTGACAGGTCTGACCTGCAGCAACGCTTCGGTTGTCTCAACGATCACGCGGACCGCTGAGATCGCGGTCGGCCCTGGCGAGACGGTGACCTGTAGGTTCACCAACACCGCCATCACCCCGACCCTGATCATCAACAAGACAGCGGTCGGCGGCGACCGAGCCTTCAACTTCGATGTCACCAACCTGGCTGGTTCACCACTGGTGGTCACCACCACAGGTGGCTCCGGTTCATCGGCGCTGACCGGCCTGGTCCCAGGCGTCAGCTACACGGTCAGCGAGCAACTGCTGAGCGAGTGGATCGAGGGAACACTCACCTGTGAGATCGACCCGGCCGGCGTTGCCAGCTGGAGCCCGATTGCCACCACGTTCATCGCCCAGCCTGGCGCTGCCTACCGCTGCGCGATCACCAACACCAAGCTCGGACGCATCATCATCGACAAGGTGACGATCCCCGCCGCCTCGCCGGTCAGCTTCGACTTCAACGCCAGCTGGGATACGGGCACCGACCCGGACTTCTCGCTGACCGACGCCGCGGCTCCGGCCGACAGCGGCTTCACGCTGACGCCGAACGTCAGCTACACAGTAACCGAAGTCGGTCAGACTGGATGGGCGCTCACCGCGGCCACCTGCTCGGACGGCAGCACGGTGGTTCTGGGTACTGGCGTCGCCACCATCGACCTCGCCCCCGGCGAAGTGGTGACCTGCACCTACACCAACAGCCAGCGCGGAGCAGTCACAGTCCTCAAGACGGCTTCCGCCGCCACACCTGTGGCGGGCCAGCCGACCCAATGGGATGTCACCTACACAGTCACGGTCACCAGTGCCAGCCAAATCGCTGAGCTCTACGACCTGGCCGACACCTTCCACTTCGGTACCGGAATCACTGTCGTCAGCACCACGGCCACTGGGCCCAGCGGTGCCATCGTCGGTTTCACCGGCGGTGCGTCTGCGCCCGGCAACACGTTGGCCGACGACGTCAGCATCCCGGCATTGGGCCAGCACCTCTACACCATCAATGTCCGTGTCACGGTCGCTGGCTCCAGCGCCGATCGCGACTGCGACCCGGGCGATCCGGCGACGGGCACGCTCAACACCGCAACGGTCACCTCGCAGGGGGCATCAGCCAGTTCTAGTGACTGTGCTCTGATTCCTGACCCCGCCATCACAGTGGTCAAGTCGGTGGTCAGCGAGCCAGTGCGTAACGCAAACGGCACGCTCACCATCGTCTACGGTATCGCCGTCACGAACGCGGCGGGCGCCGGTAACGGCACCTACAACCTGGTCGACACCTTTGGCTTTGGCACTGGCATCACGGTGGTTTCCAAGGCGGTAACTGCTTCACCGGCCGGTGTCACCATCAACCCGGCGTACGCAACCACTCCGGCAGACAACACCATCGCAACGGGCGTCATCATCGGGCCAGGCCTGTTGGTGCACAACTACCAGGTCAATGGAATGCCAGACTGTTCGATGTGCAGGTCTGTGCCGACCGATACTGGTT
>JANOVS010000056.1:0-15932 GCA_031417515.1 Hyphomicrobiales bacterium
CGAACAAGTCTACCCTCCCCCCTCGCGGGGGAGGGTGGTCCCGTAGGGACCGGGAGGGGGAAGACTTCCCTCTCCCGCCGCGCAAGGGCGCGGCACCCTCTCCCGCGCGGGGAGAGGGATGGAGTTCAAGCTCCAACCTCACCCCGACAACAAACCGCAAACCCTGATCCTTCGCCGCACCATGGGCTCTGACGATCCCAGCCAATGTGTTCTGATCCGTCACGGCAATCGCCGACAATCCCAGATGCTTGGCTTGGGTGACAAGTTCCTCGGCATGGGAGCCACCGTGCAGGAAGGAGAAGTTGGAGGCGCAACAGAGTTCGGCATAGCTGCTCACGCCGATAGTCCGTGTACGAACCATTTGGGCGGCTGGTCATTCTCCTCGCCATAGAGACCATCGCGGTAGAGCCAGTAGCGGCGGCCCTGGTCGTCTTCGATGCTATAGTAATCGCGGGGGCGTTCACCTGACGTGAGTTTCCACCATTCCGGTGCAATGCGTTCGGGGCCGCGGGATTTGACGATGCGCCTTGTGACGCGCCGCCAGGTCAATCGCATGGGTGGACCATCGGGTACGGCGGCGATAACGGCGGCCGGTTCCGGGTGCTCGAAGATGAGGAGGGGGCGGTGGTTTTGCATGGGATAGGTCAGTGCGGGTTGGGTCGTCTCGCTGAAGCCTGCCGCAATTTCTGCCCGTTCGGGCACATGGCTTTGCAGGGCTTGCAATTGTGTCAGGGTCTGGTCCTGGCGGTTCATCACCCGGTCGTTGAGTTGGGAGAGGGTTTGCTGGTTCACATCATCAGTGAAGCCATATTGCCGCTCGACCATGGAGGCGGTTTCGCGGGCTTCCAGGGTCATGGCGTCAATACCAAAGCCGGCATCGAGGCTGTCAAGCTTGGGGGTGAGAAGCCGCAGGATGTGGCCCGGGTTGTGGGAGGGAGCCGAAAGCCCTGCCGGAAGCTGGGCCCGGCTGCCATCGCTGCGGAAGAGTTTGAGGATCAGCCGCAAAGCTCCCTGTCGCTTGGCTTCAAGGTCGTGGCAAAGGTTTTGCGTGAGGGCGCTGAGGATCGCTTGCAGGCCTTCATGGGTGATGACGGGTTCCATCAGGGCGCGGTGGGCCATGAAGGAGGATGGCGGGTTGATGGCATTCAGGGGTTCATGGCGGTGGCCTTGCAGTTCATCCAGGCGCAACAGCACATTTTCATCGATGGATTCGCCGCGAAACCGTCGGGCCAGACTGGACCTCGGCAACGATAGTAGCGAGCCGATGGTTTTTAATCCCAAGCGGCGCAAGGTGCGTGCAGCATTGGTGTCGATGCGTAAAGCCTCAATTGGCAGGTTTTTGAAGGTATCCGCGCCTGTGCTGAAGGGGGCGGCATAATGGGCCAGGGCCCAGGCGGCGCCGATGGTTTCGGCAAGGCCCGCACGGCTGCTGAAACCATAGGCCATGAGTTTGTTTTGAATGTCTTTTTGCATGGCGGCTTCACCCCCAAAGAGATGCGGAATACCCGTCACATCGAGCAGGATGCCATCCCGGCCATCGGGCGCGACCCAGGGGCTGTAACGCTCCATCCAGCGGCAAAGACCCAAGAGACTGGTCACATCTTTTTCCGTTTCATGTTGTTCCGTCAGGAGATCGGGCACGGCGGCGCGGGCATCGGCCAGTCGTTGGCCACGCATCAGGCCAAAGTTGCGGGCGGCCTGATTGAGGGCAGACAGCCGCAAACCTTTAGTGCCACCTTCAACCAGCGCGAAGGGCAGGCTCTGGGGTGGGGTGGGGCCCCGCAATTTCCGGCGTTCCCGGATAAAGCGCTCCACCGGAAAGGCCGGGAACCAGAGTGAAATGATGCGTCGCATGATGTTTTTGCCAGTTTACGGTCCATTGGCCGGGTTTGCCGCTGCGGATGCGGTTGAGGGTGAGGTGCCAGCTGGGGCTGCCGGGGGATTTGCCATCAAGGGGCGGGGCCTGGGAGGGGGCTGTGGAGACTTGCCAGCGACTCGTGCTTGACGTTGAACCTTCATAGTTTCGAATAAAAACCAACAATCCCGCCGATTTTCCCTGGGCTGCGGCCAGGGATAGGCGACGGGTGGTGGTGAGTGTTTCATGTTGCGGCGCAGCATCGCCGATCACGGCGGCCAAACAGCCGGATTTAAGGGCTTCCTCCATGGTCCAGTAGAGGGAGACCGGTTTTTTCAGGGTGACCGTGAGGAAACGCTGGCGGGAAAGACCGAGAGTTTCCAGACCGTGACCATAGAGGTTGCCGTGTTCCCGGACTTCAGTTTCGATGCGACACCATAATAGGGGGCGCTTCTCACCTGCCACCTGCAAGCGACCGTGAGCAAGGGCGAGGGCGAAGGCCATTGCGGCGGGATTATCGCCATATTTGTGCGGTGCAATATCGTGGAGGCCCGCACGGGCCAGGCCTGTTTCGGGTAAATGACGATCGATATCCTCCAGTCCGAAACACCAGTGCGGCGCGGGGCGGCGGTCGCTGCGGCTGTAAACTGGTTTCTGCAAGCGTCCTTCAATACGGCCTTCAATGCGGCCCTCAATTCTGGCGATATGATCGCGCAGGCGGGCGACCAAAAGCTGGGCCTGTTGGCGCTCGTCGTTGGGCACAGGGCTGAGACCGGGCGCAAAAATACCCGGCCCCGCCGCCGCCTGATATGGCATCGGGTGGTTACGCATGATGTGATGTCCTGAATGTTCTAGTTATGTTCTATCGCATGGGAATGAAGGAGTCAACTAGGAAAATCTGCCTCACATGAGAATGGGCTGCCCCGACCTTAGAGCAGTGCCAGATTAGTTGAAATCAAATCACAGTATATCCGTCACCCCGGCGAAGGCCGGGGCGAGGCTCAATGTGTGGCAAGCTATTGATACCACTAAAAAAGCCTCGTCCCGGCCATCGCCGGGATGACGGTTGATTTTGGGGAACCGATTCCAATTGTGTCAGAATTACTCCAACTACCGGCCCTTAATTCAAGGTCCAAATGGCGGCATTGAGGGCTGTGGCAAAGCTCACCCAGCAGAGATAGGGCACCATCATGAAGGCGGCGATCCGGCTTTTAAACGAGAAAGCAAAAATCGTCGCGGCAATGGCCAGCCACAGGGCTGCGATATCGAGCAGGGCCAAACCCGGCGAGCGCGCGCCGAAAAACAGGAACGACCAGGCGAGGTTCAGCAACAATTGCCCGCCAAACAACATCAGCGCGGCGCGAGCATTGCCAGCCCGCCAGACCAGCCAGGCAGCAACGGCCATCATGATGTAAAGCACGGTCCACACCGGACCGAAAAGCCAGGCCGGTGGCTGCCACGAGGGCTTCACCAGGGTTGGATACCATTCCACCACCGCTTGCGACGTGGCCCAGCCACCCAGCGCACCAACCCCCAAACACAGAACCAGAAAACCCAGCAAAGCCAAAACCTGTCGCATCATCGCCTATAAACTTCCATTTACGCCACCCAGTGAACCCCAGAACAACACCCCACCCAGCGCCACAATGCCAAGACCCACGAGCAGCTTTCCCAGTTTTACGGACCAGACCAGAAAAGGATTATCAGCGGCGGTAAATTTCAAGGCCGTGGATTTGGCAAACACCGCCAAGGTGGCAATCGCAGAAATCGTCAGGAAAACCCCAAAACCCATGGCCAATGTCGAGGCAACACCCGCCCAAAACAGGCCAAGGGAATAGGATGTGATCAAGACCAGAATGGCACCAGAACAGGGCCTGATCCCCACAGAAAAAGCCAATGCAAAAGCTCGCGACAGGGACCAGTCGCCGCGCACCGCCACCGCTGCCGGGGCATGGGCATGGCCACAGCCACAATTTTCGTCGTGAATGTGAGAAGCACCCACCCCAACTTGCGGACGCGAAACCAATTCAAACTGATGTTCCCCTGCCAAGACTGGTTTCGGAGCTTGCGGCACCATGCGCCGCAAACCCGTCCAAGCCAGATAAAACCCCATGGCGGCAATCATGGCGTAGCTGGCACTTTCCAGAAATCCCGCGACATCCCGCGCCATGGCACTGGCGTTGTGCACCAGCAAAACCAGAGACCCGACAATCACAATGGCAGTGAGGGCCTGAATCATGGCGCTCATGAAGGCAATAAGAATGCCCCGGCGCAATTCATTCTCGGTTGCCAAGACCCAGCCGGAAATCACCGCCTTGCCATGGCCGGGGCCAGCGGCATGCAACACACCATAAAGAAAACTCAAAAAGAAAAGTGTCCAGCCCGCCGAAGCTGATGGGGCTGCCCGCAACTGACGGATTGACGCCGCCATGGCTCTTGAGAAATTCTGTTGCTGGCCCTGAAGCCAAAAAACCGGATCATCACGAAAGGCTGGCAAAATGACAGAGCCATCAGTATTGCGGGGCTGCACCAACAGTTTGCGCTTGTCGATGACGACGGTTTTGGGTGCGGTGTCGGCCGGGGTTTCCTGGGCCATCGCAGAGGGCGCACAAAACAACACCACCAGCAACAACAGGCAGCGGATGATCATGGCAACGGCAGGGGTCGCGCATGTGACCAAAGAGACCTCATCCGCCCTTCGGGCACCTTCTCCACGAAGGCGTGGAGAAGGGACAGCTCCCCCATATTGTCCCTTCTCCACGCCTTCGTGGAGAAGGTGGCGCAACGCGCCGGATGAGGTCCCTTTGGCCACAAGCACCAGTCCTGTCATCAACCGCATGAAACGACCAGGGCCTGGGCGAACATGGCGCCGAAATCCTGGGGGTCCTCGGGCTTCCAATCGGTGCCCTTGTCGGCCAGAAAAGTGCGGGTTTGATCCAGTTCCTCGGTTGTCGGCAGCGGCTTCAATGTCATTGCACAGCCCGCTGACAAATGACCTTCAAGCTTGGCCGGATTCTCCGTTGCATAATCAAAGGCGATGAAAAAATCAGGGTCATAGACCTTGAATTCAATCGGGCCTGATTTGGCGTCGGCAACCTGTTTCAAGGGAAACAAAAACGACAAGGTCAGCTTTGCCCCGTCATAGCTTTGGCCATACTCGGTGACTGGCGCATAAGGCAGAGACTTGCCGGATTGCTTGATCGAAATGAAATAATTCGATTCCACCAGGCTTTCAATATTCTCTTTGGTCAGAGGAGCGATTTCCTCAGGCGCGAATGTGCCGTCGCCATTGGTGTCAAGGCCCTCAAGGGCAAAACCGGAATAGGTTTCGTCGAAGGTCCAATCAACCTTGAGCCCGGTGATCTTGCCATCAGGTCCAGCGACCACCGTATTTCGGATAACAGTCCAGACGTGAGGGTGCGCCATTGCAGGTTGTGCGCCACCCAAAAAGGCCAAAACCAAAAGGCAAAGTTTCTTCACAATCCACATTCTCCGATTCATGGCCTCATGATCGGACAATGGGGCGAAAAAGTGAAGAAGGCTTTTACAGCCCTATAAGATAAACGCAGCACACTGACCTGTGATAAACTGTCAATTGCCTAAACCCGCCTTCCCTGCCAATGAAAAGACATGAGCCTTGACATATCATTTGGTGCTGCAATTGTTGCAGGCGTCCTGAGTTTTCTCAGCCCTTGCGTTCTGCCCCTGGTGCCGCCCTATCTGTGTTACATCAGCGGCGTGTCGTTGGAAGACCTGACGACGCAAGAAGCCCCCGTGGCCATGCGCCACAAAGCTTATGTGATGCTGACCGGGTTGTTGTTTGTCCTCGGCTTTACAACCGTATTTGTTTTACTGGGTGCCACTGCTTCAGCGGCGGGGCAAGTGTTGCGGACGCATTTTGATCTGCTCTCCAAAATTGCCGGTCTTATGGTCATCATCATGGGATTGCATTTTCTGGGAGTGTTCAAGATTGCCTTTTTGGGCCGGGAAGCCCGCTATCATCACCAAAGTTCTGGCGTCTCATTGTTTGGGGCCTATTTCATCGGTCTTGCCTTTGCCTTTGGCTGGACACCCTGCATCGGTCCCATACTGGCAGCCATTCTGTCGGTGGCTGGCAGTGAAGAAAATGTCACGCGGGGCATGTTGCTGCTCGGCAGTTATTCCCTGGGCTTGGGCGTTCCGTTTCTGATTGCCACCTATAGCATGGACACGTTCCTCGGCTTTTCCCGGCGTTTTCGCCGCCACCTGCCGGTCGTGGAAAAAATCATGGGCGGATTGCTGGTCTTTGCTGGCCTGATGTTCCTGACGGGTGGCATGCAAAGCCTGTCCTATTGGTTGCTGGAACAATTCCCCGGCCTTGCCAGCATCGGCTGAACTTGCTGTAGTGTCGTGTGACAAAAAAGGTTCGGGCTGGGATGGGGCTGCACGATGACTGAAAAACCCGCGAAACTCGAAGGCGTGCAGGTTTGCGTGTTTGACGCCTATGGAACCTTGTTCAATGTGGCGTCGCCGATTGAAAAGCTCGCCCACGAAATTGGCGAGAAGGCAGCAAATCTGGCAATCCTGTGGCGACAGAAGCAACTCGAATATACCTGGCTGCGCAGTCTGATGGGAACCCACGCCGACTTCTGGGCCGTGACGCGCGATGCCCTTGACTATGCCATGGCGGAACTTGACATTGCCGAAGTTGGTCTGGCCGATGAGTTGATGACGCTGTATCTCAAGCTTGATGCCTATGAAGATGTGGCAGGTGCTCTCACAGCTTTACGCAAACTGGGCAAGCGCACGGCCATACTTTCCAACGGCAGTCCCTCCATGCTGGATTCGGCCGTTCGACATGCAGGCCTCGACAAGTTGTTTGAGCATGTGATTTCAGCGGAAGAAGTTGGCATTTATAAACCAAGCCGCCGGGTTTACCGGCTGGCCATGCAGAGGTTCCACCTGCAGGATGCGCCGTCAGTTTGCTTTGTATCGGCCAATTGCTGGGATGCCCAGGCAGCGGCACAATTTGGTTTTCAGGCGGTGCGCGTGGCAAGGACGCCGAAGCGCGATGATAAAATTCCGGGAAAACCAGCGCGGGTTATTGTGTCGCTGGGTGAGTTGTCGGAGTTGGTGTAGGCTGAACAAAAGGGCGGATGAGTTCCCTTTGGCTACGCACTCCGCCGGCCCACAAGGCTTTCTTGCCGCATCCGCGCATGGCTACGGACGGCATCACCAAAGGCCTTGAACAGCTTCACCGAATCCGGATTTTTTGCGGCCTTGAATTCGGGGTGCCACTGGGTGGCAAAGGCGAAAGCCTTGGCACCTTTGACGGATACGGCTTCAATAATCCCATCTGGTGCCACGGCTTCGATTTGCAGGCCGGCCCCCAATCGCTTGATGCCTTGGCGATGGATGGAGTTTACCTTGGTTTCCGGTTTGCCGAGGATGTGGGACAGCAGGCCGCCCTTGGTCAGGGCAATGGCATGGCTTGCTGCATAGCGCACATCAACGTCGTCAGATTTTGGCGCACGGTGATCGAGCCGTCCATCGCCGCGTTGCAGCTCGGTTTCAAGGCTGCCCCCCATCACCACATTTAATTCCTGAAAGCCCCGGCAAATGCAGAACAGGGGAATGCCGCGTGCAATCACTGCCTTGATCAACTTGAGTGTGGTGGCATCGCGGTGATGATCGTAGGGTTCGTGGTCGGTTGAAGCGTCCTCGCCATAGTGCGGCGGATGCACATTGGAAACAGCACCTGTCATCAACACGCCGTCAAAGTGACCCAGCAAGCCATCAAGATTGTCGGTATCGATGAAAGACGGAATCATCACGGGTTCCACATCGGAAACATCCGTCAGTGCACGGACGTATTTGTCGCCGAGGGAGTGGAAGAGAAAACCATCTTTTTCATGGGTGTCGGCGGGCAAGCCAACGAGAGGGCGGGTTTTTGGCATGTGGATTCATTGACTCAGGTGAATGTTTTGACGAAATGCCATGATAGTCCGGCAATGGCTGCCAAGGCCAGCGTTTTGGGAATGCCAGCCTTGAGGCGGAGGACGACGAATGCGAGGCCGAGGCATAGCACCAGGGCTGGCAGATCAAGCGTTGAAAAATCTGGCCACCAGAGGGGCAGGGGTGTGGGCAGCCGTGACACTTTGGCGAATATAACGTGCAGGGCAAACCACAGGCTGAGATTGAGAATGACGCCTGTGGCGGCGGCGGTGATGGCGGACAGGGCAGATTTCAGACGCGGATGATTTTGCAGATATTCGATCCACGGTGCGCCCGCAAAAATCCACAGGAAGCAGGGTACAAATGTCATCCAGAGGAAATTCAAACTGGCGGCAACACCCGCCCACAGGCTGCCTTGCACATGGGTAGCGGCGGTGAAGGAAACAAACTGGCCGACGAGGATCAGCGGACCCGGCGTAGTTTCAGCAAGTCCGAAACCGTCCATCATTTGTTGGGGTGTCAGCCATGCCGTTTGTTCCACCACGGTTTGGCCGAGTGAAGCTAACACCGCATAGGCACCGCCGAAGGTGACAACTGCGAGAATCGAAAACATACGGGCCAATTCGGACTGGACATGATCCCAGCCGAGCACGGCATGGAGCAGGGCCAAGGGCAGCAGCCACAGGAAGAGCCAGACGGCAATGGTCTTCACGGTGGCCTGAACTGTTGGACGTTTTACAACTGTTGCATCTGTGCTGGTATCTGCGGCCAGAAAAAATCCAAGCACCGCGGCGATGGCAACCACCAGCGCAAAGGGCAGGGCGAAAACAAACAGGGCCACAAAAGCTGCTGCGGCAATGGCCCAGTCAAATCGGGTTTTCAGGGCGCGCCCGGCGATTTTGATCAGGGCTTGAAAGACAATGGCAACGACGGCGCACTTGATGCCCCAAAACAGGGCCTGCACCACAGGCAAATTTCCGACCGTGGCATAAAGCATTGAGAGTGCCAGCATGACCACGGCACCGGGCAGCACAAAAAGCAATCCGGCGGCAAGTCCACCACGAAGGCCAAGCAGTTTCCAGCCGCAATAGGTGGCGAGTTGCATGGCCTCTGGGCCCGGCAGCAACATGCAAAAATTCAGGGCGCCGAGAAATTCCTTTTCCTCAATCCAGCTTCGCTGCTCGACAATTTCCTTGTGCAGCAATGCAATTTGCCCGGCAGGACCGCCAAACGAAAGCAGGCCAATCTTGCCCCAAAGTTTGAAAGCTTCAGCAAAGCCGGGGGCTGCTGTCATTACAATGTGGGCTTTTTTGCACGGGCCACATGGCCCATGATGTGGCTGGCAATGCGGGCCGCCGTGAAGGCTGCGGTGCCTGCGAGATCGCGCTTGGGTACAAATTCCACCATGGCAAAACCGGCGATACGGGTTTTTGCGGCAACGCCTGCAATCAGATCAGTGAGTTGCACATAGGTGAGACCACCGGGAGACGGATAGGCCACGGCTGGCATGATGGAACTGTCGAGCACATCGAGATCAAGGCAGATGACACAATCGCTGTCAGGTTCAATATGTTCCAGCACTGTATTGATGCCGTGGTGATGAATGCGGCGGGATGAAATGAGTCTCGCCCCCCAATCCCTGGCGTCCTGCACTTCCTGTTCGCGGGCTGATCCCAATCCCCGAACACCTGCTTGCACAATGCGCCAGACATGAGCCTGCTCAGAGGCACGGCGCATGGTGGAGGAGAACCCCATGGTTTCTTTTTCACGTTCGTGACGCCAGTCGATGTGGGCATCAATTTGCAGAATGGTGATGGCTTGGGCGCCAGCGGCAAAGCCTTCGATGAAAGGAATGGGTGTGCTGTCATCGCCACCAAACATCACAGGCACGGCACCTGCTTTCAAAATCGCCGCCGTGGCATTGCGGATTTTCAGGCGGTTGTTGAAGCCTTCTTTAGGTTTGGTGGCGAGGTTGCCGAGATCAACGGCCTTGAAGCCAGTTGGCAAAAGTGGCCCATCAAAATCCCAATCCCAATTCTCCAGCCAGGCGGCGTCTTCCTTGAGCGCCATGCGAAAGGCATCGGGGGCTTTTTGATGGACCCGGTTGTCGATGGTTTTATAGGGTGTTCCGTGTCCAGCGCCAAAAACCGCCAGATCAGAACCCTTGGCGGTTTTGGCTGGCGTGGTGCCCATGAAAGGCGGCGTGCGTCGGGGTGTGTTCGAAGTCATGCAGGACTTTTGGCCCAATCAACCAGCTCACGCAACGGGTGACATATCACGCGACTTGTTTGTCGGCCTCGGCCGCCAGAGCCGGACTGGTTGCCCATGTCATACGGTCTGCCGGAATTGTCAGGTGGGCTGTGGTGCCTGCGCCATGGACGCTGTCCAAGGTCACGTCACCACCGTGCAACCTGGCAACGCGACGGGCGATGGCAAGTCCAAGACCTATACCGCCAAAGCGCCGGGTACTGCCGCTTTCAACCTGGGCAAAGGTTTCAAAAACACTTTCCAATTCGTGTTGTGGAATGCCAACGCCGGCATCGCGGATTTGCAAGACAAACTGTCCCCCGGAGCCGCGCAGTATCTGCACGTGCACCAAGCCACCCCGGGGTGAAAACTTGATGGCATTGGCGAGGAGATTGGTAATCACCTGTTTCAGGCGCGAGACATCGCCACGCAGGCTGATGCCGTCAGTGGTTTTGCAAATGATGGTAATCTCGGCTTGTTCAGCTTGGTGGGCATGCAGCCGGACAATGCTTTCCACCAGTTCAGCCGCGTCATTGTCCTGGTCCACCAGGTTCAAGACGCCGCTTTCGAGCCGGGTTGCGTCCAGCAGGTCATTGATCATTGATTGCAAGCTTCGGGCGTTGTCGAGGATCGTATCACAATATTCGTTGTGCTGGAAGGTGCTGAGCGGCTGGTCGCCCTCATAGCGCAGCAATTCCGCAAAACCGACGATGGCATTTATCGGGGTGCGCAATTCGTGGCTGATGATGGAAAGGAACTGGGATTTTGCTGAACTGGCTTTCTCGCTGTCGGCGATGGCCGACTTGAGGTTTACTTCGCTGTTGTGCCTGGCCGTGACATCTCGTCCAACGCCACGGTAGCCCGCGAATTCACCGGTTGTGTCATGCAAGGCTTGCGCCGAAATTTCCCAATTGGCTGCAAATCCACGGCGTGACAACGTGAGGGGCAGGGAGTTTATTGAAGCCTTTTTGGCAAGGGCCATTTCCAGGTCATGCCAGCTTGCGGCATCGGCAAAACCAGACAAGGCCTCACGCATTGAACGACCTTGCAATTCAAGGGGATCGACATTCAACAATTCAGCCAGTCGGGGAGAATAGTAAGTCAGGAAGCCCTGGCCGTTGGTTTCCCATAGCCAGTCGCTGGTGCCGCGTTCGAAATCATTGAGTAGCAGCTTGATGACGTGTTGTTGGTGGCGCACTTCCTGTTCCGCTGTGATGCGTCGCTTGAATTCAAGGTGGGATTGCACCACAAGTCCAACCAGCACCAAGCCATAGATGATGCAGACAAAGGCCGCAATGAGGTTGAATTGTTGCAGGGCGAGAAAGCTGCAATAGGCCAGGGTTGCGGTCATCAGGCAAACAAAGACGGTTGCGCCAACCGGTACGCGCAGCAGCGAGACAACGGAAACGCCCATCATGGCAAGGGATATGCCGATGATGGGAAGGATCGGGTACGTGCTCTGGCTCGCCACATAAGCAGCAGCCGGCATGGCCCAGACCAGTGCAAACATCAGGCAAAGCAATTCCAACAATCGCAAGGCAAATTCTGCCTTCCGGGCTGCCTCGCCGGATTTTTGCCAGCGCCACCAGACTATCGCAAAACCGGCAAATGCCGCTCCGATCAGTGCCGACAGCCAATGCCAACTCTGGCAAACAAAAGTTACATCGCACTGGCTGTTGAAGCGGAAAATGCTGACTGTGGCGCAGGCGTGAAACATCAGTAACAGCGGCATGGTGCCGACAGCGAGGTTGACCTGCAATTCACTGACCATCGACTGGCTGTCAGCCGTCAATTCAGCATGGGAATTTGTTGGCCCGCGCCCGGGGGTGGGACTGACAACATCCTGAGATATATTTACCAATGAAGTGCGTCCCCAGCGCGAATCAACCGCAGTCCGTCCATTTTCAATGCTTTAGTGGAGGCAGTCCATTTAAAACCGGGGTTTGCAGGTTTCCGTAAGGCGTGTATCGAATGAACTGATGTGAGGTAATTGATGGCTAAATTGACTGATACTGCTGCCTTGTCCACTGTCGTTTTGCCGCCGGGGCATCCGCCTGTCTTGCCGCAACGCATTGGGCTGTTGCTGGTCAATCTTGGCACACCGGAGGCCACGACTTATTGGCCGATGCGGCGCTATTTGAAGGAATTCCTTTCTGATCGACGGGTGATTGAAGTGAACCGGTTCCTGTGGTGGCTGATCCTCAATCTGGTCATTCTGACAATTCGCCCGAAGAAAAGCGGCCATGCCTATGAAGCAATCTGGAACCGGGAGCGCAACGAGTCACCACTAAAGACTTTTACGCGGGGACAGGCTGAGGGTTTGCAGCGGGCGTTTGGCGATCAGGTGATTGTTGATTGGTCGATGCGTTATGGATTTCCGAAGATTGCCGAGCGCTTGCAGGCGTTGAAAGACCGGGGATGTGACCGGGTTTTGGTGTTTCCACTTTATCCGCAATATTCGGCTGCGACCACTGCATCGGTCATGGACAAGCTTGGTGAAGCTCTCGAAGGCATGCGCTGGCAACCTGCCATCCGGGTGGTGCCGCCGTATTTTGATGAGAGCGTTTTTATTGAAACCATCGCCGCGAGCTTGACGGATTACCTGAAGCAACTCAGTTGGAAGCCTGATCGCATTCTGATGGCCTTTCACGGTTTGCCAAAGGAGTATCTCGACAAGGGCGATCCCTATCATTGCCAGTGCCAGAAAACCGCCAGGCTGGTGCGGCAGAAAATGGGCATGTCACCCGATGAAATGCAACTGGTTTTCCAGTCGCGCTTCGGCAGGGCCGAGTGGTTGCAACCCTATGCCCAGGACACAGTTGAAAAACTGCCGGGGCTAGGTGTGAAAAACCTGTTGATGATTTCACCGGGCTTTGCGTCGGATTGCGTTGAAACCTTGGAAGAACTGTCGATGGGATTAAAGGAAACCTTTGAGGAGCATGGTGGCAAAAATTTCAGCGTGGTACCTTGCTTGAATGATTCCGATCTTTCACTTTCCATGCTGGAAAAAATTGTCCGCAATGAACTCAAGGGCTGGCTTTGAGTTGCGGCTGATCGGAGTATATTCATTGTGATGTAAGGCGAATCAAACGAAGGGCTCAACGATGTTTGAAGAACTTGGAATTCCCGGAGGCAGTATTTTTGTTTTGGTGCTGTTGGCGGTGGTGGTGTTTTATTTATTGCGGGCCATTCGCATGGTGCCGCAGGGCTATCACTATACGGTCGAACGCTTCGGTAAATATGTGCGCACCTTGACGCCCGGCCTTGGTCTGATTGTCCCGTTCATCGACCGGGTTGGCCACAAGCAAAACATGATGGAACGGGTGCTGCCCGTGCCGAACCAGGAAGTCATTACCCGCGACAACGCCATGGTGACGGTGGATGGCGTGGCGTTTTTCCAGATCATGGATGCAGCGAAAGCCGCCTATGAAGTGCAGGACGTGCACAATGCCGTGATCAACATGGTGATGACGAATATCCGCACGGTCATGGGTTCCATGGAACTTGATAGTCTGTTGTCGCAACGCGACGAGATCAATCACCGCCTGCTGGGTGTTGTTGATCAGGCCACCCAGCCTTGGGGCGTCAAGATGACCCGCATTGAAATAAAGGACATCAATCCGCCAAGGGATCTGGTGGAATCCATGGGCCGCCAGATGAAAGCGGAACGCGACAAGCGCGCCGCGATCCTCGAAGCCGAAGGTTCACGCAGTGCCGCCATTCTGAAGGCCGAGGGTGAAAAACAATCGGTGATGCTGGCGGCAGAAGGTCGCCGTGAAGCAGCTTTCAGGGAAGCCGAGGGACGCGAACGCTCAGCTGAAGCCGAAGCCAAGGCCACGCAGATGGTGAGCGAGGCGATTTCCAAGGGCAATGTACAGGCCATCAATTATTTTGTCGCCAACAACTACATCAAGGCGCTGGAGGCTCTTGCCAAATCGCCGAACCAGAAAATCCTGATGATGCCACTTGATGCGACATCGATTTTGGGATCGATCACCGGCATCGCTGAAATTGCCAAGGAGGCCTTTGGCAATACGGTGCTCAAACCCGAAGAACCCAAACGGCGTCCGCCCAATGTTTGAGCTGAAGGGACCTCATGCCCCTTCGCCCAAGTGGGCTACGGCGCAACGCGCCGGATGAGGCCCCTTTGGTTGGGCGTGGACTTTGAATTTATCGTCGGGAGAACTGTACCATGAATGAGCTTGTCCCAATAGTTGGTCCGTGGTTCTGGTGGATTGCTGCTGTTGTGCTGCTCATCGGCGAATTGTTGGCTCCGGGCATATTCCTGTTGTGGCTGGCTGCTGCGGCGGTGTTGACCGGCATTGCTGATCTGGTTTTCAATCTGGGTTGGCAAGGTGAAATTGCGCTGTTTGCAGTATTTTCCCTGTTGCTGGTTCTACTGTCGTGGAAATGGGTGATGGCCAATCGCTCGCCGAAATCGGATCAGCCGCATCTCAATCAGCGGCATGGGGCCTATGTCGGCCGCACGGTGGTGCTCGATCAAGCCATTGTGCATGGGGCGGGCAAAGTGCGGATCGACGATGCGCTGTGGGATGTGGACGGGCCTGACTTGCCGAAAGGTGCAATGGTCAAGATTGTTGGTGTGAATGGATTGCGCTTGGTGGGTGAGGCTGCGGGGTAGGGCCGAAGGGACCTCATCAGTCGCGTTGCGACAGCTTCTCCATGAAGAATGGAGAAGCGACAACCACCGTCACTGCCAAGTTTTAAAGTAGCGGCGAAACCAGCTTCCCTTCTCCACCTCTTCGTGGAGAAGGTGCCCCCAAGTTTAATCTGGGGGGCGGATGAGGTCCCTTCGCTGCCGTCACACCGTCCTCAAATACCACTCGAAATCGCGCTTGATCGGCTCTTGGTAAAACCGGTCAGCCTCAACTTCCTTCAGTGTACAGAACGTATCGACAAAGGGTTTGCCGAAATATTCCTTGAGGATTGAGGCCCGATAAAACGCATCGATGGCTTCATACCAATTGCCGGGGATGTGCTTGGCGCGGCGCTCATAGCCATTGCCGACAACGGGAGAGCCAGGGTCGATTTTTTCCGTGATGCCGTAGTGCATGCCGGCCAAAATCGCAGCCATGACCAGATAGGGATTGGCATCTGCGCCGGAGGGGCGATGTTCGATGTGGCAGGCACTGGCAGCACCTGCAGGAATGCGCAAGGACACCGTGCGGTTGTTGATGCCCCAGTTGGCGGCGACGGGTGCATAGGAATTGCGGCGGAAGCGGCGATAGGAATTGGCATTGGGGGCGAAGATCAACATGGATTCAGCCATGGCGGCTTTCAAGCCACCAATGGCGTGCATCAACAATTCATTCTCGGCGGGCTCTTCTGCGGCAAAGGCGTTTTTGCCCTCACTGTCGCCCAGACTGATATGCATGTGCATGCCGGAGCCTGTCCATTCGGCATAGGGCTTGGCCATGAATGTGGCGCAGAGACCATGGCGTTCTGCAGCGGCCTTGATGACGCGTTTCAGCATGATGGCTTCGTCGCAGGCTTTCAGAACATCGGCCCGATGGCGGAGAACAATTTCCATCTGTCCCGGTGCATATTCGGCGATCAGGGTTTTTGCCGGCAGGTTTTGTACGTCGCACCAGGCGTAGAGGTCTTTGAAGAAAGGCGCGAAGTCATCGACGTCTTGCAGGAGATAGGCTTGATAGTGTTGTGGTCTCGATTCATTGACGAGGGACTTGGGAGCCTGCGGATTTCCCTCCAAGGCTGATTTGCGGTCCATCAAAAAGAACTCCAACTCAACGGCACCAACGGGTGTGAGATCAAGTTCGGACTTGAAGCGGTTCACCATGCTCTCGAGGGTGTTGCGCGGATCAGCGTAGTGGGGAACACCCTCAAGGTCGCGGATGTGGGCGACATATTGGGCTGA